>MFYY01000163.1:17361-30801 GCA_001787855.1 Candidatus Riflebacteria bacterium GWC2_50_8 | reverse complement strand
TCACCCATGGTATCGAGAAGCAATACCGGCGAACCAGCAAAACCCTGACTGCGTAAACAACTCTCAACTCCATGGCTGCTTAGAGTCTGCTGCCATTCCACCGCGAAAGCCGGGTTTCTCGGCGCTACGATTATCGCCCGCCCTGCCGCCGCCTGGGATTTGATAACCGGCAGCAGCAAACTAAATTCTCCTGGATGCAGTGAACCCATTACTACGGTCCTGCGACCGGCTAGCCAGGCCCTGAAAGCGCTCAATTCGACACTGCCGGGTGCGATGGTCAGATCGGCCTTCATATTGCCCAGCACCGCAATCCGCTGCGAGTCAACGCCCATGCCAACAAGCCGTTCGGCATCTACGGCAGTCTGAACCGCCAGCAGCGAATAAGCCGAAAAAACCAGTTCAGAAAGCCCCGGACACTGCTGATAAAAAGCAGCAATTTTACTGCTGATACGGCCATTGATCAAATACAAAGGAATTCTGCGCTGGCGGCACTGTGTCGAAAATTCAGGCCAGAAGTCAGTTTCGCTGACAAATACTGCAGATGGATGCCAGCGCTCAAAAACGCGCTGCATGCCGATCTGGGTATCGAGCGGAAAATAAGCTGTCTGCGCGGCCAGGCCGCGCCGGCGCATTCCGGCAATAACATCCGGGTGCGTGCTGGTAAAAACGATTTCGCAATCTGCAAATTCGCGTTTGAGTTCGGCAGCGAATCCGTAGGCAACCATGGCCTCGCCCATTGAAACCGCATGAATCCAGAACACCTGACGGCCGGCACAGCGCCGCACCTGGCCAAGGTAGTCGGCAAAACCCTCTTTAACTCGCCGGCTGTATAAGCTCAGCCAGGGAACTGCGGCGGCGCCCACCAGCCCGGCCATGCCAAAACCCATGCGATAACAGGCCAGAGCAGCTTGCGCGCGCAGACTCAGAGAGCGGACAGCGGTTTTTTGCTCAGCTGCCATACCGTGCTTCTCCATGATACATCTGGCCGTATTTCTTTTTTTCAGCGGCGATCCAGCCTTCATGACGAGGCTTAAAACGGTCGTAGAACCACAGATACTGGTCGGGATGCTGAAGAATAAGCTCTTCCATCCAGCGCGCCAGCGCCACAGTCCTGGAAATTACCCGTTCATTGTAGTCAGCGCCTGACTCATCACAGATTGGCGGCAAAAAGACAGCCTCATATTCTGCTGAATGACCGCGGCGCAATGAATACAAAGGCAGCAGAGAAGCGCCTGTCTTCAGTGTCCAGTTAGCGGGACCAGCCGGCATACTGACCCAGTGCCCGAGAAAATCCATATAGACGCCATTGCGCGAACCGTCCTGGTCACCGATCATGCCAAGAATTTCGCCATTGCGTAACGCTCTGAGAGCCTTCACCCCACCCCGGTCACGATCATGCAGAATTATGCCGGAATAGGTGCGAAAGTGGTCGAGTATGCCGCCGATCTCATCTTCTTTCTGTGACAGGTAGAATGAGTTGAGCGGGTAACCGGCGTGAGCAATCGCGGCGCCGAGGATTTCCCAGTTGCCGATGTGTGGGAGCGCCAGAATTACGCCCTTGCCCTTCTGCAGCTCTCTGTCAAGAACTTCACGGCAGTTCAAAGCAACTCTCTGTTCAAGCGACGACCGGTTCAGTTTTGGAAAAAGCAACAGCTCATACGAAACCAGTGCAAAATGAAGAAAAGCGCGGCGGACAATCTCCTTAACCGGCTGCGGCGGCTGACGATGCCGCCGATAGTAAACACGGTCAATGCAATCTTCGAGGCGCACGCGCTCGGCACGCCATAACTGCCAGGCCGCCAGACCGGTTGCAGCGGCAAAAGCACGGCCGGGCTTTTCCGGAAGCTGACACAGCAGTTTTGATAAACCGGTTACAATCTTTTTCAGGTGTTCCAGCCCCGACATGGGAGTCAACCTGCCGACTTGCTGTTGAGCATGTCGACCACCATGGCAGCAACGCGCTCATGTGCTCCGGGCTCACCGAGGTGAGCTACAACATCGGCAAAGTCTCTTTTCTGCTGGTTATACAGCTCTTCAGATTCAAGCAGTTCAAAAGCCTTTTCGGCGAGGCGCTCCGGTGTAAGATCGTGCTGAATCAGCTCTGGAACAGCCATTCGATCAATAATGATGTTCGGGAGTCCGATATACTTAGGCAGACGATAGAACAGACGGGCTTGAATTTCAGTGAATGTCGATACGCGATAACAGATGATCATGGGCGTTCCAACGTAACTCGCTTCAAGAGTGGCGGTGCCGGAACTGATCAGCAGCAGGCGCGACAAGTGCATCAGATCGTAAATTTTTCCTTCAGCCAGGGTCACCGGAATGCCGCTGGCTGAAAGCTGGCTGCGCAGGCACTGTTTTGAAACTCCGAAAACCTCGTTGCCTTCGGTTTTGATAACCGGCACGACAAACTGATAATTCGGGTATTTCTGATGGATCAGGCGGCCGGCTTTAAGCATAACAGGTAACAGAAGCTCGAGTTCTCGGCGGCGCGAGCCCGGGCACAGGCCAATAACCGGCTTGTCCGGGTCAAGTCCATATTTTGCGCAGGTCTCTGCCGGAGTCATGATTGGTTTAGCGTGGTCGAGCAGCGGGTGACCGACAAATTCGACATTGGCACCGGCGGCCCGATAAACTTCATAAGTTGAAGCAAAATTAGCGGCAACCCTGGTGATAGAAGTGGCGGCATCGGTTACGCTGGCCGGATCGGTCGCAAATTTGCTGGGCGGAAAATAGTAGAGAGTCGGGATAGCAAGCTTGTTGGCGGCATGCACCAGTCGCATATTGAATCCGGGGTAATCAACGAGCAACAGCAGATCCGGGCGATTATCGCGCATGAATTTGTTCAACCGTGACAGAACAAGCAGCAGGCGCGGAACCTGCTTTATTGCTTCCATCAGCCCGATGGCAGCCCAGTTAGTACTGTCGTAAAGAAGCTTTACGTCGCGGCTGGCGGTCTGAATGCCGCCAACAGCAAATATTTCGAGATCTCCGCACTTTTTAAGCACGTCGATCAGAGAAGCAGCGTAAAAGTCGCCGGAAGTTTCGCCGGCCACAATCAGCAGCTTCTTTTTGTCACGCAACTGCAGATTCAATTTGTGCCACCTGTTCTTTCGATTATACAACTATTGAGCCGTCCGGTTGCAACATATTCTCGCGCAGCCTTCTCACAGGCTATGATACGATCATGCACCAGAGCACACCCCTGCTGAATATCGGTCTGAGCACTGATGGTAAATGGATCGCCGGTAAGCATTACGGCCCGACTGCCTGGCAACGGAATCTCGGTGTGATCCCAGCTGTTGAGGCTGATGCTGTTTGAATACCCCATCCCAATCGGAACCAGCAGAGCTCCGGTCTTTTGCGCCAGCATTACGACGCCGGGCTTTACTTCGTGGCGGGGACCGCGCGGCCCATCAACAGTGATGGCACCGTTCCGGCCGCTCTTCACCAGGCGGATCATTTCGAGCAGAACGCGCATGCCGCCACGCGACGAAGAGCCTCTGACACACTGATAACCAAGATTATAGAGAACATTTGTGACCAGATCGCCATCTTCAGATAGCGAGGTCATGTTAACAAGATTAAGCCGGCGATGGCAATAGATCGGTATCAGCATTGAGCCATGCCAGGTGATTATGACCACCGGCCGCCCATCTTTACATGCTTTGGTGAACTTTCTAAAGGTTGGCCGCTCAATTCTGACCAGCTTTGACAAGGCAAGAATAAGTGCCGCTCCAACAATGGACTTGAGTTTGAGCGCAATAACCCAGCCCGGGTTTTGCCAGCGACCGTCTCCCAGGCGCATAGATCCATGAATTGCCGCGAAATCGCGCTGTTCTATCGCGTTTATTTGCGTCATCACATGACCACCTGTTCGGAAAACTGCGAACGATAAAGCTGCGAATACAATCCCTGTTTATCAAGCAACTGGCTGTGCGAACCGATCTCAACGATTTCACCACGCTGCAGCACCAGTATTTTGTCGGCCTTGATAACCGTAGACAGACGGTGTGCAATCATAAAAGTCGTGCGATTGGCCATCAGCCGGTTGAGTGATTCCTTGATCAGATTCTCGGTTTCTGAATCGAGCGCGCTGGTAGCTTCGTCAAGAATCAAAATGCCAGGATCTTTGAGAAAAGCACGGGAAAGAGCGATGCGTTGCGCCTGCCCGCCCGAAAGATTGACACCGCGCTCGCCCAGTATCGTATCGTAACCATCTGGCTGAGCAATAATAAAGTCATGGGCATTTGCCAGCTTCGCTGCCTCGACAATCTCTTCATGCGTGGCGCTTAGCTTGCCAAATCTGATGTTTTCTTCGATCGTACCTGAGAACAACAACGTTTCCTGCGGAACCATGGCGATGAACTGCCGCATGCTGGCAAAAGCCAATGTTCTGACATCTACGCCATCGATCATTACTGCGCCGGCGCTCACATCAAAAAAGCGGGGAATCAGGTTGATAAAGGTCGTTTTACCGGCGCCAGAGGGGCCTACCAGAGCGACAACCTCGCCCGGCGACACTTTGATATTAACGTTGCGCAATACCGGCTCATTCTGGTTATAGGCAAAGGATACATTAGCAAACTCGACTTCGCCGCGACAGTTCGACAAGTTAACGGCATCAGGCGGTTCTTCGACATCGACGGGAGCATCGATGATTTCGAATACACGTTCACCCGCTCCAACTGACTGCGAAATAACATTGCTCATTTTTGAAAGATTCTTGATCGGGGTAAACAGTCCCACCAGCGCAGTCAGAAAGCTAATCAACTGCCCGGCATCGAGGTTGCCCCGGATTACTTCGTAACCGCCATACCAGAAGATGATGGCCAACCCGCAGGTATTGATGAATTCGATGATCGGTGTCGTTGCGGCATTGATGCGCCCGCCACGCATGGTTTCGTCGAAATTGGCGCCATTGGCCTGCTCAAAGCGGTTTTTAACAAATTCTTCAAGCGTAAATGACTTAACCACTTTTACACCGGTGATAAACTCCTGCAGCACTGATGAAATATCGCCGATACGGCTCTGCATGCGCGAGCCAATCTTTTTCATCTTGCGCGAGAACTTGTTGATCAAACCGCCAATGAACGGAATGATGACGATCGAGATTACTGCCAGTTTCCAGTGCAGATAAAAGATGTAGCCACAGAAACCAAAAAATGCGATAAAGTCGCCAATAAGCGAAGTAAAGCTGGTCAGCAGATTCTGCAGAATCATCACGTCAGCGGTAATTCGGCTCATCAACTGGCCGGTACGCTGTTTTTCGTAATAAGAAAGCGACAGCGCCAACAGACGATCGAGGCAGGAAGTGCGGATGTTGCGCAAAATGCTCTGAGCAACATAATGCATCAGGTAGCCGCGCACAAAATCGGCAACGCCTTTCAAAAACATCACCAGAACCAGCGCCAGTGCGATCCAGTGCAGGGCCGCGATGTTGCGGTCGACCAGCACGTCATTCACAACGCTTTTCATTATCCAGGCCGGGAATATCGTGCAGACCGCAACAACTGCGCTGCACAGGGTGCCGAGAACGAGGGAAGCCTTATATTCAGCGAAATAACGAAGTATGCGCTTAAAGGTCTGCATCAGCGTTGCAGCTCCTTTAGCCTGGCAGCTATATGCGCAGCTACACGGCGGCTGGCACCCTCTTCACCGAGACTTTTTCTTACCAGATCAAGCTCTTCGCGCATTTTTGCCTGCTTCTGAGGATTACCAAGAATAGCAAGCGCCTCGGCGGCAATCAGTGAAGCCTTGAAATCACCCCTGATAAACTCAGGAACAATGCGGCGCTCAGCGATAACATTAGGCAGACCGATATGCTCGGCCTGAATGACAAACTTTGAAATCAGCGAAGTCAGCCAGTTAACCTTGTAGACGACTACCATCGGCGTGCCGATAATAGCTGTTTCAAGGGTGGCCGTGCCAGAAGCAACCAGGCACAGATCAGAAACCGCTATGGCATCATATGTCTGCCCACGCAGCATAGTCATCGGCAAATTGCGGCCTTTAAGGTGCGGCAAAACCAGCGAGTCATCGATCGTGCCGGCGACTGGCAGCAAAAACCTCGTTTTAGGCCGTTCTTTAAGAATGAGCTCAGCCGCATCAAGAAGTTCTGGCAGAATGTAATGAATTTCCTGGGTTCTGCTGCCTGGAAGGAGGCTGATCAGGGTGTCAGCGTCACCCTGCAAAGCCTGTCTGAGAACAGCACGACTGGCGGAAGGTTTTGCGACACCGACAAGCGGGTGACCAAACCAGTTTACTGTGGCACCGGCACGCGCCCAGATATCGACCTCAAAAGGAAAAACTACAACCGCTTCATTGATCAGGCGGGTAATTTTTTGAACTCTGCTGGCATGCCATGCCCAGACCTGAGGACAGATGTAATAAAGTACGTGGATGTTCATGGAACGCGCGATCTCGGCAACCCGTTGATTGAATCCGGGGTAATCGATAAGCACCACCATGTCGGGGCGTTCTTCGGTCAACCAGCGTCTGACGTCATTAAGGATGCGGTAGAGATGGCGAATGTTCTTTAAAACCTCGACAAAGCCGATAACCGCCAGCTCATCACTGCTGTGAATGCAGTTCATGCCGGCAGCTTTCATCATCGGACCACCGATTCCGTCGATTCTGAGTTCGGGAGAGATCTGCCTGAGATGCCCGATTACCAGTGACCCATGCAGGTCACCACTCTGTTCGCCGGCCAGAAAGAAGATTCGATGCGCCCGGTTTCTTTCGCTCAAGCGGTTTGCTCCTTCCGGAAGAAAGCCGCGATAGCAACCAACACCAGAATCAGAGACGTCGAAGCGAATGTGCGTTTCTCTGACTTTAATGCCTCAGCGAGAGTAAAATTCGGGGCAGCAATAAAACGAGGATTTGCTTCAAGAGTGGGTATAAAGGCAGGAACAGCTTCACGATAGCACTTGTGGGCATCGGGAAACTGTTCAGCCAGAAAACCCTCTTCGTAAGGAATCATGGTGGCAAACTCAAGCAGGTAAAACATTGCCGCCACAGCTGCAAACAGAGCATTGCCCGATATGACCATAAAACCCAGAATTTTGACGAAATTTGCCAGATACAGCGGATTACGGCAATGGCTGTAGGGTCCTGAGGTAATCAGGCGTTCGGCGCTGATTTCACGAGTACGGGTTTTGGGGCCGATATGCATAAGTCCCCAGATGCGTAGACATTCTCCGGTTACGATCAGGGGCAGGCCAATCAGCCAGCTGGCAGGACGTGGCCGGGCGCAACTGGCCAGACCAAGCACAAGCGGTACCGGCAACTTATCACGCCAGACAAAAAAGAATTGTCCTATTTTTTTGACCAAATCCATCAGGTTATGTTTATCAGCGCCTGTTAGGCTGATTGTGTTTTATCTGCTCAAGAATTTCAACGGCAACCTCAAGGGCATTTTTGCCGTCTTCAACGGTTACCAACGGTTTTTTGCGTTCCTTGATACAGGAAATAAAGTGCTCAAGCTCAAGGCGAAGAGGCTCTGCCTTATGAACTTCGAGTTCTTCGCGAATGATCTTTTCTTCAAGATTTGATTTTCTGCGCAAGGTAATCGCCTGATTTGCATAGTCAAGCGAGCAATACTTATCGAGCTCAAAAATGCGCAGTTTGCGAATTCGCTCTTCACTGATGCGTGATGCTGTAAGATTGGCGATACAACCGTTTTCAAAAACGATATGGGCATTGGCGATGTCTTCGTTATCGGTCAAAACGGGTATACCGACGGCGTCAATATGCTTGATCGGCGACCTTACCAGCGAAAGTACGATATCGATATCGTGGATCATTAGATCCTGAACAACGCCAACATCCTGAATGCGCGGAGAAAAAGGCCCCATGCGCTGGCACTCAATAAATCTCGGGTTGTCGCACAGCGACTGCAATTTTATCATAGCTGCGTTAAAGCGCTCGATATGGCCAACCTGCAGAGTCAACTGCTTTTTTCCAGCCAGCGAGACCAGATCGTTGGCCTCTTCAAGGGTTTTGGTAACCGGCTTTTCGATGAAAGTATGCACGTTGCGCTCAAGAAAGAACTTGGCCACTTCGTGATGCAGAAAGGTTGGCACAACTACTGTAACTGCGTCAACCTTGCCGGCCAGTTCGCGATAGTCGGTGTAAAACGGAACTGAATGCTTGGCAGCCAGTTCGCGACCAGCCTCATTTACGTCAACAACCCCAACCAGCTTTGCGCCCGCTATTTCAGCCAGCAGCCTGGCATGATGCTGCCCGAGATGCCCAACTCCGATAACGCCTATTTTTACTTCCTGGGTGTTCATTTTTACCTCTTTGTTCCCCAATCTGCCTTTCAAATCATGTGGTCAGACGACCATTATGGCAATCCCGGCTTCATCGGCCATAGCGATGACTTCTTCACGGTCAAGAAGCAGAGTCTTCATTTCTTCAAAGGCAAGACATCTGGCACGAGCTTCGATAAGGGTGCGAATCGTATCAACGCCTATGGTCGGAATGTCGAAACGCATGTCCTGCTTTGGTCTTGCCACTTTAACTACGGTTACATCACCATTACCCAGCTGACCGCCCCGCACGATGGCTTTGTCAGTGCCTTCAATCGCCTCAACAGCAAGTATAGCGCGATTTTTGACCACTACTGTCTGCCCGATATCGAGGCCAGCGATCTGCTTGGCAATTTCATGTCCGTATTTGATGTCGAGCAGTTCTTCTTCATTGGGGTGGCGGCGTGTAAGAATGCCTTTCTGCGGCAATAGAACCGACAAAAAGGTTGTCGAGTCGCAGACATGAATGCCTTCTGCAATAAACTCCTCGGCAAGAGTGCGCAAAAGAGCGTCATCATTGCGGATGGGAGTTTTTTCGAATACCTTCATCAGTCTGGCATCTGGCCTTATGCGCTCAAACATGAGTGTTTTGGTGATCTTGCCAGCCATTACCAGTCTCTCAACACCAGCCTTGAGAAAAGTATCAATCATACCCTGCAGTTCACCGACGTGGAACCAGTGGATCTGGCTGACCAGTTTCTCAAGCTCCGGCAAAGTTTCTTCGCGAATGGCGACGGCAACGACTTCGTTGCCGCCCATCTTTGCCGCCTGGGCAAAATAAATGGGGAATCTTCCGCTTCCCGCTATCAAACCTATTCTTGGCACGTTATTCCCTCGCTTTTCTGCTCTGGCAGGCCTTAGCCGGCCAGGGGCCGAGCATGGTGCCAAGATTATATCACGAATTGGCAAAAAAAGTTGCAGAATCTGGCATTTTTTTACGTTTTTTACGAGAACGCCTGAATCCGCTGTTTGCCGCGCCGGACTTAAAGCTGTTACAACTGCGTCACCAAGGTTTAACGGCAGCAAAATAATGCTGATTTTTCAGCTGCTGTAATGCCCGGTTGATACTACACCGCTTCTTTATAGCGGATTACTCGTCAGAGCCATCGTCATAAGGTTCAGGTGACGGGTCAAAATCACGATCTGGTTCAGGCTCAGAGCCAGGCTCCGGCCTGCGTTCCGGGCGGCGACGATTCTCATCTGAGCGGGGATTATCAGTTCGCGGAGCGCCAGCACTGTCATTTCGTGATGGGCCAGCATTATCGTTGCGCTGGGGGCCATCGCTGCGTTTCTTTTTCTTGCCGGAACCGGGCGGATTGAGGTTTTTTAGCAGAATGCTCAGGTCTGGCTCTTCTTCGCCAGGCAGGTTGATCCACCAGAGATTGCGCCCGGTGGCCTGATCCTTACGCCCGCAGACCTGATCGAGGCTATAGTGGTTCTTGTGGCGGTCGGCAAATCCGAGAAGAATTTTGCTGGTAATGTAGTTGATATCCATGACCCTGGCGGTTTCTGCGCCAACAACGATTTCGGCGTTAAGCTTGGGAAACTTGCCATGAAAAGAGGCATAGTATTCGTGTTCATGCGCCAGACAACAAAGCAGACGCCCGCAAATCCCGGAGAGTTTTACCGGGTTAAGACTGAGATTCTGTTCTTTGGCCATCTTGGTCGAAACCGGGTAGAAAGTGCTCATAAACTGAGCGCAGCAGACCTCTTTACCACAGCAACCGATACCACCAATCAGCTTGGTTTCGTCGCGAACACCGATTTGGCGAAGTTCTATGCGAGTTTTAAACAAAGAAGCCAGGCTCTTGAGCAGATCACGAAAATCAACCTTGTTCTCAGACTTGAAATACAGAATAAGTCGGCTGTAATCATAGAGATATTCGGCTTTCAAAAGCTTCATGCTGAGCTGGTGAAACTGTATCTTTTCGCGGGACTGCAAAAATGCCTCGCGTTCTTTCCGGTGCATTTCAGCTATTTTTTCGCGGTCATCATCGTTTACCGGGCGCAGAATTTCAACGATAAAAGGATCTGACTCGGTTTTAAGCCCGGCCGGGCGCTGATCTACCACCCGCATGACCCGTGCAATTTCACAGCCATGCTGCGTTGTAACTACCAGGTCTTGTGGAGCATCAAATGCCATGTCGGGACGGATCACCCAATGTAATGTCGGCAGCTTGCGCAGCCTCAGAGCAACATATTGACTCAAGGTTCGAGACCTCCGATCTGCGTTATAAGGTTTTCTACGATTAATACAGGCTGCACATGACGACGCAGCAGCCCGACTGATTTTTCGAGAAGCTCAATTCTGGCACGCAATAATGCAATGCCATCAATTTCAGCGAGTGTTATGATATCTTCTTTGTGGTCAAGGTTCAACAACAAGGTTTCGTCGGTGCCTGATGCCACTTTCAGGGCATCCGCATACCAGTTAAGCAGGCACAACAAGGTTTCTTCAAGCTGCAGCGCCGACCAGCCACTCAGCAAACTGTCAATAGTGCCCTCGAACTCCTTGATCACCGCCGCCGGATAAGCCTTTTTTGCATCGGCCAGCAGCGCATCAAAGCCCTTCTGCATCGCCCGCGCAGCGCTGTCGAGCCGATCGATCAGCATGTCAGCGAACAGCATGGGAAAAGCGGTCGGCAAGCCGGCCGTCATTGCCAGAGAGCGGCAGAACTCACGACGACTGACCAGCAGTGGTATGAAAAACTCGTGACAGGGCCGCGCAGCATAGCGCAAGGCCTCTTCCATTGAGCGGGCCGCCAGAAAAATATCCTGCCAGTAGCGCGACGCCGACTCAATCTCGATAAGAAACTCGGTATGGCTGTGCTTAAGACCTGGTTGCGGGAAGTCTGGCAACGCAGCCTGTGCCAGCACAAGCGCCTGCCCAAACCTGCCTCCGCTAAGCGCACAGCAGCGGGCAGCGACCTCAGCTGACAAGGCGTGGCGCTGCATCAGCGCGGTGCGAATTTCGGCGGGCGCTGGTGACGCGAACCTGACAATCTCGCTGCGACTGAGAACGGTAGGCAGGATTGCACCTGTCTCACGAGCCAGCAAAATGAACACGACATGCGATGGAGCTTCTTCGAGAATTTTGAGCAGGCTGTTGGCAGAAGACTGATTGAGACGGTCGGCCGGGTCGAGAATAAAAATCAGCCAGCGCCCGGTGCCAGGCTTGAGAACTGCGCTTTCCTGCAGCGCCCGAACCTGATCGATACGAATTTCGTTGCCATCAGGAACAATAATTGCCACATCAGGATGACTGCCATTGGCTATGCGCCGGCACGATTCACAGTTGCCACATGCGTCGAGTGCAAGCTCATCGCCGGAAACGGGTTTTTCACATTGCAGCAGAGCGGCAAAAGCCTTGGCGACAGGCTTGCGCCCGACAGATTCACTGCCGGCAAAAAGGTAAGTCTGGGCGATACGGCCGCTGGCAACCGAGCGGCTAAGATGCTGACTTGCCGTCTGCTGCAGCAGAATATCTCTTAAACATACGCTATTTATTGGCACCGGCTTTCCTTATAAAAAATGATACGCAGAGAAAAATCATGATCACCAGAAAAATTGCAGTAAAGGTCTGGATGCCGCGATGCGGAATATCGGCAGCAAGAACCGCGACAAAACCAAAACAGGTCGATACCATCCATAAAAACCGCGTGGTATCACGTTGCGAAAAGCCTTTCTGTAACAGGCGATGGTGCAGATGCTCCTTGTCAGCCTGAAAAATCGGCACTCTTCTTGAATAACGCCGCAAAATTGCGAAAAACACATCAAAAACCGGCAAACCAAATGCAATCAACGGCACAACCAGCGGGAAAAGAATCGAACCCTTGGTAGCACCGGCAACCGAAAGGGCCGCTGTCATGAAACCCAGAAAATAAGCGCCGGAATCACCCATAAAAATAACCGCCGGGTAGATGTTGTAGCGCAAGAACGCGAGCAGGGAGCCCATTATCGACGCAGTCAACACCAGAACGTTGCGGATTACCTCGGAATCATGGAGATGCGGCGTTACCAGGCGAACAGCCAGCAGCGTAGCGAGCGCGATAAAGACGATGCCACCAGCGAGACCATCAACGCCGTCGACGAGGTTAACCGTATTGGTCAGGCCAATCACCCAGAGCAGGGTCAACGGGTAGGTTAACAACCCAAGAGCAACCAGCCCCTGACCAGTGATAAAGTCAGTTACAAAGCCGATCTTGACGCCACAAAACAACAGTATGCAGCAGGCCACGATCTGCCCGGCCAGTTTTATGCGGGCCTGCAGTTCTATCAGGTCGTCAAGCAGCCCGATCAGCATGACAAAGGTTCCCGCCAGCAGAATTCCAAAAGTTTCAGTGTTATCGCTTAAAAAAGGCAGCGCGCCGATCAATCCGCCGATGTACAGCGCAACTCCCCCAACCCGTGGAATCGGCGACTTATGAATCTTGCGACCGCCGGGGCGGTCTACCAGTCCGAGGTTGAGAGCTATCCGCCTGACCATCGGCACCAGCAAAGTACCGGCCAGCCAGGCTATCAGAAATGGAAATATGACCTGTTTCAAGCCTTGCGATTATAGCAGATAACTGTTACCCGTGCCAGCCATTTTTGTGACTGCTGTTTGCGTCAAATCCTAATGTATGCTATACCTAACCTCTACATACAGACAGCCTTGGGCTGTCATAATTTGCTGCAAAGGACACAGGCCAGATGACAGGTTCCTGCAAAGATCCCGATGCCTTCAAACTTTCCTGCCAGAAAATCAGAATGCTGCTGTTCGATTGTGACGGGGTTATGACCAACGGTCACGTCGTGCTTGGCAATAACGGAAGCGAGTTTAAATTTTTCTCGGCCGCCGACGGGATCGGTCTAAAAATGTGGAACAAATCAGGTCTGCTCTCGGGATCAATAACTGGCAGAGCATCTGAAGGGCTGGAGCGCAGGGCAAAGGAACTCAAATTCGACGAACTTCATCAGGGCGTGCAGCGCAAGGGTGATGTGCTCGAAGAAATCATGAAACGGCGCGGACTCAAACCCGAAGAAGTTGCTTATATCGGCGACGACCTCAATGACCTGTCAGTTGGAACCCGCGTCGGCCTGTTTTTTGTGCCGGCCAACCATCACCCGTCAGTGCGACCTTACG
>MFYY01000163.1:16227-17321 GCA_001787855.1 Candidatus Riflebacteria bacterium GWC2_50_8 | reverse complement strand
CGAAAATCTCATCAAGGGCTTCATTAACCAGGAATAATGCGAGATACTCTGAAAAAATACAAGCGAATGCTGCGAGCCTACCTGATAAAGGGACTGGTCAGCCTGATGACCAGGCTCGAAGTGCATGCTGTTCCAAAGCTAAAGCGATTGCTGCTCAAGGTGTTTCCGATTATTTTTGCCCGCGAAATTCAACGCGCCCGTGAGCTGTTGCCCACTGAATTTGCCGAGCAGAGCGACCGCATCATCGCCGGAATGGCCGAAAATCAGGTCATGACGCTGCTCGAAGTCTTCTTTTACGAAAAGCTTCTGACTGCCGACCCGGATTTTGTGAAGATAGAAGGCAGAGAAAACATCGACGAGGCACTGCAGAGAAACCGTGGATTGATCATCCTATCCGGTCATTTTGGCAACTGGGAAATAATGTGCTACACCCTGACAAAAATGGGTCTGCCAATGCATGTTCTGGCACGAGCGCAGGCGGTCGACCAGATGACTGAATTCATGAACAGTTTTCGCGAGAAGCGCGGGGCAAAGGTAATCATGGAGAACACCATACCTGAGGCTCTCAAACTGCTCGCGCAAAATAAAACAGTGGGCCTGCTCTCTGACCTCAATGCCCGCGAACGCGGTTACCAGGTCAAATTTTTCGGGCGGGCCGCATCGTTTTACAGTGCTCCAGTGCTCATGGCAATGCGCAGCAAAGCACCAATGATTCCGGCTTTTGCCGAGCGTCAAAAGAATGGCAGACTGCTGTTACGTTTCGAAAAGCCGGTTGAATTCAAGCGCGGCGACAGCATGTGTAACAACATTCAACGTTATGTTGATCGCTATGAAGCCGCTTATCGCCGACGGCCTGACCTCTGGTGCTGGTTTCATGAGCGTTACGAATTTGCCAGCCTCGGGAGAACCGGCTGATGAAAAATTTTCTGCTCAGTTACTGGCTGTGGGCAATAGTTCTGCTGATCTTCGTTGTTATCATACTATGGGATGAAAAGCTCGAAACTGGCGTCGCCAGTTATGTCAAACATCGAATGGTTCTCAAAAACGTCAATTTCAGCCAGGTAGAAGGCGGGTTCGAGAGTGCGCGACTATAT
>MFYY01000163.1:15021-15872 GCA_001787855.1 Candidatus Riflebacteria bacterium GWC2_50_8 | reverse complement strand
CGAGCAAAACAGCAAAAGTTGACAGCGAGATTAAAAACGTCTCGGGACTGCCTGTGGCGCCACCACTTTCGCAACTTCTTCTGCCGTTAAACAATTTGTCAACTGCAACTCCCAGCCTTGCGACTGATTCGGCCAGCGAGCTTGCCAGCGGCAGCACTTCTGAAATTGCAACTTTCATTACTGATCCCAACAAGGAATTACAGCCATGAAAAAGACCTTTCTGATCATTCTGGCAGCTTTGCTCATCACTGCTGTCGGGCAGGCACAAACTTCAATTACAGCTGGTGACATGGTTATTTCCAGCAAGCTCATGACCTTCTACAAGAACGTGTATGTTGCCCGAGGCGGACTGAAAGCTGAGCAGAAAGACTCTGTGCTCACCGCCGACCGCGGCATCTACGATCGCGACCTCGAAATAGTCAAGGCCATAGACAACGTCGAAGTCATTCAGCCTGGTTCGGTTCTTACATCTGACTATCTTGAGGCATATGTAAAGGAAGACCGCATCCTGGCGCGCGGCAATCCAAAGCTGGTGCGCATCGTCGAGCGGGCATCGCCCGATGGAGAGGGCAAGAGCAAAGTTCGCAAAACCCGGGTAATTCTTACCTGCAACGAAGTCGAAGGGTTCAACAAAGAGAGTCGATTTCTCGCCAAAGGCGACGTAAGAGTCATCGAAGTGGCTTATCGCGAAGGCGAAACCGACGAAGAGGCGGCCGAGAATGAAAAGTCACCGGTTTCAGACCTGATCTGCGAAACTCTCGAACTTTTCAGCAACGAAGACAAGGCGATAGCGCGCAACGACGTGGAAATCATCACTGAAACACTGCGGGCAACCGGTGACAAGGCAATCT
>MFYY01000163.1:8875-14979 GCA_001787855.1 Candidatus Riflebacteria bacterium GWC2_50_8 | reverse complement strand
ACGCCTTTCAGACCAGCAAGGAAGCCGGCACCAATACCGAACAGGTTTCCGAACTGTATGCCAACAAAATCATTTATTATCCCAACGAAGACCGGACAATTGCGGTAGGCAACGTTCAGGCCACCGTTTACCCGTCGAGCGGCGGCGGCGGTTCTCGCGACAAGGATAAGGATAAAAAAAAGAAAAAACGTGAGAAAAAGAAGCCAGAAGACGGTGAGAAAGAGAGTATTCTGGCTATCAAAGAAGATGGTAGCCCGTCAGATGAAATGCCAGACAATCTTCCGGCAGGCGAATACCTCAAGATCGAAGATGACGAGGATGCCGATGCCAATGACGATGAATACATTGAAGCCAGCGAAGACGAGTGAAACGGGGAAACATAGATGAACAGCAGCGAATCGCTAACACCTGCCCCGGCAACAACGCCGGCAGAAAAACCTGACGAGATAACGGTAGAGCTGGTATGCAAGGCCTATAAGGGACGCACAGTCGCCGACCATGTCTCGCTGACCATCAAAAAGGGCGAGATCGTTGGACTGCTAGGGCCTAACGGCGCTGGCAAGACGACGACGTTTTATATGGTGGTCGGGCTGGTAAAGCCTGATAGCGGCAGAGTTCTCTACAATGGCCGTGACATTACCAAAAAAGCCATGTATCAGCGGGCGCGCATGGGCATCGGCTATCTACCCCAGGAAGCCAGCGTATTTCGCAAGCTGACAGTTCGCGAAAACATCTGGCTGATCCTTGAGGGCATCAACATCAGCGATGAAGAACGCCATGAGCGTCTCGAGAGACTGATGAAGGATCTCGACATTGCCAGACTTTCCGACAGCCTGGGTTATTCTCTCTCGGGCGGTGAACGACGCCGTGTCGAAATCGCGCGGGCACTGGCCGCAGAACCCAGCTTCATTCTGCTCGATGAGCCCTTTGCCGGTGTAGATCCAATCGCGGTGCAGGATATTCAGAGCATCGTCATCGCGCTGCAAAAAAAGGGGCTGGGCCTTCTGATCACCGACCACAACGTCAGAGAAACCCTGGCAATAGTTGACCGTGCCTATATAATGAGTCTGGGCAAAATTCTGGTTTCCGGTTCGGCGCAGTTTGTCGCCAAAGACGAGACAGCGCGCAAATTCTACCTGGGTGAGCGCTTTCAGCTTGATCAGATTGAGAAACTCGGCCAATGATTTACATAATAATACTGGTTCTGATCAGCGGACTGATCGCCTACATTGGCGATGTGCTCGGCACCTACGTCGGCAAAAAACGCTTGACAGTATTTGGCTTACGGCCGCGGATAACCGCACTGGTAGTCGCGATTTCAACCGGTATTCTCATCACCCTGCTGACGCTTGGCGTCATGACAATTCTGTCAGAAGACGTCAGAACGGCTCTCTTTTACATGAACGCGCTACGCCAGGATCTCGAAACGCTGCAAAACGAAACCAAAAGCCTTGAGCAGGTTAAATCACGGCTCGAAAAGGACAAGATTGAATTGACGCAAGATGTCGAGCGCCTGACCACGACCGTCAGAATCAAGGAAACCGAAAGCGTAGTTTTCCGCAAAGATGAGCCACTCGCGGTTACGGTAATTACAGCTAAGCAGAGTATCAATGAAGTAATGAAAGAACTCACGACGCTGGTAATAAGTCTTACCGCCAAGGTTCGCCGCCGTGGCGTCAAAGTTCAGGACGAAATCAACTTTTTCACCGACAATAAAGAGCAGCTCAACGGCATGGCGGCTCACATCGCCAGTTCGACCCAGGACATGGTAGTTGGCGCGGTTGCTGCTGAGAATATCAATGCTGGCGAGCAACTTGGCAACGTGCGCTTCATGCTGGTTCCCAACAACCGGATTTTTCGCAAGGATCAGGAAATCGCATCAGTGCAGATCGATGGCCGGCTCAATCGCGGCGAGATAGCACGCAATCTCAAACAGTTCATGGACGAGATCAATCAGGAAGTAGTCAGACTGGGCATGATCGCCAATCCTCTTACCGGCAGGTTTGGTGACCTGTCTTCCGATTCCATGCTTTCGTTTTATGACATGGTCAACAGAATTAAGGACCTCGACCGCCAGTTTATTCTGATCGCAGTGGTTCCCGAAGATACCTATGCCATTGGGCCTCTCAACGTTACCTTCAGGTTTGAAGAGACTGGTGAGAGCATATTTACGACACAGCCGGAACCACCCGATTCAAAATCGGGTGCAGAATAAAACCCTCATATATTTGCTCATTACTGTGGCATAATATCGGTCAGGATGGAGAACAGTTTGTGAAAACCGGAAAATATCAGATAGACGTCCTTCAGGAAGGTAAAATGCTGGTTGACGGCGGTACCGCATTTGCGGGGCTGCCACGTTCAGAATGGGAGGGCTTTGCCAGTCCCGATGAAAAAAACCGCATTCAGCTGGGCATCAATTTTCTTCTGATCAGGGGCGAGGGTCTGAACATACTTGTAGATACTGGCATTGGCCGTAAATTCAGACCGGCCAGATTGCAGATGATGGGCATGGAAAGCGCTCTTCCGGCCTGCCGACAAATTGAAAAATTCGGGCTTAGTGCAGATGACATCACGCACGTGGTGTTTACCCACCTGCATTTCGACCACTGCGGCGGCTCTACCGAGTTTGCAGGCGAAGACACCACGGCGATTTTTCGCAAAGCTGTTCTGCTGATACAGAAAGAAGAATGGCAGGCGGCATGCAAACCCGATGAATTCTCGCGCAGCAGCTATCATGTCCACGATTTTCTGCCGTTGCAGGAAACGGGCAACATCCGGTTCATCAATGGCGATTATGAATTGGCTGATGGCATCAGTCTCGAGGTCAGTGGCGGGCACACCGCCGCTCATCAGATCGTTAAAATCAAAGACAGCCTGTGCAACTTTATTTATCCCGCCGATATCTGCCCCACCCCGCTGCACATTACCCCCAAACGCCATGAGGCATTCGACCTCTACCCGCTCGAAACGTTGCGGGCCCGCAATACCTTGCTGCGGCGGGCATTGCGACCAGACACCCTGATTGCTTTTTCGCACGCACAGAGCGCGGTGTTTTATCGAATAGAGCTGGTCAACGGCTCATATAAAGCGGTCAATGCTGATGAAAACGCATCCTCCTGAAAAAATTTACATACTCGCCAATGCCGGCGCGAGAACCCTTGATTTCAAGGGATTGGAAGCTGCCTGCGCGCGACTTGCCAGACACGCGGCTATCGAGATAATTAAAACCGCCAGTCCACAACAGGCAGTCAGCGAAACTGCCCGATTGAGCGCCATAGACGGCAATCTGGTTGCTGCCGCCGGTGGCGATGGCACGATAAACACACTGTTAAACGCACTTGCACCCGATGGCCTGCTAGGTATAATTCCGGCCGGCACTGCAAACGTCATTGCCAGAGAACTGGGCGTTCCGCTCAAGATCAGCGATGCGGTCAAGGTTCTGGTCACCGGAGCAGTCCAGCAGGTCGACACGGCAGTCTGCAATGGCCGCAAATACCTGTTTGTAGCCGGATTCGGTTTTGACGCCGAGGTTGCCGCATCAGTGGGCGGCTGGCGCAAGAAGATTCTGGGGAGAGCGGCCTATCATCTGGCCGGCCTGCTTCGCTTTATTACCTATCAGCCGCCGCGTCTGAAAATCAGCTGCGCTGGCAAAACTTATCGAGGCCGTTATGCCATCATCGCCAATATGCGGCGCTACGGCGGTGAACTGTTCTTTGCCCCACAGGCAAGGTTTGACGACGGCAAACTTGATCTCGTCATTCTCAGGCGCTTTTCGGCAGGCAGCCTGCTGCGTCTGCTCAACTTCGCCCGGGGTAATGCCGCCTTTCCGGCTGATGTTGCCGAAATTGTGCAGGGCTCGCATTTTATTGTCGAGGCTGACCGCCCGACGCCTTATCAGCTCGATGGCGAGGTTTTTCCGGCGGCCGAACGCTTTGAAGTAACACTGGCAGCGCAGCCAACCAGGCTGATAACACCCTGATGGAAATACTTTCAACACTCTGGCAGATCGTACAAACACTGCTGCTGATCATTGTGATCATCGGCTCTGTCGCAACGCTGGTCGCCATTCTGCATCCTCTGCGCTTTGACTTGAAACTGCGGGGATCAGTAAAAGGCCAGCGGGCCGAAGTCTGGTTCGTCTACCTGTTCAGGTTGTTTAAAATCGGAGTTATTGCAACACCACACACCCAGGATGTAGTGGTCAGTTTTATGGGCTGGAAAAAGCGCCTTGAACGTTCAGGCCGCAAAAAGCCCGAGAAGACACCGCCACCTGTAGCACCACCGGAGACGCCCTCATCTCCAGAGCCCAGCATGGTTTCGCCATCGTCGTCGACGCCCACCACGCCAGCAAGCGCGGCCAGTGGCAGTGCAGAAAAGCCATTCGAAAATACTGCAGAACCAGCAGCTGAAAACGCTGACGGCGAAGGAAACGACGTGTTGTCGACAACTGATGCAACAGTGGCTTCTCCGGCAACTCCTGCGGCAACTGGCGGAACCCTGGTAGAAACATCAGGCGAAGTCGTTTCAGACAGTAAGCAGTCTCTTGAAGAGCCAACGAAGCCAGCTGAGCCCGTCGAAATGTCGGCAAAAGAGTTACCACCTCAGACGGTACACACAGAGGCAGAAACCATCGAACCAGTTACGGTCGAAACCGGCACAGCTGCGCCAGAAATCGACAGTCGCCCCATTAAGCCGCTAAGCGAAGTCGAAGCTGAATACAAAGCGGCCAAAGAAGCTGGAGCGGCAGCGCAAGATGGACAAAAGAGTGGCAGCAGTGCAACCGCCTCGCTAAAGCAAACGCTGCGCCGTTTTAAACGGGATGCCTCGCGAAGATTCAAGCAGTTTAAAGGCTATGCACGCCTGTTCAGGCTAAAATGGCGGGCGCTGTCACCGGTGTTCAAAAGGTTCTGGCAACGCGGCAAACGAGGCTTCGGCCTGCCACGCATCGATCTGCTGCTGCGTTACGCTCTGCACGAACCTTATCTGACCGGCATGTGTCACGGCACTCTTGCTGTAGCGAGCGGCATGGCCGGGCAATTCGGCATAAATTTCGTGCCAGTTCCACAGTTCGGCGCACCCATGTTGTACAGCCGCGCCAATGTAACAGCCGTAGTCAGGCCCTGGCGACTGCTTTATGCGACCGCTGCCCTGCTCTTTGAAAAGCAGTTATATAAAGAACTATGGCAATTATTCAAATGGTACCGTGGCAAAAAACAACATTAAAAAAATGTTTCTACCTGAGTCAGTTTCTGGTAAGATAATCTCGAAATTCAGGAGGTTCCAGCGCAAATGGCAATTGATACCTTAATAAAAACAGTATTATCAGAACTTAAAGTGGCGATCAACTCAAAAACCGTCATTGGCGAGCCGACCACTTTCAAGAACTGGACTGTGATACCGGTCACCCGAGTTTCATTTGGATTTGGCGCTGGCGGTGGCCAGGGTAAAAACGATGCAGCAGGCTTTGGCGGCGGATCTGGCGGTGGTGCAACCATCGAACCAGTAGCCTTCATAGCCATAAGCGAAAAAGAAGTTAAGCTGATTTCTCTCAAAGAAAAAGAAACTATCTGGGAAAAGATTCTGAAACCTGAGGTTGGAGAAAAAATCTACAACAAGCTCATGGGCATAGCTGAAACCGCTGCAGAATCTGCTGACAGCACCACAGAAGACCCTAAGAAGGACTAAACCGGTTCCCGTTTCTGAAATTAAGTGAAAGAGGGTGTGATTACTATTATCAGTACAGAGGCAATTAAACAGATAAAGCTTTTTTCAGGTCTTGAAGAACACGATCTTAAAAAGATTGCAGAGGTAGTCAAGGAGCGTGAGATTCCTGCCGGATCGACGCTGTTCAAAGAAGGCGATATCGGTGACGCTTTTTATCTTCTTAAGGAAGGTACGGTAGAGATTCACAAAGAAAACAACCAGGCCGTGATCGACATTCACAGCACCGACGAAAGCAACTTTTTCGGTGAAATGGCTCTGGTTGAAGGTGCTCCCCGTAACGCTACCATCAAAACCAAGGTTCAGTGTGTCGTTCTCGAAATCGACAAAGTGAACTTCGACATGCTGCTGCGCCTTAATTCGTTTATCGCGCTGCGCAT
>MFYY01000163.1:0-8862 GCA_001787855.1 Candidatus Riflebacteria bacterium GWC2_50_8 | reverse complement strand
ACCCAGCGTATCCGCAAAACCACTGCGGTTATGAAGGCTGTCACCATTGAAGAAGAAAAATCAGGCAAGCTGATCACTCTTTTCAGCCCCAAGGGCGGAGCAGGCAAAAGCGTTACTGCAGCCAATATGAGTGCCGGTATTGCAAAATTGACCGGCAAAAAAGCTCTGCTGATCGACCTCGACCTGCAGTTCGGCGACCTCGCTTTCATGCTTGGCCTTAAGCCAAAGCGCAGCATCGCTGACCTGGTAGAAGGCAACCCCGAAACCACAGAAGATCTCAAGAAATACCTCACCGAACACCCGCATGGATTCTCGGTACTCCCATCACCGTTCAAACCTGAGCAGTCAGAAATGGTTACTTCAGCTCACCTGCGCAAGATCGTCAAAATTGCCAAAACCATCTTTGACTACATCATAGTCGATACGCACTCACTGTTCCAGGATCTGACGATCAACTCACTCGACATTTCAGACTATATCTGTCTGATCATGGCGCCTGAGCTGAATCATATCAAGAGCATGATGCAATGTATGAAGGTTATCGAAACGCTCAAATACCCAACCGAAAAGATTAGAATGATTCTCAATCGCGAAGAATGTACTTATGCAATTTCGCGCGAAGAAATCGAGAAGAGCACAAAGCGCAAATTTGACTTCTGCCTGCACGATGACTGGAAAAATGCGCTCGGCATGGTAAATGAACAGAAAACAATTTTCGACACCACCACTGAATCGAATTATCGCAACGACTTTATCCATCTTATTACCGGACTGACCGGTGAAAAGATTACTGAAGACGCGCAAAAAAGCGGCCTGATGGGCACTCTCAAAGGCTGGTTCGGCAAATCCGGAAAATGAAATAACCGAACGAAGCAGATCTCTGCACCTGATTAGTATCAAGGATCACGGGGCGCCTGAGGCGCTCCGTGATTTTTATTGCCGCCGGACTTCCCAGAGCATGTGAGGCAACTGAGGTATGATAAGCCTTGCTGTCGCCAGTTTGACCGCTTTGCTGCTGCCGGGAATACAGATCAGCATTTTGTCACCGACAACTCCGGCACAGGCGCGGCTGAGCATGGCTGCAGCGCCAATCTGCTGAAAAGATATCCAGCGAAAAAGTTCGCCAAAACCTTCCATCTCTTTGTTGAACAAAGAGCGTGCGACTTCGACAGTGCCATCACGAGCGGTCAAACCAGTTCCACCGTTGGTTATTACCGCGTCAAATTCAGGCAAAACCAGCCATTCATGCAAGGCCTGACGCATCAATTCAGTATCCTCACGAAGAATCCGGTAGCCAACAACCTGATGGCCAGCTGCTGTGAGCAGATCTTTCAGAATGGCTCCCGACTTGTCGCTGCTTTCGTCACGAGTATCTGAAAATGTCATAACGCCGAGGCGGAGGCTGGCGGCAGCAAGCTTTTCGTGTTCATGATGTCCCATGTTTATCTCCCTGCGCTTTGTATCAGCGATTAAGGCTGATCTTGGGGCTTACTGAGGTAACAATGCGCCGCAGTTCGTCGTTGTCTATTACCATGAAATCAAGGACTTCGCGGTCATGAATATGCGCTTCGACACCTTCTAAAACCAGAAAAGACAGACGATCAACTTCGAGACTGGCAAGAGCGCGTGCCGGCTCAATACCAATAACCAGAGTGGCGTCATTCTCGCCGGCTTTGGTAGTATCAAACAAATAAACTGCGGCAACTTCTTCGAGGGGCGAAAAAACCGAACTCAAAAACTCGATGAATCCTGGCGGAACCTCAGGATCAGGCGATGAAAAAATCATCTGCTCACCTTCGGCTATTTCGATTTCTGAATATGGGTATCTGCTGGAAAGCTTGTTCTCCTCGCCTATTCTGGCGAGAAACATGGCCGCCAGATTGTTGGCGGTAACGGCAAGATCCGCTTCTGAACCGTCATTATCAACAACGATGATTTTCGGATTGTCCGGCAGTTCATCCTGAGCATATAAGCGTTCACGCGCGCTGTCTACGCTCCACTGGCGATAGTCGACGAGACGGTTCAGACGCAGTTCTGGATTGGCGCGCACATAAATCAGGCGATTACACAGACTGTCAAGGCCCATAGAGAAAAGCAATGCTGCATTGATGATGATTGTCGCAACGCCAGCAGAGCGGGCCAGCTCTATTTTATGTTTCACTTCGTTGACCATCGCCGGGTGCATGATGCTGTTCAACGCCTGAATAGACTCACTGTCAGCAAATGCTCGTCGACCGAGAGCGCGGCGGCACACGACACCATTGACCAGAATTTCAGCGCCAAAAGTGCTTGCCAGCATGTGCTGCATGGCTGACTGATTCAACAGTTCATGGCCGATCGCATCGACCTCGACATTTTCGCCAAGTCCGCGCTGTGAAAGCATATTGGCCAGGGTCGATTTGCCTGCGCCGGTCTGACCAGAGATTCCAATTACCAGCATTTTATTCCTGCTTTCTAGGTAAATATACGGTGAATGCCGAGCCCTCATCAACCACGCTCTGCACCTCAATTCTACCGCCATGTTCTTCGACAATACGCAATGCCATGGAAAGGCCGAGACCAGTGCCGTCTTCCTTGGTGGTCATGAAGGGATTGAAAATATCCGGCAACCTGCTGGCCGGAATACCGCTGCCAGTATCTTCGAATGCAACGATCACAAAATCGTCGCGGGTATCGATGTTGACACGCAGCTCGCCTTCGGGCTGGAGAGCCTGAACGGCATTGGTCATGATATTGATAAAGACCTGCTTAAGCTGGTCAGGGTCGCCGACGATCTTCGGGCAATTCGGTACAACTGTCTTGCTGAACCGAATGTTCTGCTTTTTGAGCTGATTTTTAATCAGCACGTAGCAGTCTTCGACAACCTTTTCAGGCTCGACATCGATAGCCTTCGGTTTGCTCGGGCGGGCAAAGTCGAGCAGGTTGCCGATGATGCTTTCGAGGCGGTCAATTTCACTTTGAATAATGTAAAGCGGCTCACTGCGCGGATCTTTAACGCCGAACTCGCTTTGTAGAAGCTGAACAATCATTTTCATCCCGGTCAGCGGATTTCTGATTTCATGCGCAATACCGGCCGCCAGCACGCCAAGCGCTGACAGCTTATCGGCACGCTTAAGCTGTTCTTCGAGCGCGCTGATTTCGGTAACATCCTTGATGAACACGGCAGTACCAAGCATGCCACCGGTTTCATTTCTGAATGGAAAGGCGTTGACCTCCACAATACGGGCCGGGCTGCTGTTGCGAATCTTAACTTTTTCGCTCTCGAGAGTAATATTGGTGGTGAGCGCTTCGACCATCAGCTCATTAAGGCGATCCGGCAGTTTATCGACGCTGTCAAACGGGCTCCAGCCTTCGGGAAACTGCCGCCCCATGATGACTTTTATTTCCGGATTTGCATAAGTGGCCCGACCCTCAGGATTGAAGATGAGTACGCCTGATGTCATACTTTCTAGAATACGTTCAGTAAAGCCTTTAAGGCGGATCAGATCTTTGAACATATGGTCGATCGACGCGATCTGGGTTGCAATGATGCGCAGACCGATAATATCTTCGTCGCGATAAGCGTATGGCTTGCGGCTTCCGATCGTCAGAACGCCGATCAGCCGACCCGAAACCTCAATCGGCAGAATGAGCACCGAATTGAATTCACGCGTGTAGGTCAGATAGGGCTTGAGCTCTTTGGCCGCCAGTCCGACCGGGCCTTCGCCAATCTGAATAGAACGCGGCAGCGATTCATAAGCATTCTGATCGAGGCGGGCTTCGAGTGTTTTACCGTCTGCCGACACGAAATACAGCAGATAAACGTCGAAATTGATAAAGCTGCGCGCAACCTTGCCGAGCGCATCATAAATATCGCGAAAGTCGATCAATGATTCGGCCTGTTGAGAAATCTCATAGAGAGCCGACAGACGCGAGTTCTTATGAATCATTTCGTTATTGAGTCTGAGGTTCTCAAAAAGCGAACCCATAAACGGCGTGATAATTTCGAGAAAACTGCGCTGCTCAAAAGAGAAATCGCTGCGATTCTCAGGTTTGAACATTACCAGCAGGCCGACAGGCTTTCCCGAGAGCATTACCGGCCAGGCTGACATCTTAGAGACCGGGTGTTTTTCAGAAATTTCGTATTCACTGGCTGGAGTACCAAAAGCATTGTTGTGCAACCGCATGAAAACAGCAAAACAATCGCTCAAAAAGTCGTTGGTAATTTCTGGTTCAGGAGTCGCTTCCTGAAAACTTTTGACAAAGGGTATCATTGTGTTGCTTTTTTCGTGAGGCGTCAAAAGAAGAGCGCCTAAGCATTCAGTAACCGACACAGCGCTTTCAGTCAAAAACAGCAGCGCACGATCAGCATTTAAATGAGATATTGCCTGAGCGATTTCGCTCAGCAAAGAGATTGCGATAACCGGTCTCTGCTCAATGCTCATAGAGTTTGCTCCTGACTTAATGCAGTTAAATTAACATGAGTGCTGGTTAAACGCACCATTTTTTCGATTATGTTGAAAAGATATCGTAAGTGTATTAGGTTGAACAAAATGAACGACAAGGAGATCTAAAAATGGCGAAGGAAATCAAGGCCCCAAAAAAGGCAGATAAACCCGTAAAAGCAGATAAAGTCACCAAAATAGCAAAACCAGCAAAGGTAGAAAAAACCAAAGCTGACAGACCAATAGAAGCAGACCGGCCGGCATCGACGAAAACCGCATATAAACTGGATGCTACCGCCCAGAATATCATCGATGCCTTTGAACAGATCAGCGCGATACCACGCAACTCCGGCGACGAAGAGCGAATAAGACATTTTCTGATCGACTGGGCCCGTAAAAACAAATTTCTCTACATCACCGACAAGGTCGGCAATCTTATCATCAAAATCGCTGCCAGCAAAGGCATGGAAAAGCATCCGACCATTGTTTTGCAGGGACACCTTGACATGGTATGCGAAAAGACGCCTGATTCACCGCATGATTTCAGCAAAGATCCGATCAGATTCGTGTTTGACGGCGAATGGCTCAAAGCTGATCGAACCACGCTTGGCGCCGATAATGGTATTGCAGTAGCCATGGCCATGTGCCTGGCTACTGACAGCAAGGTCAAGCACGGACCGCTCGAGCTGCTTTTCACCATCGAGGAAGAAACTGGTCTTACCGGTGCCAGAGGCCTTGAAACTGGCATAATAGAAGCAAAATACCTTATCAACATCGACTCAGAGAGAGATGACGTCTTTACCGTAGGCTGCGCCGGCGGCCGTGATACCCACATCGAACTCGATCTCGGCTACGAGGAAGTTCCCTACGATTATCGCGGCATGCACATTAAGGTCAGCGGCCTCACCGGCGGACACTCTGGCGAAAACATCATTGACGAGCGGGCCAATGCCATTCGCGTGCTTAACCGCATCCTGCACAGCATCCGCGATCTGTGTGACCTGCGCCTGACCTGGTTCAAAGGCGGCACAGCGCACAATGCCATTCCGCGTGACGCAGAAGCGACATTTTTTATACCGATAGACCAGCTGCCAATCGTTAAAGAGCACGTGGAAAAAGCAGAAGTCTATCTTAAATCTGAATTCGAGCGCACCGACCCCGAACTTGATGTTTATCTCGCCGAAATGGCAGTCACCCCCGACCGCCGGGCGATGATGAGCTACGTCAGCATGAAGGTTCTCGACCTGCTATACGCCCTGCCGCACGGTGTCGCTGCACGGTCAACCGATATGCCACACCTGGTTGAAACCTCTTCAAACCTGGCCAAAGTATGGGTAGACTACGGCAAGCTCTGCATCCACTCCAGCCAGCGCAGTTCAGTAATGACCAGACTTGAAGCCCTGACCCATCGCATTGAAGCCGTCGGCAGGCTGGCCGGAGCCCGCGTACAGAGTGGCAGTGGCTACCCGTCATGGCGGCCTGACTTCAACTCAAAACTTCTGGCTGCCTGCAAAAAGATATACAAATCGCTCTTCGACACAGATCCGCGCGTTGAAGCTATTCACGCCGGTCTTGAATGCGGCCTGATCGGCAACCTGCACCCGGGCATGCAGATGCTTTCTCTTGGGCCGACCATTAAAAACCCGCATTCTCCCGACGAAAGGCTGTATCTGCCTTCTCTGGCCAAAGTATATCAGCTGCTGGGAAAAATTCTGGCCGAACTGTGAGGTTCATCATGAAACATCTGCGCAAAACACTGCTGGCAGTTGTGTTGCTGGTAGTCGCATTGTTGGCGACCCTGCCAGTGCTGGCCGACGATATACCACTTACCATTCTGCACACCAATGACGTTCATTCAAGAATTATGCCGTTTGACAGCAAGGCCTATGGCCCTGAGACCGGCGGCCTCGCGCGGCGCGCCGAACTGGTTCGCCGAATAAAGACCGAGGCTCCGCACGCGCTGACTCTTGATGCCGGAGACATTTTTCAGGGAACACCTTTTTACATTGTATTCAAGGGCGAGGCGTGTCACAGGCTGGCAGTCGCTGCCGGTTGTGAAGCTACGACAATCGGCAACCACGAACTCGACAACGGTCTCGAAAACCTGAAAAAGCAGATCGCCACTTCCGGTATACGCATGCTTTGCTGCAATGTTTTTTATCGCGACAGCAACCGTCTGGTGTTTCCGGCTTATCACGTGTTTGTGCGCAATGGTCTTAAAATAGCGGTCATCGGCAGCATAGGAAACGAAGCCTGGCTTGACGCTGACCGCAAGAATTGTGAACCTATGCTGCACACTGATCAGGTAACGACGGTGCGGCAGGTCGCCAGGCGACTGCGCCGTTATGTTGACCTGGTCGTTGTTCTGTCACATGCCGGCATCGAGTTCGACGAGCAGATGGCCGCGCAGATTGCTGAAGTAGACGTAATTATCGGCGGGCACACCCATGAAGAAGTTTTTGAGCCGAGGCTGATCGCCAACAATCCCGGCATCGGCATCTGCAACAATGGTCTCGACGGCACCATAGTGGTGCAGGCCGGCGAACACGGCACCTTTCTTGGCAGACTGGATCTGCTGGTAAATGAACAGGGACAGATAGCAAGCTACAGTGGCAGGCTGGAAAAAATCACGGCTGAATACGAACCAAAGCCTGATGATAAGGTTCAGAAGATGGTCAACAACTACAATTCACGACTCGAAACCATGATGAGCAGGGTTGCCGGCTATACTGAGCGCGAACTAGGCTTGCCAAAGGAAAAGAAAAAAACCCACACGCTGCCGATGGGCACGTTCACAGCTCTGAGCATGCTCGAAGCTGGCAAAAGTGACATCTGCCTGGTAAACTCGGGAGCTATAAGAGCGCCAATAAATGTTGGCGAGATAACCGTCAGCGAGATTTTTGAAGCTCTGCCCTATGATAACACGGTGGTCACATTCACCATGCGCGGCGACGCTGTTCAGGCGATGCTCGATCATATCTGCACCAATTTTGGCGACCCTGACGGCTATCAGTATGCCGGATTAGACGCGGATTTCGATTTGACGGCCGGATGCGCCAGAAACGTTATTATAAGAAGCAAACCTCTCGACAAAAAAGGCAAATACAGGGTTTCAACGTCGTCTTTCATCGCCAACGGCAATCTGGCAGGCGACAAGTTGTTTGCAAGAGTCGAAGGCACTGAAGATTCAGGAATTCTGATGCGTGATGCCGCATTGGCCTATCTGGAAAAGCAAAAAAACGTGCCCGACCTGTCTCAGTCTCAGATCAAAGTTCTCGGCCTGGAAACCTTCAAGGTAAAGGAACAACCTGGCTACCACTGATCTTCAGCGGTAATACCAGAGGTGAGCGACAAACACCAGACTCGATGCAACCAGCACCGATGCCATTCCCATGCGCAGAAAGCCGACGCGGCTCCATTCGCCATGGTGACGGCTGCCGATTCCCCAGTAAATAAAATCTGAGATCATTATCCCGCCCAGACAGCTGATCGCCGAAAAAACCAGATCCAGCTCCATTCCAAGAAAGAGATTGGCGCTGATAAAAATCAACGTGAGAAAAATCCCTCTGACCAGCGAGTTCCCGCTGGCTATCCAATGCGGAATAATACGGTTGCGACTGACCGAGATGAGGTTGCCTTCACGCTGATACCAGCGCCATCTGACACTGAGAATGGCAGCGAAACTGACAACGTATGGAATAAAAAACAGCTGCTCTTCAGCCAGATTGAAATTAGCACCGAGAATCCAGCCAAATGAGACGATGAACATATAAAAAATCGGGCGCACCCTGAGGCGTTCATCCTGGCTACCCGGCATCTCCAGAAAAATATCAAACAGCGAAATCAATATAGTACAGATCAGAACCGGTATATACCACTCTGGCCCAACCAGACTCCAGGCCGCATAACCGGCCAGAGCCACTCCGATTATGCCTGAATCGCCGAGGCGCCCCGAAAAATTGCCGAACAGGTAGGTAGATAAAAAGATCATGCCAATCGAACAGAGCTGCATGATTATTTCGGGAATCGGCTTGGTGGTGATTTTCATTATAATAAACAATGTGCCGAACGGAATGATGATGTTGTCAGCGCCACCAAGCGAAATTGCTTCAAAGCAGGTTACCAGAACCGATATCAGCAGAGCTGCCAGCACGCACTCCATTCTTCCGACTTCGGTGAGCAGCAGCAGGCCAAGATGCACGATCAGAAAAGTCGAAAGCAGAAAAATAAATGAACCCTCGATGCTTTTGTTTTCTTCTTCGACGTTGTAGACCTTGAAACCGTATGAAATACCAATCAATGCGGCCAGGGCATCTGAGACAGAAAGAACCGCAATCGAAATGACATAAAAATCTGGCTTTTCAAAGTAGCTGGTAGCGGTAAAAGTAAGGTAAATAGCGAGTGGATGCAGCAAATCGCCTGTAGATTTGCGCTTTAT
>MFYY01000162.1:17166-20162 GCA_001787855.1 Candidatus Riflebacteria bacterium GWC2_50_8 | reverse complement strand
GTATGGGCACCTAATGCTCGCCGGGTCAGCGTAATCGGCGACTTTAACTGCTGGGACGGCCGCAGACACGTAATGCGCTCCCTTGGCAACTCCGGGGTCTGGGAAATATTCGTACCAGGTCTCACTGTGGGGCAGAATTACAAATTCGAAGTGAAGACAAAAGAGGGTCACCTGCTCGAAAAAATTGACCCGTTCGCATTTTATGCCGAAGTTCGCCCCAAAACCGCCAGCAAGATCTACGATATAGAGGGCTATGGCTGGCAGGACAGCGACTGGATGCAGAACCGCCAGCACCGCAACTGGAAACGTGAACCCGTGTCGATTTATGAGTGCCACCTCGGCTCGTTTATGCGCAATCTCGAAGAAGGCAACCGTTTCATGACCTATCGTGAACTGGCGCCGCTGATTGCCGACTACGTTAAACAGGCTGGCTACACACATATTGAACTTATGCCGATTACCGAACACCCGCTTGATATGTCATGGGGCTACCAGGTTACCGGTTATTTTGCGCCAACCAGCCGTTTTGGCAGCCCAAAAGATTTCATGCATTTCGTCGACTACATGCACCAGCAGGGAATCGGCGTGCTGCTCGACTGGGTGCCGGCACACTTCCCCAAAGACGCGCACGGCCTTGCCAAATTCGACGGTACAGCTCTTTACGAACATGCAGACCCTCGCCAGGGCGAGCACAGAGACTGGGCAACCCTGATTTTCAACTTTGGCCGTAACGAAGTTAAAAACTTTCTGATCAGCAGCGCCCTGTTCTGGATGGAAAAATACCATATCGACGGGTTGCGCGTTGACGCTGTCGCCTCAATGCTCTATCTCGACTATTCGCGCAAAGCTGACGAATGGATACCCAACCAGTATGGCGGACGCGAGAACATCGAAGCAATCGAATTCCTCAAGTATCTCAACAGCATCTGTCAGATCAAACACCCCGGAACCATGAACATCGCCGAAGAATCGACAGCCTGGCCGGGAGTTTCGAAGCCTTGCAGCGAAGACGGTCTCGGCTTCACCTTCAAATGGAACATGGGCTGGATGAACGATACCCTGACCTATTTCCAGAAAGATCCGGTTTATCGCAAGTATCATCATAACAACCTGACTTTTCCGCTGATTTATGCCTTTCACGAAAACTTCATCTACGTGCTTTCGCATGACGAAGTTGTGCATGGCAAGGGCAACCTGATCAATAAAATGCCAGGCGACTTCTGGCAGAAATTTGCCAACATGCGCCTGCTGTTCGGCATGATGTGGGCAATGCCAGGCAAGAAACTGCTTTTCCAGGGCAGCGATTTCGGACAGTGGAATGAATGGAACAGCAATCAAAGTCTGGACTGGCACCTTCTCGAATACGAATCACATCGGGGCCTGCAGCGACTGCTCGCCCACCTCAACCACCTCTATCGCACAGAGGGCTGCCTGCACCTGAAAGATTGTGACCACACCGGCTTTGAATGGATCAACTTCGATGACAGTGCCAGCAGCATGATCAGCTGGGTGCGCAAAGGTGACAGCCCTGACGATCTGATGGTTTTCATTGCCAATTTCACGCCAATACCACGCACCGATTACCGCCTCGGAGTACCCAGAGAAGGTTATTACAAAGAAATTCTCAATTCCGACTCCGAGATGTATTTCGGCTCGAACATCGGCAACTTCGGTGGCCGCTGGACCGAAAAATTCGGCTGGCACTACCGTGACCAGTCGATCCTGATCGACATTCCACCGTTGGCAATAGTAGGTTTCAAACTGTCGGTATAATGATCTGTGATCTTGAACGTGGCTGTTTCGTAAGATGATAAACTTTATGAAACAGCCATTTTTATTACAGCCAGAAAGGCACTTAGACTATTGCTGCTAAATGACAGCGAAACTCCTTATGGGCCGAAAAAAGCCTTAGGAAACAATTTCTGATGAACAGGCCGACAAAACACGACCTGCTGCAGCGCCGCTTTCCGCTTTTTACAGGCCTTGCGCTGCTTATCTGTTTTGGGCTGTTTCCGCTTTTCCTTATTGATGCTGCAGCGAACCAGGTTCTACAGATACAACATGGCAAAAACCTGAATATAACTCGACAGAAAATCGAAAACGCACTTGATCTTCTTGAAACCTGCAGTAACAACCGCCATTTCGCCCATTTATTGCTTAATCACGCATTCACCAAGGCACTTGCCAGTAACAACCCCGCTGCAAACCTTAATTTACAGCTCAGCGCCCTAAGAAAACGACATCCGGGTATTTTCTTATTCGCAGTCTGGGACGATAAGGGGCGTATAATTCAAAAACTCACCGACGAAACCTCGTTTACCTACATTCTGCGCGAAGTTTACAAGTTGTTCCAGGATCTTGCCGAAAATTGCCGGCGCTATTATCCGGGGGCTCCCGAAAAGATACCGGAATTTGAGCACCGGCTCAAAATCGTGCGCCACTATATCGGCCGCGTCGTCTCATTAAACTGGATTCAACGACCTTTGCAGTCTGACCGTATGGCCAGCGCTATTATCGCAGAACCCGAAGGCCCCAAAAGTCATCTCTGGTATGGCGTCGACTCACGAATAACCATGCTGGCCTTCATTCACAGCGACTTTTTCAGCGGCCAACCTGGCCTGGAATTTGCGATAAAACGACTGCAGGCCGTAAATCCAGAACTGAAGGCAGGATACTGCCGTTACCCAATCGAACCGGCAACAATTTTTCAGCATGACTGCCTGACCAACCCGGTTGACATCTCACTTGCCATCAGCCGATTCGAGAACCTCCATCCCGGCAGTCTGCTGCATTATAAAAACCGGGTGTATTCTTATCGTTATATAAGCCCAACTGTCAGAGCGTTTTGCCATACGGCTGAGGGTATGACATCTTCAATTCAGCACCGAAAGAGCGAAATAATTGGAGCAACTGTCAAATGACTGATTATACTGGCATTTCTGTGTTGGGTCGCGGCAAAAAAATATCAGCTCAATCATATCTCGGCCAGACTCAAG
>MFYY01000162.1:0-17128 GCA_001787855.1 Candidatus Riflebacteria bacterium GWC2_50_8 | reverse complement strand
GACTATCTGCAACAGAAGCGCAACGAACTGATCTATGCCGAGCAGTCACATGGTCTGGAAAAACTGCGCCAGATCGATGAGGGCTTTGCTTATTTTTTGAATAAGCTTTCCAACGAAATCCTTGAAAAATTGCACCGGCATATCAATGCAAATCTGCCTCTGGCAAAACAGAAAGAACAGATTGCCAGCATGCGCAAACTCTTTGCCAAAGACTATCAATGACTTTTCAATATCTCTGCTTCGATAAGTCCAGCGGCATCGGGAAATATGCCAACGCCGGCGGCTGCTCACCCGTTCTTGTCTGCCCCGAATCAGCCTCGACCAGTGAAATCACACTATCTGGGCCCGTTCTCGGTGGTTTTAAAAATTCAAAATTTTCCGAAATCGAACTGAAAATGCAGCCTGGCCAGGCGCTGGTGCTATACACCGACGGCATCATCGAAACCAAAAACCCCGATGGCGCCGAAATTGGCTACGAACGCTTTAATGAATGGCTGCTTAAACACTACAGCGTCGATGCTGCCGCTTACTATCACGCGGTCTACAATGAATACCTGATATGGCTCACCGGCGGCGACGCTCAGGATGACCTGACACTGATCATGATGGTTTACCGCGGCTCAGATGCGCCCGATAACGCACAAACGGCAATATAAAACGCAGGGGTTCAACATGTTGAACCCCTGAACGATAAACACATTTTTTTTAAAGCCGGAACCTTAAAATTTTATCTTCTGGTCGACGACTGGAACCAGGTCAGCGCCAATAACCGACAGATAAGCTTCGCCGCCTTTTTCCACGCCGATGTTAACGCGCGAAACGCCTTCTGAGTTGGATCTGGCCGACGACATCTGACTGAGATCCTTGGTATAGCAGGTTACTCTGGCATCTTTGACCGGCTTGCCGTTGCTGTCAATGACAGTTACGATCGCCTGGCTCTCACCGGCAATCGACTCGCTGCGCACTTCAACAGAGACTTTTTCAGGGTTGCGGGTTCTGATCATGGTAGTGCCATCGCCAAAAAGATGCCACTGCTCCATCATCTTGACGCCTTCACCCGTCGGCTCGACGCCGTAAATCTCAAGACCCTTGATAATGCCGTTAGTCATCAATCCGCCCACGGTCTTGTAAGTATCGTTAATGATAAAATCGCTGACGATGGCGGCCTGAACCTTGATCGGAGGCACCCACGACTGATTGGTGGTCGAACCAAAAATCGCCACGGCACCACGCGGATTCTCGATATTACCAGCGTTCATCCAGGCCTCACAGAAGCTGTCCTTGCCGACAAAGTTGCCGTTGACGCAGGCAACACTGATGATGACCGGCAGTTTGAGGCCGTTTTCAAGTTTTTCGCAATCGGCGGTATTGAAGTCGGTTGTTGACCAGGCCGTGGTAGAACCGTGACCCATGTAGTTGATCAACGAAACGCCACGGTTAACTGCAGTGAAAACACTGTCTTTAAGCGATGAGCGACTGTCTGAATCACGGTCGGCAGTAACAGAAAATGGCATCGGCTGTGTGGGAAAATGCGGATGCCCCATCCCTGGCATACCCGGGAAAGAGCCTGGATAACCGCCACCCGGGTAAGGATAGCCATCATAGCCACCACCATCGTTTGCTGGCGCTTTCGGGTCATAAGCAGAGGCAACTTCGCTGAATCGCGAAGCAAGCAGGGCCTGACGCAGTTCTTCGACACGTTCATAGTCAGGCGGGTTGCCTTCGCTGCTGGCAATGCCGAGCGCGCGGCCATACCAGTCTGCTTCTTCGTTCTGGGCAGGGTATTGTTCGTAGTTAATGATCTTGGCGATCTGGTAAGCAACTTTTTCGGGGGTTGCTGCCGAAATGCGGCTGATTATAGCATCAGGAACATGGTCATCACCGGCAAGCTTTACATAGACCGGGTCAGAATCTGCCTTTTCGTTCGCGCCCTTATTCGTTGGAATCTGCTCGGCATCACCGACGAGAATAACGTTGGTAAAGCCTGCTTCGTCATACTGTTCCTGCAGAAAAACTTTGATATTGTCTGCTGTTGCGCCACCGATTTCGCTGGCGCCAACCAGAAGGGTTCTGATGCCGCATTTCTGCTTCCAGTCGGCGAGTGCTTTGGCAGCTATCTTGAGCTCGTCGGCCGCTATAATGATCAGACGGCCATTTTCGTCTACAGACGAAACACGGTGCGGTAACGAAGCGTAGTTGAGAAAAGTCCGCTGGTAAATAGGCGCAAATGCCTTTGACAGGTCAGAGCGACCTCTGTTTACGTTTTCGCCACCCTGGCCAGCATACTTGATTTTCGCGTGCAGGTGACTGTAAATGCGCAGTTTGTTGGTTACCGGGTTATACTGCACCGGAATAACGTTAAGCCGCACACCGCGTGCTTCTCTAAAAATGAAAGGTTTTGAAATCTTCACCAGATCTTTGTCAGCCGGAAACCAGGCATTTTTCTCATATACCGGCCCGGTTTCAAATGGCACAGTAGAGGGATCTACGTTGCGCAAAATTGCACCACGCGCAGGCACAACCGGCTGCTCGAGAGCGATCTCGCTGTATTTGCTGTCGATAACTTCGAGAACCGGTTTCTGATTCTGGGAGATCATAACCATACCAGTAAGCACTGGCAGCGCGGGCATGCCCTTGTCGAGCAACAGGTCGGCATAATCCATATAAAGTCCGGTATAATCTTCACCAGAAGCGTTAAAAGTGACTTTATTGAGCTTGGGAGTGGTCACGTGGATGTCAGCCTGCAGGCTGCGGTCACTGTCGACCCTGATCTGGGCATCGGCTGACCCGGCAGCCGACAGCACAAAACAACCAAGGATAATCAGCGAAGAACGTTGCAAAAACTTATACATGAACTCTCTACCTTTCATAAACCGAGAATCAGGAGCCCAGCTCCGATGCTTTCATACTATAACACATTTTTACGCTATCCTGATGAATGCACACCTGTTTTTATGAAAGCAAAAACCCGACAACGCTGCACAATGCAGGCCGTCGGGCTTATTGAACGACAGGAAGGATTTACAGCTGTTTGAATGTAACCGGCTGATCAGGAGCCTTGCTGTAATCAGCATCTACCAGCCAGGCTGAGTCTTTGCCAGCGCACAGATAGCGCTTAACATAGTATGGGTTTTTAAATTCAACCTTTTTGAGAATCTCGCCAGCTGCGCTGTAAGTGTGCAGAACCTGGCTGTTGGTGTCACCTTCGGGCGGAATGAAAGAAAGCAGGTATTCGCCATTTGCATTTACATGCCACAGGCGCGGGTTCTGCATTTCGGGCAGACCAAGCTGGATGCGCGACAATTCAGCGCCATCAGCGGCAAGCTTAACATGAAAGTGGCCAATTTTGTCTTCAAAATGAATCATGTGCAGGTTGTTGTCGCTGTCGACAGCAAAACCAGAACACTGCCATGCTACCTGGCGCAGCTGTTTACCATCTGCTGCGAATGCAGCTATAACAGAATTGGCATAATCACCGACGTAAAACTGACCAGTACTGTTGATTTCGATTTCGTCGAGCTGAATAAGGTTTTCGGGTTTGATTTTCAGCAACTCTTTACCGTCAGTATCAAATTTGATGATAAGGCGCTCCATGGCCTCGACAACAATGATCGCTGAAGGCTCAACGGCATCTTTGCCGGCAAACTGCAGCGCAAAGTCATCGATAATAAATTCTTTGGGTAATGACGGTACGGCAATCTGCTTGATCATTTTGCTGGCTGCATCAAAACACAGAACCCGACCATTTGCTGAATCGAGAACCCAGAGGTTGTCGCCAACCACACGGTAAGAAGCCGGACCGACCGGGAAGTCTTCAGCGCCAACCGGGGCGATGATACCTATCGTGCCGGCGTCTTTGCCAAATGGCAGCTGCCAGGCAAAAGCCGGGGCCAGAATCAACATTGTCATTGCTACGACCGCTACAATTGCTTTGCTCATATAGTTCCTCTTAAACAGATGCGGATTGTTGAGCGCTTACGGCGATCCTGAGATCGCAGATCCGCAGGTCAATCGGCGAACTGAGCAAGGGAATCCTGGAAACGTTTATACTGTTCCTTGTATTGATCAAGGGTTTTCTGATCTTTATACCGGATTCCGAACACGCGTCGAGTATTGATCTGAGGATCCTGCACGTCTTCATAGGTTCGGCAATAGGATCCGTCCTTAGCCTCGATAGTGCATTGGCGAACCTGCTTCCCGTCCTTATTGCTGTCTTCTAAGGTTAGCTGTTTCTCGGTTTCTTGATTCAACAGAATGTCAGAAGGGTCTCCGCTCCATTGTGGCGAGAATACATAGAATGCCACCTCATCTGAAGGGGAAACGAAGAACACGCTATCATGGCCTTCTACACTGGTGACGCCTTTCAGTGAAGGCTCAACTCGGAAATCGGCGGGATACAGGATTTCGAACCAGGCTCCCTCGAATTTCTTCCATTCCTTGTCCGAAGGTTCGTCAGCCGCAAAAGTGAATTGAATTCCAATGGCAAGGGCGAAGACCGCTACCGCGATGAAAAGAGAGGCTTTGCGTTTCATTGTTGTGTCCTCCAACTAATTATTTGCTTGTGGTCATAAAACAACCGGGTGTAACTATGACAACTGGATCATTCGAAATCTGGGACTAGTATCCTGTGCAGTATTGAAAGTGCATGGGATCATTCGGAAGCTGATAGAAGCCATACTTGCGGAAAACTTCGGCCAAGCGCCGCTGTCCAGCTGTCATTCTGCTGCTGCCCATGGGGTTTTCCGAGGCATTGATATCGATCCCGATTCCCCACGCATGGGTGCTCGGACTTGTGCCGCCTCTCTTGTTTCGGTCGTTAAAGCAGCCATCATTGGTCTTGATGAGATTAGACAGGCCCAGCGCTTTGATCTCATCAAACACTGCCTTCATGCGCGCTGCTATCAAGCGATGACAGGTGATAGACCTCGCCGATCCATTCGGGCCGGCAGCCATGGTAACCGTAACCTGATTCGCGCCGCGCGCTCCGAATACCCGCTCAATTCCGGCTCGTCCATCGGGGCGCTCCAGAGCTGGAAGCGCACCAACTCCAGCAGTTCCAGCAGCGTCTGCCGTGTTAGCATTACCGACATTTTCTGCGTTTGGATCAATAGTAACAACATTGGCGTTGTTGGCGGCAGCCTGCTCGTTATTGTTATTAGCGGCGGCAGTGTTATCGGCAGGAGCATTATTGTCATTGTTAGCTACCTGGCCAAAAGTGTCGACAACATTTTTAATTGCCGGCATTGCCTGCTGAACGCCATTGGCGATCTTGCCGATCACATCAAGAATCTGTTGAGCATCGCAGCCGGTCATGAAAAATGACGCTACCAGAAGCATTAAAACAGCGTATCTTCTGAACTGTCGCATAATTTCCTCCTCAAAAAATGACGAATTAAACACTTTCAACTAGCATTACGCTACTGCCCGCACATAAATAACAAGATTTTTTTCAATCTGCGAGATTCAGCAGCAATTGCGCGGCAACCGAGGCTTCTGACGCCTCCTGCGCAATCGGTATTATTCCAGAAATCGTAAAAAGAGTCTCTTTAAGTGAATCGAGGCCGCAGACAACTACGTGTCCGTCAAAGTCACGATCGACGAGCAGAATCGCATCAAGCAGTTCGCCCATGGCCGGGCTGTTAATAAGCTTGCAGGCCGAAAAATCAAAAATATATTTCTTCTGACCGGCAGCGGCCATTTCCCGTAACTTGTCGGCCAGACAGGCTATTCCTTCGGCTTTGCAGTTGCCAACAAAGCTGAATACCGGAATTCCGTTCTGATCACTAATCTTTAGCTGTGTATTATCCAATGCCGCCCTCCTGAATCTGTACATAATTAATACCACAGGGAGAGGTAAAAATACCAGTGCAACATCTGTTGCCGGAATACAGAACATTAGAATATGCCGGGTATAAAAAAACCGGTTCCTGTTACAGAACCGGTTTCTGGGAAGCTATTTAGAGAACAGTTAGAAAAGACTGAGTTGATGCCTTTCGGGAAGCGTGCGATCAAGAATCTCGCCCATCAGCTTGTTGCGGGCGGCAGTGTCGCCAACCGCTTCAAATCTGAAGCCAAGATAGATACCGACATACTGCTTACCTGAAGAAGCTTTGTCTGAGATGTAAATCGCGGCACCGCGACCGTCGGGCATAGTAGCAAACAGCTTGCCATTGCCGGCAACCTTCATTATTGTCACATCTGAAGCTGTTTTCGCCGACTCGCTACCGTTCAGCTCAAATTTGAAGTCACTCTTGCCTTTGCAGATCATTTCGTCGAAATCTTTTTCTTCTGCAACAAAGGTGAACTTGAAATAGTCTTTGAGGAGGCTGCGGTGAACATTAGACTTGCCAAAAGACTGGGCTGCAACCATCAATCGACCACCGTTGTTGAGGTAATCCTTAAGATCGTCTGAACTCGGAGCAACCTGACCCATGCTGCTGGCACTCACGCTATCGGTAATTACCATGCCGCCTTCGGCAAACTGATTCAGGATCGGCTTGAATTCATAAGCAAATACGGATGGATCCCAGAGGATCTGGAATTTCACGTCGTTGGCCTTGAGAGCCTGTGCAATCACGGGCAGAGTCATCATGTCTTCCACCATCTGTCCGCACAGAAGAACTTCGGCATCGCGCTTGAATTCAGGCACTTTTTCGAGAAATTCATCCCAGCTCGTGTCTTTGGCAAATTTGAGAGCCTTGTAGGTATTTCTGAAGCGATAAGCCTGCGGGAAATAAAGACTAAGACCATGGCTGTCGCCCATTCCCTGGGTGTGTCCTTCGATAACCATAGGTGAAGTCTCGGGAAACTTCGACACAATCAGGTATTCCTTGCCCTGTTTGATCCGGCGCTTGTCAAGTTCCTTACCATCTTTAAAAATAACCTGATAGTTGATTTCTTCGACAAAAACGATCTTCTCAAGAGCTTCATCCTTAACCGGCTCAAAAGGTCCAATCTTGGCGTAGAAACCACCGCCATCCAGTTCACGCAACGGAGTCATTGCCAGTCTTGAGTTGAAGATGCGGGTGCCTGCTGGCCAGAGCTCTTTGGGAGGAGTGCGCCAGTTGTTATAACCCCAGATTACCACGCCGGGCTGTTCGCTGGTTATGATTACCGGCTGCGCCAGTTTACTGTTTTCAACCGGGTATCCGATAGTTTTTATGATATCGATGCAGATTTCTCTGATGTTTGTGGGAATCTCAGGCACCTGCGCCAATTTGTGGGCGAAATCAACAAGATCGACCATGGTATCGTCTGAATAACGCTTGATTGAAGCAAATCGACCACCTTCGGCAACCAGAATATCAGCATAAAGCTGATGATTGTCGAGCAGAAACTTGCCGAGCGTGTCAAATTTTTTCACCAGAGCTGGCAGTTTGCCCAGGTCAGTAGCTGACTTGGTGACTGGTGAGCCCATGACAAACGAATTGGTAGCCGACCCGCCTTTGGCGTAGGAATACACATAGGTACCAACCATGCGCTTGGTCATCTCGCGTGCCGACAAAGCCGGATTTTTAACGAGCGGCCCGAGATAATCAGCATAGGGCATGCCCTGACCCGGCTCGTTTTCTTCAGATGCGACAAGAAACTGGGCAAAATCAGATAATTCGTAAGCAACCTCAATGGTGCCCATCAGACAGGCGTCGAAATCTACTATGGCAAACTTCGAAGCCTTGCCGTTAACCTTCGACAGCTCCTGCTGGCCCTCGCGCAACGCCCAGGAAACGTCAGTCATGCTCAGCATTTGGTCGCTTTCCTGATCTTGAGCAACACCAAGCCATCCGGCGCCGTGGTTCCAGATTACGACCATAACATTGTCGGCCGGATAAGTCTTGACGCCCCACTTGACGAATTCGGCCAGAGTCTTCTTGTCGCCCATATTCTGTTCGCCAAGGTTCCCGACCATCTGGCTGCCAATCTTGCCCATGTCACTGTCTTTTGTTACATAATAGCGACGGGTGCCAGTCCAGTTACCGTCTGCAATAGTAGCACCTTCCATACCTTCGCGCATACGGTCGAGCTGAGCGACGATGTTGACCTTGTCACTGCTGCCAACCTGTTCCATTTCGTTGACATCCTGCAGGCCAAAGCGCTCAAGATCGTTATCAGCGCAGATATAGGCAAGCACTGTCCATGGTTTGCGAGCCTGGGGACCAACAGTCGCCGGCTGCGAGCCCTCGGTCTCAAAAGCTACGTTATGCTGAGCATCGTCATACCACGAAATCGGAAATTCTTTAAGCGGTACATCTTTGTAAATCTCAGCAACTGCTTCATAGCGAGATTTCTTTGCATTCGCTTTCATGGTTGTATAAACCGTCTGCCAGTATGCGCTGAGCTTGTCAGCACCGGCTTCCTTGTTGTTCGCCTGAAATTTGCGGCGGTCAACAAGCTTTTTTACCAGGTCATTATAGGCGAGATCAAGTGGAAAGCCCGATTCTTTGATTACCTTGCCCATCAGACCATCAAGAGCGGGCTTGTCGCTCATTACCGCAAACGCCCGATCTGTTACTTCATCGGCCTTTGCGGCGTAATTAGCCATGAATTCGGCTTTATAGTCACCCGCAATATTTTCGGCAAAGTTCCGCTGCAGTTTTTTGGGAAAATCCGCCAGCAGACTGGCAAGAAATTCTTCAGAGCGCTTGTCGCCAAGATATTCGAGTGTGATCTTGCGCAGCCAGACTTCGCGCAGCATGGCCACTTCGCCAATCAGCGCTTTCTGACTGGCTGCATCAGCAGACGATTTGGTTGCTGCACTTTTTGTAGTAGCCTTGGTCGCCGGTTTCTTTACTGGCTTTTTTGCTGTTGCAGGTTTTTTAGCTGGTTTGACTGCCGGCTTGGGTTTTGTCGTAACCACCGGTTTCTTTTTCTGTGTTGTGGCTGTGGCTGCTTCGATCCAGAGCGGGTTGACCGCTGCCAGAGCGAATATAACCATCAATAAAGCCAGTAAGCGCTTTCTCATATTCCATTCTCCTTACATAAGTGCTGACGAGGCGTACATAACTATAAGATTATACCCTATTCAATTCTTTCACGTAACCCCCGCAATTACAAAAAAAAAACGAAAAAACACAGTCATGACAACCTCTCGAACTCATAGGCTTGAACAGTTGCGAGTAAAAATTACACTGAAATATCTGCTAAATTCTTCCATATTGCCGCTAAAATCGTGTATAAGTATAGAATTAACTTCAAGTCGGAGAATAGTAGATGAATCTGATATACCTGTCGCCCCACTATCCTGCTCATTATTCACAGTTTGTCGAATGTCTGGCCAAATACGGAGTAAAGGTATTCGGCATATCAGATCTGCCCGACGAAGCGCTTGACCCACGCCTGCGTGACGCCATGAGCGGTCATTACAAGGTTGAAAACCTTGAAAATGTCGATCAGGTCTTACAGGGCTGCGGCTTTTTTAATGAACACATCGGCAAAATCGATCGCGTTGAATCGCATCTCGAACCCTGGATAGAACTGGAAGCCGTGTTGCGTGAAACCTACAACATCCCCGGCCCCAAGCCAGCCGAACTGCAGTTCATCAAGCGCAAATCGAAAATGAAAGACCTGTTCAGAAGAGCACAGGTACCAGCTGCCAGAGGTGAACTGGTAAACAACATCGAACAATGCAAAAAGTTCATTGCCGGCAACTACCCTGTTTTCATTAAGCCCGACATCGGCGTCGGTGCGGCTGACACCTACACCATAAGATCAGAAGACGACCTGCGTAATTTTTTCAACGGCAAACAGAGCTACGATTATTTTATGGAAGACTTTGTCGACGGCGGCCTGATATCTTTCGACGGTCTTACCGACCAGAACGGCAACATTGTCTTCTACACCTCGCATATATTCAGCAACGACATTCACAAGGTCGTCGTAAAAGATGAGAACGTCTGGTATTACAACGTCAAAGACATCCCACCCGAACTCGAAAAATACGGCCGCCAGATCGTCAAGACTGCCGGCGTAAAAGAAAAGTTCTTTCACATCGAATTTTTCAGAAAGCCAGACCAGAGCATACTTGCCCTTGAGATTAACATGCGCCCACCGGGCGGACTGACCACTCACATGTTCAACTTTTCAAGCGACGTCGATGTCTACGACTGGTGGGCCTCGATCATGGCCGGAAAAAACCCGCAGCGCAATTTCACCCGCAAGTATCACTGCGCCTATGTGGGTCGCAAACATAACCGGCCTTATCATTACTCACATGATCAGCTCTATGTTAAATGGAACCATAAAATCGTGCACAGCCAGCCAATGAATCCGATCGAATACGCGGTAATGGGCCATTGGGGCTATCTCGCACGCTCCACTGATCTTAAAGAGCTTATGGAAATCGTCAAAGACATTACCTGGGAGGCCTGAATGAATCGCGAATACCGCCAGATTCCGAGCAAGGCGCTCGGGCAGCCGATGGAAATGCTTGTTTACGGCAAAAGCGGCAAACCGGTAATGGTTTTTCCCTCACAGGAAGGCCGTTTTTTCGACTACGAAAATTTTGGCATGATCGACACGATCGCGCCATTCATTCTCGACGGCAAGATTCAGGTCTACTGTGTCGACAGCATTGACCACCAGAGCTGGTTCTCAACTATGCCGCCGGCCGAACGCGGTAAACGTGCCAATGATTACGACTGGTCGATCAGAAATGAAGTTATCCCGCATATTCTTGAAGATGGCCATAAAGGGGCCGGTCTGCTGACACATGGCTGCAGCTTTGGCGCCTACCATGCCGCCAACTTTGCGCTGCGTCACCCGGATGTTTTCGATTCAGGCATAGCGTTGAGCGGCTGCTACAATATAGACTTCGCTGTCGGCGGTTTCAGCAACAAAGACGTATTTGCCCACAACCCCATGTATTACAGCGCATCGATCAGCGAACAGGCTCGAAAACAGCTGTTGCAGAACCTGCTGATTGTATGCAGTGGTCAGGGCGCCTGGGAAGAATGGAATGGCGAGGCGATCACGATGTGCAACAACCTCGACAAAGCTGGCATACCAGTTTTGCTTGACCTCTGGGGTTACGATGTTAACCATGACTGGCCGTGGTGGAAAAAAATGATCGTATACTTCCTCGGAAAGTTCGACAGAGCTGGCTTTCTTAAGAGCAACCATCGCATGAACGCCGAGCAGAGCAAAGACTTTCTGCGCAACTTCCACGCGATCTGACAAAGTCAGCCACAAGCTGGTTTTAAGTTATAAAATGCTTTGAAAACCGGAGAGATTAGAGAATGCCTGTAAACCTGACCTGCCCTTCATGCGGCAACATCATCAATCAGGTTACGCGTTCTCCACAGATAGTGGTCTGTTCGGCATGTAACTCCACGCACATACTGAACAGCGGCCGGCTCGAAGATGTCGGCAAGTCAGCCATTCTGACCGAGTATCCAAGCATCTTTGAACTATACAAGTCCTACCGCCACAAAGACTGGAAATTCACGCCGGTCGGCCGGGTGCGTTACGATTATGGCGATGGTTTCTGGGACGAATGGTATGTACGCAGCGATGGCGGCAAAGAAAGCTGGGTTTCAGTCGATGAGGGCGAGATCGCCATTGAGGCACTTGCCCACAAGAACATCCAGGTGCCACCATTTGATGAAATAAATGTCGGCGGGACACTTATGATCAACCGTATCAAAATGACTGTCATCGAAAAGAACAGCTGCACGATGATCGGGGCGCAGGGAGAACTGCCTTTTAAGATTGTTCCCAACGACACTTATAACTACATAGACCTGCTTGGTCCCAGGCGCGTGTCGTTTACCATAGAATACCAGGGTGATGTAATCGACTGTTACAAGGGTGTCTGGATCGACCCCTTCGACATTACCAAGGCATAAACCCTATGCAAAGCCAGAAAGCGGCAGCAAAGCTCAAAAGTCTGAAATGCACGCAATGCGGCGGAGCAATCGAGCTGCGCGGCGGTCACAACGTCAGAACAATTGTCTGCCAGTATTGTGGAGCCTGCCTCGACAGCAAAAAAGAGTTTGCCGTATTGCATAGCTTTTTGAACCAGAAGCGCCCGTTCATGCCGCTGAAAATTGGCGCCAGAGGCAAACTCAAAGGTATTGAGTTCACAGTAATCGGTGTATTGAAGTATGAACAGTGCGAAGACGGCGAAATCTACCGTTGGCTTGAATATCTGCTTTTTTCATACACGCACGGCTACGTGTATCTCTGTTACGAAGATGGGCACTGGGTCATGATGCACGAAGTCAAAGACCTGCCCGAAACCGAAGTTGAAATTTTTATGCCGCGCAAGGCCGCAATAGTCGTTCGCGACATGACTTTCAAGGTTTTTGAATGCGCGTCAGCGAAGCTGAGCTACGTAGAAGGCGAACTAACCTGGCAGGCCAGGCAGAATGAAGCGATCAGCTACCTCGATGCAGTATGCCCGCCGTACATGTATTCAATCGAAAAACGGGCGACAGAAATCGAGTATTTCTGGGGTGAGTATATGAGCACAACAGAAATCAGCGAAGCTTTTAAAATAGAAGGCATCGAGCCATCGACAGTCTTTGCTTGCCAGCCTTTTGGCTGTCCAGCTATAATCAAATCAATATCACATGGCGCTCTGGTTGCTTCGCTGCTTACCCTGCTGATATATTTTTTCGTTTCGTCGAGCGGGGTTAGTGTGACCAGCCAAGCCTTAGGCCGGGAGGTGTTCGACGATGGCGGCGTATCCAACGAGTTTACCATCGATGACCCCGGCAAACTTTATGGAGTAACGGTGTCAGCTCCACAACTGAAAAATGCCTGGGCTTTCTTTGACGTCAGGATAATGAACCCACAACAAACAGAAGAATTTTGCAGTTTACCAATCGAAGTCTCTTATTATGAAGGTTACGAAGAAGGAGAACACTGGTCAGAAGGATCAGACGAAGATACCGTATACTTCAGGGTTCCAGAATCAGGAACCTACAAACTTGAAGTCGAGGGCGAGGGCAACCGTGGTGAAACCAGCGAACCCGACCCCAACTTCATGCTTAACACAGTCAGAGTAACAATTCGCAAAGGTGTGCGCCTCGGCCACCACACCCTTGCCTGGTTTTTTATCGCGCTGCTGATTGCATTACCCTATTTCGGGCTTCTTTACAGGTTCGAGAACAAACGCTGGAACGACGATGACGAGGATGACTGATGAATAAACTAGCTCTGATTTTTGCTGCTATTTTCACGACAATTACGGTTTTTGCCATTGCCACCGATTTCATGAAACCGGAAGGTTTCTATAGCACGCCGCAGGTCAATGCCGATAAAAACCTGAGAGAGCGCAGCGTCAGCATGCGCGGCACCCACCGCGGCTTTATGCATGGAAAATAATCTGCCCGGGCAGATTCAAAATATACTGGAGAAAATAATAAATGGACCCCAAATCAGCAATGTCTGAGCTTGCAACCGGACCAATCCTGTCAACTATCGTTTATTCAGCAATCGGACTGGTCATGTACCTGATCGCATTCTGGATAATCTGCAAAATATCGCCGTTTTCAGTGCGCAAAGAAATCGAAATCGACCAGAATACTTCGCTCGGCATCATCATTGGCGCCGTCATGCTGGGCCTTTCGATTATCATCGCCTCGGCCATGCACTAAAAGGCAGACCGCCAGAACATTTGTAAATCGCACTTAATCCGCAGCGACACCGGCGCTTGAAGGCGTCTTGTCTGTGCCAGAAACTGGAAGTATAAATTGCAGCTTTTTCTATTGGTCGCAGTATTTCTGATATCGGTCTGTGCGCTGGTCTACCAGCTGCTGGCCGGCACCATATCGAGTTACCTGGTCGGCGATTCTGTCTATCAGTTCTCGCTGGTGATCGGCATGTTCGTCAGTTCGATGGGACTGGGCTCTTTTCTTTCACGATATATCAACAAACAACTGCATGACTGGTTCATTCTGGTTGAACTGCTGACCGGGGTGACTGGTGGCATGAGCGCGATCGTGCTGTTTTTAGCTTTTTCGCACATCGAAAACTACACGCCCTTCCTGATAATGGTTTCGGTGGGAATTGGCACCCTGGTGGGCCTCGAACTGCCAATCATTCTGCGTATCGTCAAAGAACACAACACTCTCAAAATCGTGCTGTCAAACGTAATGACTGCTGATTACGCCGGCGCCCTCTTCGCGTCACTGCTTTTTCCAATCATTCTGGTGCCTCACCTCGGGCTGATCAGAACAAGTCTGACCTTTGGCCTGATGAATGTGGCCGTTGCATCAGCCGCTTTATATGTTTTCAGAGAACGAATCATTGCGCGGAAAGGGCTGATCACGCTTGCGGCGACCAGCATGCTGCTGCTCGGGACCTGTTTTATCTTTGCCGGGCGCATCTCTACCTTTGCCGAAGACAAGCTTTACAATGATGAAATCATCTATACCGCAAACACCCCGTATCAGAGAGTTGTGGTAACTAAAACCCGCAACGACTTGCGCATGTTCATCAACGGCAGCATTCAGTTCAGCAGTCAGGACGAATACCGCTACCATGAAGCACTGGTACTGCCAGCAATGTCTTCAGCCCATTCGCGCCGCAACATTCTGGTAATCGGTGGTGGCGATGGGCTGGCCGCCCGTGAAATTCTCAAATTCAACGATGTTGAAAGACTGCTGATAGTTGACATTGACTCGGCAATAACCGATTTTGCCAGGGACAACCCGATGATGCGCGCGCTTAACCTCGACTCGATGCGGCACCCCAAGACCAGAATAGTAAATGATGACGCCTGGAAATTTCTCGAAAAAGCCCCCGATCTCTACGATGTAATAATCATCGACCTGCCTGACCCCGACGATCTCACGCTCAGTCGGCTGTATTCGCGCAGCTTTTACCGGCTGCTTGCCGGCAAACTCGCCCGTGGCGGCAAAATGGTCACTCAGGCAACTTCACCGCTCTATTCGAACAAGGCGTTCTGGTGCATTTACAATACCATCAGCGCAATCGAGAACCCGCTTTATGAAAGCGAACTGGCTTCTGAGACCACCTGTCTCGAAACCGAAGCCTACGGCTGCTATGTTCCGTCATTTGGCAGCTGGGGGTTCGTCATGGCCTCAAACGCTCCGATAAAATGGGATCAAATCAGTATCAAAGTTGCCAGCAAGTTCGTAAACACCGAGTTTATCAAGGTAATGAACGTTTTTTCACCTGACATTCAGCATGTTGATACTGAGATCAACACTATTGATACTCATGTCGTAAAGTCTTATTATGAAGAAGGCTGGGAAAGCTGGGCTCTCTAAAGGTTATTTATTTATGCACAGACCTGATTCAATTCATATTATCGCCGACTTTAGCGGTTGCCAGCCTGGCACGCTCGAAACCAGCTCAGCAGGAGAATCGGTTCTCGCGGAAGCAATAAAGGAATCGGGGCTCAGCTGTATTCAGATCAAATCACATCAGTTCGACCCGACCGGTTATACGGCAGCCGCTCTGCTTGCCGAATCGCACATCACCCTGCACACCTGGCCTGAATTTCTGGCGGTTCAGATCGACATTTTTACCTGTGGCGACCACGAAAAAGCCCGCAAAGCCTATGGCGTGCTTAAGCAGTTTTTCGTGCCACACCATGTCGCCGAGCGCGTTCTACATCGCGATCTACAGCACATCAGCCTTGCATAAAAAAACCGCTCTGTTCCGGCGTTGGCCAGAACAGAGCGGCATATTGTGCGGTCAGGGTTTGTGATACTGCGAATCTTTAAAGTATTTGAACAACTCTGATTCGGTTGAAATTACCATTTTGCTGTTTGCTCCGACTGACTTTTCCAACGTCTCCAGACTGCGGCAGAATGAATAAAATTCAGGATCGCGGTTATACGCGTTGGCATAAATCTGCGCCGCCTCGGCGTCAGCCTTGCCCTTGATCTCCAGAGAAGTCTTGAACGCTTCAGATGTAATGCGTTTCAATTCTTTCTCCATTTCGCCGAGAATCTCAGCCTTGTTGCCTTCGCCTTCTGAACGATATTCGGCCGCCACTTTGTTGCGCTCCGAAATCATGCGTTCATAGACCTTTTCAAGAACAGACTCAATATAATTGAGCCTCTTTATCTGCACATCGATCAGCTCGATGCCATATTCGGGAACGCTGGCACGCGCTTTCTGCAGAATATCGTCAAGGATTTGTTCGCGGCTGCGGCGATTGGTCGGATCAAGAACTTCTTCAGCACTGCCATCTTTTGGAGCAACATAAGTTGGTCCGCGTACGAGATCGACAAGATAATTGCCAGAGACAGCATCTCTGATCACCGAGTCGATGATGTCATCAAGCCTGCTCTGCGCACCTTTTATCGTGGCAACAGTACGAAAGAACACCAATGGATCGACAATGCGCCAGCGCGCAGTGGCATCGACCCAGATAAACTTTTTCTCGCGCGTGGTGATCTGGTTAGGATCGCCATCCCACTTTAAAATGCGCTTTTCGAAACGATAGACATCTTCGATTAACGGAATTTTGAAATTGAGACCGGCATGGCGCACTTCGCCCACCGGTTTGCCGAACCTGGTGACAATCGCCTGCTCGCCTTCATGAACAACAAATATGCTACCGGCAACGCCTATCAACAATACGATGAGAACAGCTGCAAAAATATACTTTGTCATTTGACTACTCCCTCTGAAGACTGCATGGACTGCAGAGGCAGCAATGGCAATACTGAACTTTTGCCATCCTGGCCATCAAGTATCATCGTATCTTTCATTCTCGGCATTACTTTCTCAAGTGTTTCGAGATACATGCGTTTACGGGTAACTTCCGGGTATTTTTTGTATTCATCGAGAACGGCCATAAAGCGGGTTGCCTCGCCGCTGGCGCGGTTAACCCTTTCGAGAGCATAGCCCTCAGCCTCTTGAATAGACTGCTTGGCCTGGCCACGCGCCCGGGGAACTTCCTTGTTATACTGCTCGCGGGCCTGCAGAATAAGGCTCTCCTTCTGCTGCTCCGCTTCGTTAACGCCGTTAAAGGCAGCCTTAACCTTTTCTGGTGGGTTAACATCCTGAAACTTGCAGGTTACAATGCGCACGCCGATCTCGTAGCTGTTCAGAATCTTCTGCAGCTCATCCTGGATCTTCTGAGCCAGCATGGCGCGCTCGGTCGTCAAAACATCAGAAACGTTGGCGTCACCAACTATCTTGCGGGTAA
>MFYY01000161.1:37572-48011 GCA_001787855.1 Candidatus Riflebacteria bacterium GWC2_50_8 | reverse complement strand
AAGAAATCAAAAGTTATCCCGGAACTTGAGGGTGCTGGTATTGCTCTGGTCATCACCGGTATTATCGCAATGGCCTTTATCGGCTTTTCCGGTATAGTAAGAATTAACTGACAGGCAGGCTATATGACACCGATAATTACTGCGGTATTGGTATTGAGCGCTCTCAGCGGAATTTTGACCCTGCTGTTGCTCGTTGCCGAATTCTTTTTTGCCAACTATGGCGAATGTACTATCGATGTAAACAAGGGTGACAAGACTTTTAAGGTCGAAGGCGGAGCAAGCCTGCTTACCAGTCTTGCCAGCCAGAAACTGTTTTTGCCGTCAGGCTGTGGCGGCCGTGGCAGCTGCGGGACCTGTAAATGTCGGGTGATCGATGGTGGTGGTCCGCTGCTTCCTACCGAAACTCCGTATCTGAACGATGAAGAACAAAAGAGCGACGTGCGCCTGTCCTGCCAGGTCAAGGTGCGCGGCGATATTAAAATCGAAGTGCCAGAAGAACTTCTCAGTATAAAGGAGTTTGAAACTGTCATCGAGTCAATAACCGACTATACTCACGATATTAAAGGTCTGCGATTCCGGCTGCCAGAGGGTGAAACTATCAAGTTCAGGGCGGGCCAGTTTGCCAACCTTTTCAGCAAGCCCTACGACGACGTTAAGGAAGAAACCTCGCGGGCCTATTCGATCAGTTCGGCCCCTTCCGATAACAAGGCGATAGAACTGGTTGTCAGGTATGTGCCGAATGGCATGGTTACCACTTACGTATTCAAGCATCTCAAACAGGGCGATAAAGCGCGATTGATCGGGCCATTTGGCGAGTTCTTTCTGCGCGATACCAGCCGCGAGATTGTGTGTATTGCCGGAGGGTCTGGTCTGGCACCGATTCGCAGCATTATTCTCGATATGATTGATCGCGGCATCAGCAATCGCAAAGCCACTTTCTTTTTTGGAGCAGTTTCGCAGCGTGATCTTTACTATGTCGAAGAATTTAAGGTTATTGAGAAAGAGCACCCCTGGTTCAGGTTTGTGCCGGCGTTGTCGAAAGATGACAGTGATCACCCTTACGAAAAGGGCATTATTACCGAGGTTGTCGCCAGAAATTATGGTGACATGACAGAGCTTGAAGCTTATCTTTGTGGCAGTCCCGGCATGATTGACGCCTGCTGCAAGGTTCTCGCCAGCAAAGGAATGCCGGCCGACAGAATTTATTACGATAAGTTCTCGTGAAAGGAAATCAGCAGTGAAGCAGACACCCGAACTCGACCGGATTCAGAAAAAAATGCAGCCCGGTGTTCTCACACTCAAAGGCTTTCTGGGCCACGACGATCGCAAACTTGCCGACATTATCGCTGCCGATTGTCAGACCCTGCTGCGCCTGGGCATTAATGCCGCTCAGATCACTGAAAGGTTGCAGGATCTTGCTGACCGGGGTGCCGACCTGATGGAACAGGAAATCCTGGTAGACAGTCGTTACCTGGTCAGAGTTCGCGATGATCGCGGTAAGATTCCCAGTCCTTGGGGTGATGGCTTGTTTGAGAAGGGTGATGTCGATCTGGTCGATCAGAAAACTGGCAAAACCCTGAAATGGAACCGTCTGACCCTCAGGCTTATTTCGAAACACGGCTTTTTTGGCGGCTACGGCAGTGAATATCGTATTGATCCTGATGTGGCCTGCGAAATTTTGGATCTCAAGCCGGTTGTTGACCGTTCTCCTGAGTCGATTTAGTTTTTGAAAACAGGAGACAGCAAGGGAATGGTAACTGATCACGATCACGATCACGAGCACGACCATGGCCACGATCATGACCATGATCACAATAATTGTCATGATCACGACAATCATAACCACGACCACAGTCACGGACATGGCCATCACGGGCATAGCCATGGGCCGGTAGATTACAACCGGGCGTTTGCTATCGGGGTAGCATTGAATATCGGCTTTGCAACTGTTGAAGCGATTTATGGTTATCTTGCCGGTTCTCTCGCTCTGGTAGCAGACGCCGGGCACAATTTCAGTGATGTTCTCGGCTTGCTGCTGGCATGGGGTGGCAGCTGTCTTTCAAAAAGCCGGCCATCGGCCAGACGAACTTATGGATTGCGCAGTTCCTCTATTCTGGCAGCATTGTTCAATGCGGTTATACTTCTTGTAGCAGTGGGAGCCATTGCCTGGGAAGCCCTCAGGCGTTTCAGTGACCCGGCTCCGGTTGCCAGTATGACGATCATCTGGGTAGCCCTGATTGGAATTGTTATCAATACGGCGACAGCACTGCTCTTTGTTTCTGGCCGTAAAGACGATCTGAACATTCGCGGTGCCTATCTGCACATGGCAGCTGATGCTGCTGTTTCAGCTGGCGTTGTCGTTGCCGGAATCATTATTCTTTATACTGGCTGGAGCTGGATTGACCCGGTTGTCAGTCTGGTGATTGCTGCGGTCATTCTGGTTGGCACCTGGGGCCTGCTGCGCGAATCGGTTGATCTCGCGTTGCATGCCGTTCCAGCCGGAATAGACCCGCAGGCAGTCAATGCCTATCTTGCCTCTTTGCCTGGAGTCACCGCGGTGCATGATCTGCATATCTGGGGTATGAGCACAACCGAAACTGCTCTGACTGCGCATCTGGTTAAGCCCACGCCCGGCGATGACGATGAGCTGATTGCCATTGCCAGCAAAGAATTGCACGAGCGTTTTGCTATCAAACACACTACCCTGCAGTGGGAACGCGATGAAGCTGCCTGTCCGAGCGGTGGTAATTGTGATGATCATTTGATTCTCTGAGCTAATCCCTTTGTCCATGAGATTGCCACGTCGGGCTGATGCCCTCCTCGCACAATGACGGTGAACTCTTGAACTCATATGTGACAGAGGACTAGTGGTCTGTCAAAATTGAAAGTATATATAAAAACTGTCATTGCAAGGAGCGTAGCGACGAAGCGGTATGCCGAAGGCAGCACATTTGCGCGCCATTCCTGTGTCGCAAATGCATAAGGCCATCGTGGCCAAAAAGCCAGTTCTGAGCTAATCTCTCTTGGCAAAAAGATTACAAGAGATTGCTTCCTGCTTCGGCTATGCTTCGCAGTCGCAATGACAGATAATACTCATGCTCAATCTTGACAGAGGATTAGCAGGTTTTTGTCGCTCAGAGCTAAAACAAAACTCAGGGGTTCAATGTTGAACCCCTGAGCTTATTTTAACGGGTGTTTTAGTGTTTAGAAGTCTGAAATTCTATCTACGAATTCAGGCTTGTCGACGAACGGGTTACGGTTGTTCTGGAAGTTCTGGATACGGTCATTTCGCTTCTTTTCATCGCTGTCAACCGGGTCTTCTCTGTGCCAGCGCTTGAGAACGGCTTCCTGTTTGGGATCGATTTTCTTGTCATAGCGGATTGAGAAGTAGAACATGCCGCGGGCGGTGTCGCCGCGCTGTTCGGGGCGCACTTCGAATACTTCTTTATCGGTTTTGCTGCCACCTTCTTCCCAGGCTGCAGAATCTACATCACCGAAAGGATTGTTGCCGCGAATGCCATTGGCTTTGGAGTCAGTCGGGAAAAGGTGGTGCAGGTCGCATTTGGCGATACCTACGGCGCCCATTGACTGCGGCCAGGTGTGTTCGAGATTCATGTTGGTAGCACTGGGTTCGCCGGAAGTTTTCAGCTTTCTGCCGGTGTATACACATTCCACATAACCTTCATGGTTGTCTACATCAGAGAATACCAGGTCCTGAGCACGCTGATAGCCTACTGAAACGTGATCTCTGACTACCTGTAGCAGCGCGTCTTTAAGCTGGTCATCCTGGAGACCGTTGCAGGGGTCATAAAGGTCGTTGCCCTTTAACTGATCAGGCACTTTCAGCTGGCCCTGTTTGTTAAACGGGTCGGTCAGATCGCCTGAAATATGCGAGTAAAGCTTGTTGAGGTTGTCTCTGAGCTTAAAAACAGCTACCTGGTTCTGAGGTGATCTCTGCTCAAGTTCTTCGAGCTGCAGAACCATTTCCTTGTAGATGTCCTGGGGTGACTTTGACTGACGTTGTCTGGCTGCCGCCTCGGACATAAAAGAAAACACAAACAAAACCATGACTATGGCCAAAGCCATCAACTTGTTACTTCTTCTGTGGTGCCTCATGGGCTACCCCCTTACTGTTATACTCACATACTTATCAGGGTTACAAACAACAGAACAGAGACAATAATAAAAGCGAACTCTCGTTGCGCTTGTTTGAAAATTATGACAGATAATCTCAAGTTGCGCAAGGGTACTGCAAAAATTTTATCCTGATGTGAATTTCGAATTTTCAATCAATGATTTTCAAGGTGTCAATTAACGATTTTTTAATAACTCGTTGCCAGTTTTATCTGAATGATGCAGAATAGTTGGGCAACATTCTCCTGAGGCATCATATTGGAAGACCTTGAAAACCTGCTAAGTGAGTTACGAGCGCCGGTCAAGACTTTTCGCATATTTGCTATCGAAAAAGTCATTAAAAGCGGCGCTTCCAGCCGTCTTCTTGAAGAGTTGCTGAAGTGTCGGGCTTCTGAGACTGATCCTGAATGCAGCATGTTGCTCGAACATGCGGTTGAATCTGTCAGGCAACGCTTACGGAAAGACGGTGGCGCCGCTGCCAGCCGTGTCACACTTGCCGATTTCGCAAGGCTCTCAGTCGGCGAACAACTTGAAGTTGTCAAAAAAACCGGCGGCGCTCAGCTTAAACGCGATGCTTCTGCTGAAAATATCAAAAGATTGCTGGGCATGTCGACCCACGAAGTGGTAAAGGCAGAGATCGTAAAAAAATGCGGATCATTCTGGCCCGATGACTATGTTTCTTATTTTGAGGAAAATCTTTTTTCGGCATCTTCTACATTGCAGCTGGCATGTCTCGAAGCGGTTATTCTGAAAGCTCCTGATCTTTTCAGGCGGCATTTTGAAAAACTGGTCACCTCGCATGACCCTCTGATCAGGGCAATATCTATTCGTGGCCTTGCCAAAAAGTATCCGCGCAGTGCCGCTGCATTTTTAGCTGATTCTATGCGGCGTGGCGACTATTACAGCCGCCTGGCCGCTTTGCGCGCGATCTCGGTAATGCCATTTGCTCCGCATCGTGCCAGTCTGATGGAAATGTTGTCGCACGAACAGGATGAGCGCCTGCTGAAAATTGCCGCAGCAATTGTGCTTGCCAACCCAGACCGTGAGGTGCCATTCAGAATTTGCGATATTCTGGTTAAGACCGTTGAGCGCAAAAAGGCGTCGTTCTTGAATGAACTTCAGAAAAACTGCTGTACTATGATTCGCATGGCTGAACTCTGCCCCGACTTTCAGCTCTATACCCAGACCTTGAAAAGCTACCTGCAACGCGCTCGGGCGACGCTTTTTGTCGAAAATTGCCTGTCGGTTTATGAAAGTTCTGAAGCTGCTACCAGAAAAGAGCTTGTTGATCTGCTGCGCGAAAAGAGCTCTGGCGCTGACGTGATGAATGCGTTAAAGGAAGCACTGGCAAAGTCGCCAGAAAATGAACTGCTGAAACAGGCTCTTTCTCCTGTTCCGCTTCCTGCTTCAGCGGCTAAAGATGCTGCCGCAAAAACGTCAGCCGACAAAGGCAGTGCTGCTGTTGTTGACGAAAAAGAACTGTTGCTTAAAAAGCTGGTTAGAATAAGATCAGATAAAGATCGTGATGCTTTTGAAACTATCGCTGCTGCGATGGCTGATAAAAAAGCTGACAACGCTCTGATCGCGGCAGCTTTACGAGCTGCCGCCTTCGCCGGCGACAATCGCTGGAAAAACCGTGCGGTGACCATGCTGCGCCGTGACAGCGAAGATCTTCAGGCTGCTTCTCTTGAATATCTGGCGACTCATGACAACGACAGTTTTATGCTGCAGGTGCGCATTTTTATCAAGTCTCCGTCGCTGATTGTCAGAACAGCGCTGTTACGAAGTCTTTGTGGTCAGCACCCTGATGATGCCCGCGAACTTTTTCAGTCAATGCTTGCTGACAGGGATCAAAAAGTTAGAGAGAAGGCGGTAGGCTCGCTTATTCATTTTGAGTTTTCGAGTATCAGGGAAATGTTGACCGCCTATCTTGAACGCGAAAAAGATCAGGCGCTGGTCAGGGCCGGTGTGGCTTTTTATCTGGCCAATCCTATGGTTGAAAGCGTGTATGATCTCAGATTACTTGAACAGAACCGCCCGGAACACCGGGGAATTTTTGCGGCTGCAGCTTCGACGCTTATTGCGACCCTTTCTGAGCTTGGCGTAGCCGCAGAAACTGAAGTGCATGATTTTGTTTCGCAGCGCCAGAAAGATGACCAGACGCGCGCCGCCAGCGAAGAAGAGCGCCTGGAGACGCAAAGAATCGAAAGCATTTCCCGAAAAATCAACTGGAAAAGCGTTCAGGAGACACTGTCTGAGCTCTCACCTCTGTATCCTTTCCTCAAAAAAGCCTTTCTTGGTGTCATGGTGCTTCTGGGCATTCTGTTTTTTCTTGCCGGCAGCGACGATGTGTCCAAAATTCCTGAACCGCAGGGCTATCAGCCGGTTGTTTCGGAAGTTACCGAGTATAAGCTGGTGGTTCAGCAGATAGATCTTCCAGACGGGGCGATTCTCGCAATGGATGACAAACGCGAGAAGTTTATGATTCTGCCAAGGCCGGGCAAGGCTTTCAAACTGCGCCCGGGCGATATGGTCATGATCAGGGCGTTGCCGTTCAGACGCGCACCCGATGGTGTTCTTATTGTAAAAACGCTGGAGATAAAAAATGCTCCATGAAAATTGTGAGATTTTTGTTATCTTTCATATTTTTGCAACGTATAACAAGCAGAAGGAAACAATTGCGTGAACAGGGACAAAGAATTTTCGCAGTTGCTTGAAGAGACTTATCGGGCACTTGGCTTCTTTCTGAGGTATCTCGGGCTTCCCGAGGCCGAAGTTGATGACATGGCCCAGGAGGTTTATCTGAAAGCCTATAATGCATTTGACCGTTACGAAAGCGGCCGTTCATTCAAGTCCTGGCTGTTCTCGATTGCGAAAAACTCTTTTATCGATTGGACGCGACGGCAGAAGGTACAGAGAAGATTCCTGGAAGCGAATTTCTCTAAAGACTTTTGTGACACCTTCGAAGACAGTTCTAATACTCGCACTCAGGTCAAGGCGATGCTCGAAAAGCTTTCGGCCGAGGAGCAGATCCTGATAGAGCTCAGGTTTTTTCAGGACTTACCGTTCAATGACGTTGCCGAGTTGACCGGTTTAACTGTCGGAGCAGTTAAAATGCGGATGATGCGAATACTCGACAAGATCAAAACAGACTGGAAGAGGGAAAGCTATGACGACCAGAATCTGTGAAAAATTCATCGAAGAGATTACTTCTGGTTCAGGTGCCGCTTCAGCAGAGCTGACCGCGCATCTTGCTTCCTGCAGCGCCTGTCGCGAGGCTTTTGAATCGCTCAGGCAGATAAAGGCTGCGCGCAAGACAATGACCGGCAAAGAAGCTGCTGCGATTGCCGGCATTCTCAAAGCCGTTCAGACGGGCGCTGCGGCCTCGACGGCTGCTGCTTCCGGTCAGACATCAGGCTCTGGTTCCATGCTGCTCAAACCTCTGGTTATTGTAATATGTGCGTTGTCAGTTATTTGTGCGCTCTTTATGCAGGACCGTTCACCTCAGGCAATACCCGGTAACGATGTGAGCATTACTGAAACAGTATCTCCTGTGCAGGTTGCCGTCGAACCAGTTGTAAGCGTTGACGAAAGCGAAGTTCTGACAGATAATGGAAAAGTTGGCAGCGCGGCCGTCGAAAGTGCCCTGCCGGGTGATGCGGTTGCCGTGGCCAGTGACAGCACTAATGCAGAGTCACAGGAAGACAATAAAACCGGAGAAGCACAGACAATCTCTGTTTCGCCAGACCAGGAAGACATCAAACTGCGTTGATACAGCAAAGTGTAAATAGAAGTTCAAACGATCACCGTGCCCGAATGAGTTCGCGGCGCGGCATCGTTTTTTATATTGTCATTGCCGTTGTCAGCATAATGGGCGTTTTCATTCTTTTTTATCACAGCTTCAGCAAGCAACTCGCACATTCGTCCTTTTACCATGTAAATCGCGAAAAGCTGCGCAATTATACCGAAGTAATTCTTGATTCGGCCTTTAATACAATTCAAATCAATACCCGTGATCCGAATCATGACCTGACCAAACGCATAATCACCCAGATGAAGTCGTCGGCGATTGACAATGCAGCTTTTCCGCTTGACGCACCGCTGTTTGAAACAAACAAGGCAGCGCTTTTACAGGGTGCAACGCTTGATTACACTCTTACCGGCAGGGTTTTCGACAAGCGAACCTCGAGCCCGACCAACCAGCAGTATTACTCAGGCGAAGGGCTGGGCACCTTTGAGATCATTCTTGAGGCGTCGCTGAAGGCCGGCAGCAAAGAATTGGCCAGGTGCGCGCGCCGCCGCCAGTTCGATATCAAAACTGTCTGTATGGTTTCTAATTACCAGAAGCGTACCAGCTCTTATGCAATGACTTTTCCGCTCGATTTTGCCCTGCTTGTGCGCAATGGTCTGCGTGAATTCAAAGAAGGCTATCGTGGTCAGAGCTTTAACGATGGCCAGAAACTGGTAATTCAGGATCAGTCTTCAATTGCTGCAACCCGTCGCGGCCTGGTATATTTTGGCCGTGCTGACCGTAATAACGAAGACAGTCGCGTATTTTTGAACACTTCCGATGTTGATGCGCCGAGCAGCGCGATTATTCCAGCTCTGCCCTCTGAGAAGTTTGAAATCAGTCAGGCAGAAGTGCTCAAACTGCTGCCAGAACTCGACAAGAACGGCGCTGCCGAATATCAGGGGCTGAAGGGCTTTTTTAACTTCAGCGTACATCCCGTTGCCAGAACTGGTGCGCCTGCCAACGACAAAGAAGATGAGGCCCGCCAGGTTCTCTCGGTAGTACCTGGCAGTCGCAAGCTTATTCCGTTGCCTGCCGGCATCAGTTTTGCCGGAAACGGTGACAAGGCTTACCTCGACAGTTTTGTTCGTGGCGCTGTGACTCAGCGTTATCTGTATCTTGTTCATTTTGAGCTTGAAGCCGATGGTGCAAAAATTGGCGATGGCAGCGGCGATTTTTATGATATCCCGCCCGAGGGAGTTCAGGACCTCGAAAGCAAGTCAAAGTTCACCTGCTTTTCTCCTGATATTACCTTTTACCGCGAAAACGCCTCGGCCGACCAGAAAGGTCTTGAATTGGCACAGCGTCTTGTTCAGGTCGAGCAGCGCACAAATCCACCGGTTCCGCTCACTTCTGATTTTGTTGAAGACTATCTCTGCTACAGTGGCCAGAACATGCAGAAGGCCGAAGTAACCGAAACTTTCGATGATGCGCCGCGTTTTTATGGCCGCGATTCTTCACCGCTGGGCGATCTTAACATGACCGGTTCTGAGGGGTTTCGCCCATTTGGTCACTATGCGCTATTTTCAGCACGTTACCTGCGTGCTTTTGAACTCGAAAAACACGGTGTTTACGACAAGAAAAACGGCATTCTTAATTTGCGCGGCGTGGTCAGCGTTGAGCTTGATCATGTAACTTTCGACCCGCCACCTGGCCAGAATCATATTCTGGTCAGAGGTGTCGGCGCAATTCTGGCTCCTGCCGGCTTTACCCTCAACTGCGGTTTAAAGCGCGAAGATCCGAGCCGGGATCTGTGCATTCTATTTACGCGCCGCGGCAATATCAGACTGGTCACTTCTGACCGGGTAGAAGCCAGTCTTATGGCTTTTAACGATTCAAACAGCGGTTCGCTTTCGCCGTCGCGCGCTTTCGATGTGCAGGGAGCCGTTGGTGTCGACCAGCTTTATCTGAGCCGTTTCCCAACCACTCCCAGCCGGGTGGAATTCGACCCGCGTCTGCGCGCCGATACCGATGCCGGCGAAGTTTTCGCAGTAAACATGTCACCATGGATAAGATACGATGATATCAGCTTTTCAAGGGAATAGAAAAAAACGCGGGTTTTCGCTGATCGAAGTGATGATCGGCAGCGTCATTATGGCGGTGGCGCTGTTTTCGTATTTTCTGATCAACCAGGCCTCAAGCTCGCAGAGCATGGATGCCTACTACGAATTTCTTGGGCAGACGATTGGCAACGAAACGATCGAGTTCTGTCATGGCATGGGTCACGCCTGGGCGCTTAAATACATGGAAAAACCCGATATGTTTCCGCTCAATGAATGGCATGGCGTGCTCGAAAAGCCGATATTCTCGGTAACTTCGTATTTTCGAGAATGTGATTCATTTGAACGTATGATAATCATGAGCAAAGTCAGCGGTGGTGGCGATGGAATTCTAATTACGGTTGGCGTCAGAGTCAAAAGCGGCAACAAGGTGCGGGCCTGGATGAGCCGCAGTCAGCTTGAATTCGCTACTGCAGTCATGGAGAAGCCGGCGCGATGAAAAGACGAGCTTTTAC
>MFYY01000161.1:35599-37564 GCA_001787855.1 Candidatus Riflebacteria bacterium GWC2_50_8 | reverse complement strand
AGTTGATGGTTGTTTGTGGAATTCTCATGCTGATTTTGATCCCGACTTTCCGAATCATGTCGCACGGTCAACGCTCTGCCAGCAAGGGTTTACAGCGCAATCGCGTGGTCATGGAGGGGCAGCAGATCCTTAGCCAGCTCAAAATGGATCTCGCGATTTCCTGCTTTGTGTTTGTCAACGACACCACTCAGGACATCAACGACATCTTTACCGAAACCATCAGTGGCAGCGATATCACCCTGTCGTTTTTTACATTTAACGGTGGCGCCTATGAAGACAAGGTTATACCTACCAACAGCGGCCCTGAAAGCTATCGTCGCATGAATCGCGTCGAATACCGGTTGTCGAGTCGCCCGGGTTCGTCGTTCAAAAAGCTTGAACGGCGACTGGTAACTCATCCAAAGCTGCCGCCAGGGCCTAATACTTTTCGAACTCTCAGTGATCAGGTGAATTTTTTCGAGATTCGCCCTGAAACGGTTACTTCAGCAGGTTTTTCACGCAGCTTTTTCAGAATCTCGCTGCAGTTATTTGACCAGGAAGAAGACAGCGGCCAGCATGGCGAAAAATTTGTTGCCGACTTTATGGATACCGCCAATCCCACCATTCTCAACTCGATCATCAATAACCCCGGCCAGAACCGCAATTGGTATACCGACCCGCACGACCAGAACTAACCCTCTCTCGCGCGCTTTAAACCATTCTGGAGAAGATTTCCTTGAGGCGCTCGGCCATGCGGTCGCGCAGGTAATTTTCCTTAACCAGCGTGAGATTCGCGCTGGCGGTAAGGGCCAGTTGTCGGTAATTCTGCTGCAGATATTTTGCCTGTTCGGCAAGCTGCGCCGGGTCCGCCGGGTCGTAGTAAAGGTTGCCGGCCACCGAACCGAGAATGTCACAGGCTTCGCCCTTGAGGCCGTAAAGAATCGGGCGACCTCCGACCATGTAGTCGAAAACCTTTGACGGTATGGTTTTATCCATGGTGCCGTCGTCTTTGAGATGCAGCATCAGCGCATGAGTTTCGCGGATCATTTCGATTGCCCGCTCCTTGCTGACTATGCCGTGGATCTCGACATTGCTGAGGTTGCGTTCCTTTATGGCAGCTTCGAGCATCGGCTTTTCAACGCCGTTGCCGACCATAACGAAGCGGATCTGCTGATTGCCTTCTGCTGCCAGTAAAGCGGCAGCTTCGATCACCAGCGACAGATTCTGGCAATAACCCATATTGCCGATGTAGAGAATTCGCAATGGAGCCGGTTCTGATTCAATCGGCAAAGGCAGTTCGCTGACCATATTGTGCGGAATAGCGTTGTAGATAATCTGTGGCCGGCGCCCGCCCGAAGTTTTTTCGATGTAGTCAGCCATCGGCCGGGCCACACAGGTCAGCTGGTCAGCAAGACGATAAAGCAACCATTCAACCACTTTGGCAGCCTTGAACAGAAAACCGGTGCCGCTGATCTGCCCGGCGACAACCGCAGATTCTGGCCAGATATCACGAATATCCAGACAAAGCCGGGTGCTTTTGAGCCTGGCTATGGCCCAGCCTGCCATGCCGGTAAACAGCGGCGGACTTGATGCCCAGACTACGTCAAAGGCGCCGCGATGGCGGCGCGCAGCCTTGACTGCGCCGAACATGAAAGAAAGGTAATGCGCTATGTAGTTCCATTTGCCTTTGCCTTCGTATTTGATCAGCTTGACCCGACTGACTTTAACTTTGCCGTCGTCGATCTGCTCTCCGAGATTGCCTTTGTGCGGTTCGCCGGCAATGACTTCGACAGCACACCCCATACGTGACAGCAGTTGCGCGGTTTCGTGCATGCGAAAAGCGCAGGCGGTAACATCCGGGTAGTAGAACTGGGTTACAAATAATACTCTAAGCGGTTTTCCAGGTGATGACATAGTCTATGGCCTCGGTCTCATGATTACTCAGGATTAATTTCTCGGCGTTAACGGGTAGTCCGAAATCAGGAT
>MFYY01000161.1:28675-35580 GCA_001787855.1 Candidatus Riflebacteria bacterium GWC2_50_8 | reverse complement strand
CAGCCTGAATTCGGTGTTGTCGATGGCAAATCCGTAAGTCGCGGGTTCATTGCCCGGAACAATCTGCACCTGAGGTGCCAGGTGAAGCAGTGATATGAAGGTGCCAGTTACCCGGCGGTCAAACATGCGGTCTCTAACTCTGATTGAATCGGCAGCAAAAACTACTTCGCGGCGAAAGCGCTGATTAAACTGGTCGAGCATCTCAATCTCGAAACGGTTATGTTCTGAATCAAAATGACTGTGAACAACCTCTGCCCTTTTGCCAATTCTGAACTGTGCCCAGATATCAGATTGTTCGGCATGCTCGATCATTGGCAGATTGTGTGCGGAAGTGCGTCGGCATTCTTCGCGGATCTGCGCGTTCTGATATGAGCCGATGCCAGTATCTACAATACAACGCTTCTGGTTGAGTGAAAGCTCGAACGACATGATGTCGCAGTGGGTGTGACCGGGCTGAAATGCCGGTGCGGGTTCACCGCAGCTCATCACAAAGTAGCTGTCGTCAGTGCGGCGCACAAAAAAGCCCGAGCTGTCGAGAAGGTAATTCATGGTTCGGCCCTGGCGGCTGATTCCCGCGCACAATGTTGCGTCATTGAACTGTGCAATTTTTCCGTCGGGATGGGTCATGACGGCCAGCCAGTCTCGTAACAGTGGCACCTTGTCTTCGCAAAGCGTTTCGAGAATTCTTGCCTGCTTCGTCAGCTTGCTCTCTGGCCCGGCAAACTGCAACAGTCGTCGATTGGCAAGTCTAACCGCTTCTACAGCGTCGAGCATTTCGAGATGATACATCGGGCTGCGCTCAAAGTGCCCGCCATCAGCAAAAAACTGTGTTCTGATTTGCGAAATCAGTTCTCTGGCACAGAAAGTGAGGCGTGTCTCAAGATCATTGTCGAGTTCTCCCTGTCTTTCAGCCAGAAAAACTGTCGCGACAAACAGCGCCCGCAGATTCTCGAGCAGATGGTTTGCCTGAATGTGGTATTCGAGATCTGTCCACAGTCGTCGGCATTGTCCGGCAACTGACTGTAAAATACAGTCGGCATGTGGATCGCCAGTTTCTGTGTTGCTCTGCAGCCACATCACCCAGTTGCATAACCGCCGTGAAACAACGTATGGCTCCCAGGTTTCGCTACGACTGGAGTTGTTTTTTTCGATCCAGTCGAGCATTAAAAAAAGCTTGAGCTGCGGCATTTCGTCGAGCTGGCCATCAAAAAGCCAGTTGAAGTAATTGAGATGATAAAGCCACAATTTCTCGGTGTCGCCGGTAAATTCGCGACTGTGCCACTTCATTTTGGCAGGAACAAACTGCTGCGTCCGGTTGAGAAAACGCAGCTCAAAAGGGCTGTTACGGTCAAGTGGCAGCTGGCTTTTGAGCTCACATGCAAGTTTGCTTAAATTGCCGGGATTGCCGGTAGTAAGCAGTTTGCGCTTGATCGCGAACCACAGTCGTCCATAAACCTGTACCGGTTTAAGCCAGCGGATTGTATGAAAGAGCCTGGTGAGATTCATGCTGCATTTGAGTCTTCAGACATTCCGGCGGCCAGCAGGGTTATTCTTGCGGTCTCGATGATTTCGTCAAAGGCAACCGGGCATTCGCCACCGTTCTCAATTGAATCAATGAACTCGGCCACGCATTTTTCCTGCCCTTTGTCCTGCGCCCAGAGGGTCTGGTTTTTGGCGCCAGGCCAGCCAAAGAAATTCAGGCTCTTGAAATTATCGAGTTGTGCAACGCGCCCGCTCGAAAAGATTTCGATACGCTCTTTCGGAAAGTCCTTACAGCCATTGGCGAAGTAATGCACGGTTCCGATTGATCCGTCGCGGCAGGTAAGGGTGAGGCTGAGCGTGTCAGGTGGAGTCTCAGAAAGTTGCGGGTTATACATGCTGGTGGTCTGCACTGAAGTGATAGGGCTTGCGGTCAGATATCGAATCAGGTCGATAAAATGACAGCCTTCGCCGATGAGTCGGCCGCCGCCGCTGGCGAAATCCTGGGCCCAGTGCTCTGCCGGAATCTGCCCGGCATTTACCGTTACGATGATGCTGCATGGCGCATTGCCAGAACTGAGGTGCTGCCGGCACGCCTGGGTAAGTGGAGAAAATCTGCGGTTAAAACCAACCATCAGTCGCAGTGGCTGTTTCTTAATTGCTTCCTGGTAGGCCTGCTCGATCTGTGCAAGTTCTTCGAAGTTCAGACAGAGTGGTTTTTCGACGAAGACGTTTTTGCCTTTACGCAGGGCTTCGCAGACAAAGTGAGCGTGCGAACCGTGGCGGGTGCTGATGACAACAGTGTTGATCTTTTCATCGTTAAAGATCAGGCTGGTATCGGTGGTGCTGATGCTGAAACCGTTTTTGCTGCCGATGTGGGTTCCGGAGACACCGCCGGAACTGGCGATGGTTTTTAAAACCGCCCCGGTTTTTGCCAGTGCTGGTATCAGCATGCCGCCAGCATAATTGCCGGCGCCAATCAGGCCGATCACCGGTTTGGCCGGGTGCGCAGAGGTTATCTGCTCGACTTTGCCAATTTTGACCGATTTCATTTCAGTGTCGGCACTGTCATCGTAAGTGAGCACCAGGCCAAGAACGTCTTTTGCGGTAGAGACCATCTGGTAAGCGCGTTGCGCATCATCAAAATCGATCTCGTGACTGACCAGTTCTGTGGTTCTCAGCTTGCCCGAAGCCATCAGATCGAGAATCGCGGTAAAATTGCGTTGTTCGGTCCAGCGAACAAAGCCTATCGGGTAGTCGAGTCCCTTTTCTTCGTAGGCGCTGTCGTAGCGGCCCGGTCCATATGAGCACGAAACCTGAAAGGATATTTCTTTTTTGTAAAAATCGTCTCGTGAGATGTTCAGTCCGGATACACCGACAAGCACTACCCGTCCACGTTTTCGACACATCTGCGGTGCCTGCTGAATCGGATCATTGCTGGTGGTCGCGGCTGTGATGAGAACTGCGTCGACGCCATTTCCATAAGAGAAATTCATGGCGAGATCGACAGGGTTGTCGCCCTGTGCCAGGTCAAAAGCCTCTACTCCATATCTGCGCGCCAGTTCAACCTTCTGGTGGTCGAAATCGAAACCGATAACCCTGCAGCCGTTTGCCTGCAGGATCTGGCATGAGAGCAGTCCGATCAGACCCAGTCCCATCACTGCTACGCTTTCGCCGAGACTCGGGTCGATCAGACGTATTCCCTGCAGGCCGATTGCAGCTACGACCGTAAAACATGCGCTGGTAGAGCTGACATTATCGGGTATTCTGGCGCAGAGATGTTGGCTGACACAGACAAATTCAGCGTGGTTGCCGTTCGAGACGACACGATCGCCAACCTTGAAGCCAAACACGCCTTCGCCGACCGCGATTACCTTGCCGGCATTCGAATAGCCAAGCGTCAGCGGCTGCTCCAGCTTGTTGAATACGGCGTTTACTGTCGGCATAAGCCCGTCGGTTTTGACTTTCTGCAGAACCTGTTTGACCCTGTCGGGTTGCTGGCGAGCCTTGTCTATCCAGCCGGCCTTGCCGAAATTGAGCAGCATGCGCTCGGTACCGAGTGAGATAAGAGTGCGGCGGGTTTGTATGAGCAGTGTGCCCGGCTTAACTCGCGGTACCGGCACTTCGGCCAGCTCGATATCGCCGGTTTTCAGGCTTTGCAGAATTTGTTTCATGGCTGTACTCCAGTTGTCTCTTTATATGTCGTGTCGATGTGTTGTGCTGCTGATCTGTTATTTCAGCAGGTTGCCGAGTCCGAGAAATTCAAGGCCACGGCCAAAGTCGCGCCTGAGGAGTGCAGGGTCATACATGTAGGCGCGGCGTCTGGCAAATCCTCTTCTTATCAGATTGAATAAATTTGAGTTGTGGTGATGGAACTTCTGTGACGCACTTTCTGAGAGTTCCAGAAATTTCTGGTGATCAATGTTGAGTAGCCGTTTTTTCGGGTCTTTGAAAAACAGGTCTTTGGGATTTGTGGTCAAAAAGTGCTCAAGTGGCGGCTGTGGATCGAGCAAACCCATTTTAACGCCCTGATCAAAGAGTTTGGTGCCTGGAAACGGATTGTATACGCCAAGTCCGGCATAATACGGTCGTGAACAGCGCAGAAATGTTATGGTCTTGTTAATGTCTTCTTCGGTTTCGGTGGGCAGGCCGATCATGAAATAGCCGGTCCAGAAAATATGGTGACGATTGAGCATTGCAGCGGCTTTGAGAATCTGGGCGTGCGTGATATCCTTGTCGGTCTGTTTGAGAATGCTGGCTGAACCTGATTCTATACCAACACTGATCTGTGCCAGTCCGGCGTCTTTCATGGCGGCGAGAAGTTCATCGTCGAGCAGATCAACGCGGGTGGTGCAGTTGAAGGTGATCTTGAACGGCAACTTTTTAAATGCTTCACACAGGCTCAAGACGTGACTGCGGCGCACGGTAAAAGAGTCATCTTTGAGAGAGAACTGGGTGGTGCCGAATTCACGGTGGACCTGCTGTATTTCTTCGATGACCGAATCTAGAGATCTGAATCTTACCCGGCGTTCCCACATGTGAAAGCAGTAGCTGCATCTGAATGGGCAGCCGCGCGAAGTCAACATTATTCCCATGTCTTCTGAAGAATAGTGTTCGGGGTTCAGCAGAGCCTGGCGGTCGGGCAACGGCAAACTGTCGAGATTCTGGGTAAAGGGTGCGTCCGGGTTGTGAACTATTTTGCCGGCACTTTTCCAGGTCAGGCTGCCAACTTTGCTGAGATCGCCTTTCTTTGCCAGGGTATGCAAAAGATCAGGCAGAGTTTCGTCACTTTCGCCACGTAAGACAAAGTCGACTTCCGGAATACTTGCGGTAAGCTCTGGCATGGTTGAAGCATGGGCGCCGCCGACAATTATCGGAACATCAGGCAGTATTTCGCGGCAGAATCGTGCCGTTTGAATTACCGAGCCGAACTTGGTGGTAAGCGCAGTGATACCGATAAAATCGGGCTTCTGCTCGACAACAAGGCGGCGCATTAGTTGCCAGGTCGGGTGCCCGGCATCGTTTATGGCGGTTACATAGTTGCTGTAATGCTCGTATTCGCGTGAATAATTCAATGAGCCTTCTTTGGGTTCGGCGGCATCCATGTCAAGAATTTTGCAGTCGAAACCGGCCTTTTTTGCGGCGCCGGCCAGATAGGTGAGGCCAAGCGGGAAATACAGACTGAAAATGCCGGCAAAGCTTTTGAATGGAGGATCAATAAGTAAAAGTTTCATGTGATTACCAGATTCCGCAGGTGTCTATGATGATTTTGGGCTTGAGCAGTTCTTTGTCGATCTTTTTGAACTGCTGGTGCGCGACGAGAAGAACGAGGATATCGGATTTTTTTATGGTTGCGTCAAGGTCACAGAGGCTAAAGTCGGGGTGCTCAGCACAGTATGGTTCGCAGACCATCAGAGTGCCGGCCCGGTGCTTTTGCAGTTCGTGCGCGATTTCGATAGCGGGCGATTCGCGCAGGTCGTCGATATCTGGTTTATAGGCCAGTCCAAGAATGCCGATTACCGGGTTTTTAAAGCGTTCTGCCGCCTGCATTACTTTTTTGACCACGAATTCAGGTTTGCTGTCGTTCACTTCGCGGGCGGTTCTGATCAGTTTTGCATCTTGCGGGCAGGCGTCAACGATAAACCAGGGGTCGACAGCGATGCAGTGCCCGCCAACACCGGGTCCGGGCCGCAGGATGTTGACGCGAGGGTGCAGGTTGGCGAGTTTTATCAGATCCCAGACGTTGAGCTTGAGGTTGTCGCAGATCAGTGACAATTCGTTGGCAAATGCGATGTTTACGTCTCTAAAGCTGTTTTCGACAAGTTTTACCATTTCTGCAGTTGTCGAATCGGTCAGATGTATGGCGCCTTTAACAAAGCTGGCGTAGAGTTCTCTCGCTTTTTCTGCGCATTCTGGGGTATAGCCGCCGATAACTCGCTCGTTCTCGACGACTTCGCGCATGATCTGGCCGGGCAGTACTCTTTCCGGACAATGGGCGAGATAGATGTCGCGTCCTGGTGTGAACCCGGCCTCTTTGAGCAGCGGCAGAATGATGTTGCTGCAAGTCTGTGGCGGAGAAGTTGATTCGAGAATGACCAGGTTGCCTGGTCGCAGGTATTTGATGATTGATCTGGTGGCAGCTTCAACGTAAGACATGTCGGGCTTTTTGCCGTCTTTGAATGGGGTTGGAACTGCGATGATGAAGGCTTCTGCAGGTTCAGGGGTTAATGACGCCCTGAGTTTGCCTGACTGTACAGCGGCTTTTACGAACAGGTCGAGGTCTGGTTCGGTTATGTGTATTTTGCCGCTGTTGATGGTGTCGACGACCTTCTTGCTGACGTCAACACCGAGAACCTGATAGCCTTTGGCGGCCAGAATCGAGCTGGTAGGCAGCCCGATATAGCCTAGTCCGAGAACGCATATTTGCTTCATCTGGAGACCTGCCGGGTAAAGATTTTAGTTTTGTGCAATGTACCAGAAATCAGCTATGATAACAACAGCCCATGCTGGCAATTTACGTTTTTGGGTTCGCCGGGGCGCGAGAACCTTAGCAGAATGCCTGAAACAGCGCGAGGTACACATGCTGAATAAAAAAATATTAAAAATATGCTTGACGGAAAAAGCTCATTCTGTTAATATAGTTTCCATTGCAACGCTATGGTCGTAAATCACGGGGCGTAGCGCAGTTGGTAGCGCATCTGGTTTGGGACCAGAGGGTCGCTGGTTCGAGTCCAGTCGCCCCGATTGGTTGCAGTGAAGTATGCGGGAATAGCTCAGTTGGTAGAGCGCCACCTTGCCAAGGTGGATGTCGCGGGTTCAAGTCCCGTTTCCCGCTTTCTTTTTCTCTGTTGCGCCAGTAGCTCAGGTGGATAGAGCAGCAGCCTTCTAAGCTGCGGGCCAGGGGTTCGAGTCCCTTCTGGCGCGAT
>MFYY01000161.1:18388-28626 GCA_001787855.1 Candidatus Riflebacteria bacterium GWC2_50_8 | reverse complement strand
CAATGGTAGTGCACAAGATTGTGGATCTTGTGGTTGCGGGTTCGAGCCCCGTCTTCGTCCCTGTGAGCGCTTGTAGCTCAATTGGATAGAGCAACGGACTTCGGATCCGTAGGTTGAGGGTTCGAATCCTTCCAGGCGCGATTAATTGAAAATAAAAGTTTGCGGGCCGCTAGCTCAGGGGTAGAGCATCTGACTTTTAATCAGGGGGTCATTGGTTCAAATCCAATGCGGCTCATTCGACAAGGATACGCGCAAGCGTATCCTTTGGGGCATTAGCTCAGCTGGTAGAGCAACTGACTCTTAATCAGTGGGTCGCCGGTTCAAATCCGTCATGCCCCAATGAAAAACCACCTTAACCGGTGTTTTTTTTTGCCCGTTTTTTTGCTGGCTGCTTCATATTGTTGCGGCACTAGATGCTGCGTGGTATATGATGTAGAGTTATTTCTTTCAATGACTTTTTAAGATCAGAATTTCAAAGACCGCTGGGTCAGATCTTTCAACCTTCTGGAGGGAAAGTATGGATTCAGTCAACATGAGTTCTGAAATTGAAAAAGCCGGCCAGGAATGCCGCAAAGTAACTTTAATCGGCATGCTGGTGAATATTGGCCTGACCTTCGGCAAAATTCTGATCGGTTATTTCGGTAACAGCAGTTCGGTTATTGCCGACGGCGTACATAGTCTTTCAGACGTTTCAACTGACATCGCCGTTCTCGTCGGCGTCAATTATTGGAATCAGCCGCCCGATGCCGATCATCCTTACGGGCATCGCCGCATAGAAGCGATGATTTCGGTTCTTATCGGCATTGTGCTTGGTCTCGCTGGCTTGTTTCTAGGCTGGGGAGCTATCGAAAAATTTCATCACAGCGACTATGTTGTTCCAGCACAGGCGACTCTGATCATCGCTATCATTTCAATTATTTCAAAAGAGTGGCTTTATCGGTGGACTGCCGCAGCAGCCAAAAAACTCAAGTCTACCGCAATGGTGGCCAATGCCTGGCATCATCGCAGTGACTGCTTTTCGTCGATTCCGGTAGCAATCGCCATCAGTCTGGCAATGTTCGATCCAAAATGGGCGTTTATGGACCCGGTTGCGACTCTGGCTGTTTCAGGGTTTATTATTCAGGCTGCTTACGTTATCTGTTTGCCTTCATTAAAAGAGCTTTCTGATGGTGGAGCCGACGAAAAAGTACTGCTGGCCATCGAAAAAATTGTGCTGCAGGTTGAAGGAGTCGAATCGGTGCACGCCGTTCGTTCCAGGTTTCATGGCTCAGGCCTGCATGTCGATCTGCATATTCAGGTCGACGGCAAACTCTCGGTGGAAGAGGGGCACAAAATCTCAGGCTGCGCAAAGAGACGGTTGATCGAGGAAGGCCCCGACATCGTCGATGTGCTCGTTCACATCGAACCCGTCGAAGAGTCCTGAGACAGCCTTCGCCTGTCCTATTACTGTTTGCCGCGCTGCATTTGAAACTTACGCTGCCGGGTTGTCCCGCCCGGATGATGACTCCGCAGCCATTGATGAAGGCTTCAGAATTGATGTGGTGATGTTTCTGCTTTAATCAAGCTGGCGCGGGCGCGACCACCTGACGAAACAGCCCAGGGTCTCGTTTATGGCGTCTACATCGAAATATTCGGGGTCGAATTTTTTCGCAGTGGGCTGAACTCCGTTTGACCAGGCAACCATGGCGGCATGCTGCTTGTTTCTTGGACTTTTAATCGCCTTACAGAAGTCCTGATAGCCTGGAGGACCGCCAACATCTTCGGGCGGGCAGGCTCTTTCTCCTTCAAGGCAGCTGATCTCGCAGTCGTCTTCGCGCAGCTTGTAGTCAGCGTTTTCAATAGTCAGGCGATGAACCCATGATTCGCCAAAGTCATAAACATAGACGCAGCTGTCGCCTTTTTTCGTGAAATTTGCGCTCAGGCGGACGGTTGACTCAAGAAAGGTTTCCTTATCGTCGAATTCTTCATTGATATTCTCAACATAGCGGTGCTTGCCAAAGTTGAATTCGTGCAGATGTGAGTCTTTCCAGCCCATGATGATCTGAATCACGTCATGCAGGCGGTCGAGAGAAATCTCGGCTGGCACCACAAAACGCCGCCAGACGGTCGGTTCAATTTCCATCATCTCAATCTTGATTTCATAAAATTTTTGTTTCATCAGATCCTGCCTTTCTGTTGCATTGCACTCATTATACACCAGCATTTTTTCGTTTCAAGCTTTGCCTGCTGGTAAAAATCTGCTGCCATGATTCGGATATTGACTGTGCCGGCGCACTGCAGTATAATCGGCGCACCTGCTCAAGCAGGATTGCAGCGATCTAACATAGTTGAGGTTTTCTTAATGAGCCAGTCTATCAGCAAAGTTCTGACAATGTCGCCTTCCGACGAAATGGTTTCGGTCAGTGGATGGGTGCGAACCAAGCGATCAAGCAAAAATGTTGCTTTTGTCGCGCTGAATGACGGCTCAACCATTCGCAATCTGCAACTCGTCATCGATGTTGATAAAGGTTACGAAGTCCTGAACGAAGAAGTAATGGCAAAGGTAACAACCGGCGCTTCTCTGTGCGCGTCAGGAAAACTGGTTGCATCGCAGGGCAGCGGGCAGGCAGTAGAACTGCTATGCGAAAAAATCAGCGTGCAGGGTGTCGCTGATCCCGATGAATACCCGTTGCAGCCCAAAAAACATTCGCTCGAATTCTTGCGGGAAATTGGCCATCTGCGTTTCAGAACGAACGTATTTGGCGCGATACTGCGGGTTCGGCATGCCATGACCTTCGCCATCCACAAGTTTTTCAATGACCGTGGATTTTATAACATTCATACGCCGATAATTACCGGTTCAGACTGTGAGGGAGCCGGCGAAATGTTCAGAGTAACAACGCTTCCTGAACATAATCCGCCACTGCTCGATGACGGAAAAATCGATTACGCGCAGGACTTTTTCGGCAAGGCGACTAATCTGACCGTTTCCGGCCAGCTTGAAGGCGAACTGGCCGCGATGGCACTTGGCAAAATTTACACCTTCGGGCCGACTTTCAGGGCTGAGAATTCTAACACTTCGCGTCATCTCGCAGAATTCTGGATGATCGAGCCGGAAGTGGCCTTTGCCGACCTGACTGACCACATGAACCTGGCCGAGGAATTCTTGCAGTATCTTATTGGCTATGCCCTTGAAAACTGCGTTGACGACATGGACTTTCTCAGCAAGCGCTACGCCGAAGAAGAGAAACTCAAGCCCCAGGCTGATCGCGAAGAAATGACATTGCTTGAAAAGCTTGAATTTGTTCGCAAGAACGCTTTCGAACGCATAACTTATACTCAGGCAATTGAGATCCTGATGAATTGCCAGCCGAACAAAAAGAAGAAGTTTCAATACCCGGTTGAGCGCTGGGGTATCGACCTGCAGTCAGAGCATGAGCGCTATCTCGTCGAAAAGCATTTTAAGAAACCAGTTATTGTGACTGATTATCCGCGCGAAAACAAGGCTTTCTACATGCGTGTCAACCCGGATGGCAAGACCGTTGCCGCCATGGACATACTTGTGCCGGGCGTCGGCGAAATCATCGGTGGTTCGCAGCGTGAAGAACGCTTTGAAGTGCTTAAACAGCGCGCGGCTGAGTTCAAGATTCCGCTCGAAAGCATCTGGTGGTATCTCGATATTCGCAAATATGGCAGCGTGGTTCATAGCGGTTTTGGTCTTGGTTTTGAACGTCTGCTGATGTTCATTACCGGTATGACTAACGTCAGAGACGTCTCGCCGTTCCCGAGAACGCCTAAATCAGCCGAATTCTAGAATTTACCGGAACACTAGTCTCTCGTAACTGGCTCAGCCCCGAAACTGCTTCGGGGCTGAGTTTTTTTGCTTTCTGAAAAGCGGCTTCTGAATAACTGATCCTGATGATCAGAATACTATTTGCTGGCTGTGGCCATTTCTTTAATATCCTGCTCATCGAGTTTGGCGTAGCGCCTTTCGAGCAGGCCAAAGATGACTGGAACGACATACAGCGTTAGCAGTGTCGAAGAAATCAGACCACCATTGACGACCAATGCCAGCGGTTTTTGAATATCGGCACCGGAACCGGTTGACAGCAGCATCGGCACATGGCCAATGAAAGAGGTCAGGGTGGTCATCATGATGGCGCGGTAACGCAGCGCGCAGGCCTGTCTTATCGCTACCGGCAGGTCTTTGCCTTCGTTTATCAGCTGGCGCATGAATGAAATGAGCAGAACCCCGTCCTGCACAGCCACGCCCAGCAACACGATAAAGGCGATAGCGGCAGAAACCGAGAAGGTCATTTGCCATAGCCACAGCGCAATTATTCCGCCGACCAGCGCGAACGGCAAAATCGCTATTACCAGAAGTGCATCGCGTAATTTGCCAAGTGCCATGACCAGCAGAATGAGTATGAACAGCAATACCACCGGCACAACCAGCCCGAGTCTTTTCATCGCTCTCTGCTGATTTTCAAACTGGCCACCGAGGCTCAAAAAGTAGCCGGTCGGCAGTTTCGCTTCCAGTGGTTCAAGGCGTTTCTGCAGATCAGAAATAAAGCCGCCGAGGTCGCGGTTGCGCACGTTGGTTTCAACTACCAGGCTTCTGAGGCCATTCTCGCGCTTAACCTCGATCGGAATTTCAACCGGCCTGATGCTGGCTATCTGGCGCAGGGGAATCAGAGTGTCTCCTGGCGTTCGAATGCGCAGATTCATGATGTCTTCCTGATTTTTGCGCACGTTTTCAGGATAGCGCACCTGCAGGTCAAAGCGTCGTTGCCCCTCGATTATCGTAGTGGCTACCTTACCACCTACAGCGGTTTCAATCAGCTCATTTACATCGCCGGCATTAAGGCCATATCTCGCCGCTGCCGCACGGTCTATCTGAATGTCGAACTGACGCATGCCTGACAGTTGCGCCGACTTGGTGTCATATGCTCCGGGTGTTGCAGCTAGAATTGCCGCAACTTCACCAGCGTATTTTGCGAGAAGATCAAGATCGTCGCCGAATACTTTAACGGCAACGTCACTTTTTATGCCCGAAATCAGTTCGTTGACGCGCAGTGCGATCGGTTGCGAGAACGAGTGCCGCAGTCCGGGCACCTGATTCAATACCTGCCTGATATGTTCGGTTACTTCTGCTTTCGAGCGGCCTTCAGGAAAGTCCTTGCGTGACTTGAGCATGATGACAAAGTCGGTTTGTTCGGGCCCCATCGGGTCTTCAGATATCTCTGCCCGACCGGTTTTGCCAACCACAGTTGCAATCTCGGGAACTACTCGCAACATTTTGCCGATTTCGGCGGCCACTTTTACTGAGCCAGCCAGAGATGCGTTGGGTAACCTGACGCTGTTGATGGCGATAGCGCCTTCATCCAGGTCTGGCATAAAGTCTGTGCCCAGTCCGATCGCAAGCGAGGCAGTCCCGATAAGCAGCAGCAAGGACAGTGTGATCGTTGTCCATTGATACTTGAGGCAAACGTTTAGAGTGCGCCCATACATCCTGTGAAACCAGGATACAAATGGAAATTCGTATTCTTTTCCTCTGGGAAGAAGGCTTTCGCTCAGTGCCGGTGCGATGAAAAGCGCTATGCCCAGCGAGGCCAGCAGCGCGATAAGCATTGTCTGAGCCAGCGGAATGAACATTTTGCCTTCCATGCCCTGAAGCGTAAACAACGGGATCAGAATCAGTGACACAATGAAAATCGAGAATGATACCGGCCGCACTACTTCCTGTACCGACCGGCTGACTATTGCCATTCTTGTTTCATCAGGCTTTGCCAGTGCAAGATGACGGCGCGCATTTTCGGTGACGACAATAGTGGCGTCGACAACCATGCCGACCGAAAAGGCGAGACCTCCCAGGCTCATCAGGTTTGAAGACATTCCAGCCAGATCCATGATGATAAAGCTGACGAGAAAAGTCATTGGAATTGAAAACAACACGACTGCCGCTGTTCGCAGTTCGGCAAGAAAGAGAAAAAGTACGAATATTACGCAGAGGCCGCCTTCGCCGATGGCATCGACAACTGTTTTAATACAGGCCTGAATCAGTGAAGTCCTGTCGTAAAAAGGGTTAAGCTTGACGTTTTTGGGCAAAGCCTTCTGGATATGTGGAATCTTTTCTTTAACGTCTTCGACGACGTTTTTTGAATTAGCTCCCTGCAGCATGATGACCATGCCGGCGACAACCTCACCCTGATCGTCCCGGGTAACTCCGCCCTGACGGGTTTGCGCGCCGGTAGTTATCTCGGCAACGTCTTTAACCAGAACCGGCACGCCATCGTTATCTTTTAATACAACGTTGCCAATATCTTCGATGCTGGTTAACAGCCCAAGAGAGCGAATAAAAGTCTGCTGCCAGTCTTTTACAATAAATGAGCCACCGGCATTGGCATTGTTTTCTTCTATTTTTTCAATGACCGAACGCAGTGAGATCTCGTATTTTTCAAGAGCTGACGGGTTTACAATCACATGATATTGCTTAACAAAGCCGCCAAAACTGTTGATCTCGGTCACTCCAGAAATCGTGCGCAGTTGCGGAGCGACCACCCAGTCCTGGAGGGTTCGCAGCTCTGTTGGGCTCAATTCATCGCTGTCGAGGGTATACTGAAACACTTCGCCCAGCCCGGTGCTGGTAGGAGTCATCTCGGGAGCTGAGCCGGGGGGCAGAGACTCCCGAGCCTCAGCAAGACGCTCAAATACCAGCTGGCGGGCAAAATAGATGTCGACGTCATCTTCGAAAATGACAACAACCTGTGAGATCTCAGACTTCGACACCGATCTCACCTGTTTAACCTGGGGCAGGCCACCCATGTGCTGCTCAATCGGAAAGGTTACACGCTGCTCGACATCGAGTGATGTCAGACCGGGAACCTTGGTCAAAATCATGACCTGAACGTTAGTTACGTCTGGAAATGCGTCTATCGGCAGCCGGTTCCACGAGACCAGCCCAGTCACAATAAGTATTGCTGTAATTAAAAATACAAAAAAACGTTGGGTCAGAAGAAAGTCGAGAAACCTGTTCATGGCATTTCCCCTTAATGTGCGCATCCTGCGCCCATTTTGCCGCGCAGAATATCTGATTTAAGGAGAAAGCCACCTTCTGTCACCACTTCGGCGCCTTCGTTGATTCCGCTGCCAATGACGATTGTGTCACCCTGTCTTGATTCAAGTGTTACATCCCGACGAAGATAGAGCGAATCGTTGTATTTAATGAAAACAAATAGCTCATCTTCATCTTCGAGCAGAGCGCTGGCCGGAAGAACTGGTTTCTGCTGATCTCGACCTATCTGCAAAGAGCCTTCGATAAACATTCCGGGGCGTAGCAGTTCGTCAGAATTGTTAACTGTCAACTGGATTCCCAGCGTGCGCGTAGTTGTTCTGAGGCCGGCATCTGCACTTACCGCTTTTACCGGGTAAAGCATGTCGGGAAAGGCCTGGGTTGTGATAAAGCCCTTTATGTCACCTTTTTTAAGCTCGGTAATTACCGTTGAAATGTCTGATTCCTTGATTTGTCCAATGGCTCGCAGTTTTCCGATGTTGACAATGTCAAAAATTGCCTGTTGTTCCCCGACTGCGCTGCCAATGTTGGCGTGAACTTTTATGACACGCCCTTGCATCGGTGAAACTATTTTCAGCTGCCCTTTTTGCGTTGACTCGCTGCGACCCGCAGTAATGGCGTTAATATCCTTCTCCGATAAGCCATACATAGCGAGACGCTCTTTGCTGCATTTAATCTCGATCGCGGCAAGATCTCTTGCGGCCCGGGCCTCCTGAACTGTCTGCATCGCTCCAACTTTTTTTTCGTGCAGAAGCTCTTCGCGTGCCAGTTTCTTTTGAGCCAGTTCTAGTTCTGCCACAAGTTTTCGCAAATCAAGAGCCAGGTGCGATAATTCCGGGCTTTCAATAACCGCGAGGACCTGTCCCTGTTCAACACTGTCACCACTGCGAACCGTAATTGACGCGATTATTCCGGGCACTACGCTGGCCACGGTTCGAAACAGCTGGTTGTCATATTCGAGTTCACCGCGAAAGGTGATTTCTTCTTGGCGCTGCTCCTGAGCCAGCTTTTGGGTTTTCAGCATCGCTTTTGTCTGGTCGGTAATTTTTACGGCACCCAGCTCGTAGCGGCACTCATCGCAGTCGATTGTTTTAATTTTATGTTCACATTCCTGTTTAAAAAGCTCTTCTACTGGCATTTTGCCAGCATCGGCGTGCGCGCTGTGGTCATGTCCGGCATGAGGATCTGTTGAGCATGCCTCTTCCGCAGCGTGGTCGTGCCCGGCATGCGGGTCGGCGGCAGGTGTTTCTTTCGCATGATCGTGCCCGGCGTGCGGGTCAACGGCAGGTGCTGCTTTTGCATGATCACAGCCAGCGTGTGCATCTGTGGACTGACTGAACAGTGGTGTGTCTGCAATTACTGCCATAAAACACAAGATAAGGGTTATAAAAACGGCTGCGCTGAAAATTTTCTTCATGATTTTGTCCTCGTATTTTTATTGCTCGTTAAGAGTCTCAGAAGAGCTGGTTCTTATCACCGTATTGGCGGGGCCGGCAAGGCTTTCGATGTGATCCATTGCTTCATACAGCTCTTCAAGATTCTGCAGGTAATTGTCTCTATGACTGAGAAATTCCTTCTGTGTCTGCAGAACTACTATTTGATCGGTTTTTCCGAGTTGATATCCGGTTAATGCAAGCTCAAACAGACGGTAAGAAGCAGGCAGAATCTCATCGCGAATTTTTATGCTCTGGTCCTGGAGCCTGGCGAATTTCTGCCAGGCGTTGAGCAGTTGCAGTCGCAACTCTCTGGCCTTATTGGCTTTTTCAAGCGCCAGGCGTTCCAGGTCGTATTTCAGAGCCTGTCTTTCGCCCTTATTGTCTCTGGCACGGGGAAGCTCAACGGTAATGCCGATCAAAAAATCGTGCTGACTGGTTTCCTGTAGATTGCGTGCTCCGGCAGTGATCTCCCATCCTGGCCGATTTTCGGCACGAATTACTGCAAGTTTTGATTGAACTTCATCAGCAAGAAGATCGCCGACCAGAATTTCCGGATGGGAGCTTAGAACAAGCTTTTCAAGCTCTTCAATTGCCGGCAGCTGCAGATCAATCGTTGCGGAACCTTCTATGCTGTGATTCTGTAAGGAGTCGAGTCCCATCGCTATTGCCAGGTCTGCCTTTGCGTCTTCAAATCTGCCAAGGAATGATTGATGCTCAAGTTTCGCTTCCTGAAAAAGCAGTTCAGCCTGGAAAACTTCGCGCTCGGCCGTAGAACCAGCATCAACCATGATCTGGGCAGCGTTTACCATTTTCTGAGCATTCTCGATGTATTCTTCTGCCTTTTCAGCAAACAGTTTTGCGGTCAGCGCTCGATGAAAAGCTCTTTGAGTCTGGCTCTGGATTATCCAGGCAGCACTGGTCTTCTCAAGTTTGCTCAGATCAATTCTGGCCCGCGCCAGTTTATTTCTGGCTCTTACTTTAGATCTGTCCTGGACAGGCATAGAAAATTCAATTGTAGATTCAGCATTGGAAAATCCGCGCTGGCTGCCGCCAAAATTGCCAGAGTTGAAAGAAATGCTGCTGGCACCTCTGGCGCTGGCATCTCTTGACTCGTGCTCGCGACCTGTGATGTTCAGGTCGTGAGATTGCAACACCGGGTGCTTCTGCGCGAGTTCGAGAGCCTCGGCTAACGTAAGCGCCTGTGCTGGGTTATAAGATAAGAAAATTATTGAAAGAAAAAGAACAAAACGCATTGAAATGCGCATAAATGCCTCCGATTAGCATGTCAGTTTTTAGAAATGTTACTGAATCAGCCGATGGAGACTCTTGGAGGTTTGAAAAAGCTTGCTGCAATTATCGGCAGCCGGTGACTGGTGTTGGAAAATTTTAACAGTTCGATCTGCCCGAATGTTCTCCAGCAGAATGCTGATTCGGCCAGAAATAAAGTTCCATGTGAGCAGGAAAGGCTCGAACAGCTCTGATGCTCTGAATGGCAGTCGTCGGCATGTTCTTGGGCCGTGATGCCCATCTCGGTCGTATCGCAGCATTCATGATCGGACTCATGCCCGGCCTCATGTAGAACGCCCTGTAGCAGCACTGCGACTAATGCAATGAGCAGTATCGCAGCAAGTGCTTTTCGTAAGGGCTTAAGCCGTAGCAATTCTGTACCTCACAACCTTCAGATGCGATAAATATAGCAGAATTTAGTCTGATACGCCACAGAATATCATCGGTTATAATGATACTTTACG
>MFYY01000161.1:15582-18373 GCA_001787855.1 Candidatus Riflebacteria bacterium GWC2_50_8 | reverse complement strand
GGGAACCGGGAATTCGCTGATGGCTGCCGAAACGATTGCCGGCAAGCTTGAGAAGGCTCGCATCCTGCCACTGGTATTGCTGGCCAGGGGCGAGAAGATTACTCTTACTGACGACATTATTGTTTTTGTGTTTCCGGTCTATGCGGCCGGAATTCCCGCGATTGTCGAAAGATCACTGGCAAATTTAAAGATCAACGGTAATCCATACATAGCTGTCGTGGCTACCTGCGATAGTTCGGCAGGAGCTGCACTGGGAATTTTCGACAAGTGCCTGCACCGATTTTGCGGTCGTAGTCTCGATGCCGGGTGGGTCGTCTATATGCCGGGAAATTACACCCCTTTATATGGCGCAGAAAGCCCTGAAAAGACCTGCAGAAAGCTTTCTGTTGCTGAGAGCCGCATTAATGGACTTGCTGCTGCAGTTGGCTGCAGGCAGAAACACCGGATTGAAACCATTCCGGCACCTTTCAGCTGGCTGCCCGAGATTTCCTGGCGCATCTTTGCTGTAAATGTCAGGCGCGCCGATAATCATTTTCGGGCAAGTGCCGCCTGCATTGGCTGTGGTTTGTGCGCAAAAGTCTGCCCGGTCGATAATATTACACTTAACTCTAAAAATCGGCCACAATGGCATCATCAGTGCGAACAGTGCATGGCCTGTCTGCAGTTCTGCCCGGTTGAGGCTATTCAGTGCTTCTGGTGGACCAGAGGACGCAGACGCTATCATCACCCGCAACTCACCGTCGATAAACTGGTCGCGCAAAAAGCCTGATTGTGCCGTTGGCAGATCAGCCGCCGCTGCGTTTGACGCGGTATCCCATTTTTTCGAGCTCGGCGACGAGGCGGTCGCGATGTTCGCCCTGAATCTCGATCTGCCCGTCTTTCACGGCGCCGCCGGCGCCACACTTTTTCTTTAACTCGCCGGCAATTTTTTTGAGATCGTCTTCGGAACCGGGCATTCCGCTTACCACGGTAACGCCGGCACCTTTGCGCCCTTTGGTTTCACGCCCGACTCTGATTATTCCGTCTTTGGAAGGCTGCGCAGCGCTGCCAGTCTTGCGACAGGCACACTGCGCGATCGGTTTCTCGCAGTCGGGGCACATCTTTCCCCATTCGCTTGAGTAGACAAGGCCTGAACTTTTCTTATTCATATTTTAATCTGTCTGTTGCGTCTGTAAAGGTTTTCTTAAAATCGTGCGCATGCTCAGCACCAATTTTAATCGCATCTGCTTGCACTGCATTATGTATAATCTGTCGTTGATAAACAAGTCAATCGCTGCTTTTTGCAGCTTGTATTGCGGCAGGGAAAGTATTAGCATGGACTCAGAAAGATAGATTGTGAGGTGCGGAAATGCGCAGTAGAGCAATTTTTATGGTTATGGTTTCGGCATGTTTGCTGGCTGGATGTTGTGCCCGGCCGGATGCAGCAAAGCCGGTTCAGCCTGAGGTTAAGTCCGAAATTAAGGCGCCGTTAAGCAAGTCTGATCAGATGCGGCAGAAGGCCAAGATTGCTGAGGCCGCCAGTCTCATTGGTTACGATGGCAAGGCGATCAACCGCGACCTCAACAAGATAATTGATGAGCAGGAAAGATCGGCAAAGCAGCTCGAAGATCTTAAGGGTCTATAACAGAGCTTTCTTTACAGTTCTTAAGATTATTGAGCTGGGCTGAAGCTTTTGCGGGTTTAGTTTTTTGCTGCACTCTGTTAATATTTTTGCATACAATACTTTCAGGTTTGCCATATCAGGGCCGAGGTGAGAACGGAATGAAAAGTCACAGATTAATTTTATTGGCTATGCTGGTTGCTGCTGCTTTGCTGCAGACAAATTTACTTGAGGCGACAACTGCCAAGTTTCATGTAGACGTTGGTCTCAATCATTTTTACAAAAATCGCTATCTTGAGGCATATCGCGAGTTCAAGCTGGCTCTCGAAAAGGATCCGCGCTATCCAGATGCGCACTACAATCTTGGCCGCGTTTACAAAGCGCAGGGCTTTATCAAGGAAGCGATAATACAGTTTCAGATCGCAGTGCAGATTAAACCTGATTATCTTGCTCCCCGGCGTGAGCTTGAGGCATTACAGCAGAGTCTGGCAAGTGACGTCGCGGCGCAACAGAAAATTCAGGGGCGCGAAACCATGCAGCAGACAGAATTTGACACTATCCCTGCCGATCAGGCTGTTGCCCGGGCTCGTGAAATGCTTAACCAGGGCCGCACTGACGAGGCAATTCGCTATTACGAAGTGGCTTTGCAGGAAAGGCCGGAAGATGCAGCGATCAATAAAATGCTTGGCTTTCTGCGCTTTCGCCAGAACCGCTTTAGCGACGCGCTCACAAGCTATTCGAAGGCTCAGCAAAGTTCACCCACCGATGCTGAAATACCTTATGCCATTGGCCTGATTTACATGAAAACCCAGACACCCGAGCGGGCTGAAAGTTTTTTCAGTCAGGCGGTAAAGTTACAGCCCGGTATGGTCAAGGCCGTTTTTGGTCTTGGCGAAGCCTATGAAGCTCAGGAACGCGTAGATGACGCAATTTTGCAGTTTCGCAAATGTCTCGAACTCAACCCGAACTTGAAGGAAGCCAAAGAAAAGCTCTCTTACCTGGCTGGTCGGCAGAGTTACAACTATTATAGCCGTGGCACTTATTTCTATCAGCGTGGCGAATACGAGAAGGCTGAGCCGTTGCTGTCAATGGCACGCCAGTATGGAAATCTGACGCAGGATCAGAATCTTCAGGTCGACGAAATGTTGAATGCCAGCCGATTTTGGCTTAATAAACAAAAAGAACAACAGC
>MFYY01000161.1:792-15535 GCA_001787855.1 Candidatus Riflebacteria bacterium GWC2_50_8 | reverse complement strand
AAGACTGTTGATGTCTACGAAGTAAGCCGCAACCCGACGCCATATGTCGGCAGTGCCGTTGAGTGGAGCGGTCGCATTGAGTTTGTCACTAAGAAAAATGGGCGGCGCGTGTTGTTTGTCAACAGCCAGCCTTCAGTAAATCCTGACAACAACATGGATTACTCTTTTGAGGTCGAGTTTCCCAAAGATCTGCCGGTAGATGCGAGAATATCAGCATTTGCGCAAGTTTCGGTCAAAGGCAAAATCCTGCGGGTCGACAAGTTGATGAATGAGGTTTCCAAATCTATGAGTTCACGACGTCAGCCGGTTGTTGAAGCGGCCGAAGTAGAATTCGTCCGTGAAAATTATGAGCAGCCACTTATTTTGAGGTTTTATTGATGTATCTGAGTGTGCGCAGCTTTGTTGTAAGTTAGCTGGCGACTGATGCAATGGGTTAGCAGACTGCCTGAATCTTTGCGGCAGAAGCCGCTTGCTGTAATCGCCAGGGCCGCTGGCAAGGCTTTGCTGATGGTTTTTTTGCCCTTTATCATTTTGACAGGGCTCAATCAGTATTTTGCCGAAACCGATCTCAGCAGGCGAATCAAGGCTGAACGCCAGGAGATGGCCAGGATTCTCAGCGATGTTTCGGCACAGGCTGAGCCGGTTAAACGTTTTAGCCAGGCATTTTCGAACCTGGCAGCGCTGCCCTGGCCATCTGAAGCATTTGACCGGCGCCTAAAGCAGAATTTCGACGCCAACCCCGGGTCGATAGAAGTGTTTTTGTATGATGCTCAGGGAAAGTGCCTGGCAGTGCCGTTTATGCCAGCTCCACCCAGGTATGTCGCGCAGAAATTTCTTGAGGCGGCCATCGACCCTGCGCTGGGCAAGAAATATGAGCGTTTTATATTTCAGTTCTCGGGTTATCGAAGTGCGCATGTCGTATTGAATCGCACTCCTGATGAAATTGTCAGCATTGGCTCAAGCCACGATCGTCATTGGGGTGGCTGGTTTCACCTCAAAGACAGCGCTGGCAATTTTTCCGGCCACCTTATAGTTTTTATTGGCAAGCGTCTGTTGGATAAAGATCAGCTTCTTGATGACGCCATAGTCAGTGCTTCCAGCAAATTTGGCCGTAATTACAGTTTTGGCTGGCAGGATCCTGTGCATAGAGAATTGATCAGGCCTGAATCAGCCAGTTTCTCTGGTGAAGCAATCGCTCTGGTAAACAGCATGCCCCATGGCGAAAGTGGTTTTATGTTTAATCAATGCCCGGGTATAAAGTTGTTTGCCGATTCAGGAACGGTCATTGTCGCGAGAACCGTTCAGCCTGTCGAGCCGGCCATGCTTTTTAATGCACTTGCTTTTACGATCAGGCTGCTGGCGGGGCTTGCTTTTCTGCTGCTTACATATCTATTGCTCGGCATTGCTACGGTATCTCCTGGGCTGCGGGTAAGACTTGCCGCTCTTTTTCTTTATGGTGCCGGTATCCCTTTGATTCTTTTGATATTCAGTGGTATCGCTGACCGGGTTGAGCGCGAAAAGGTCTTGATCGACGGTTTACAGCAGCAGAGTGTCGCAGAGTTGACCAGAATCGACGAAGGCCTGACTTATGAGTATCGTCGTCTCGAAGGAATATTCAGGGCCGCGATGCAGAAGGGCGCCGCCCGGCCGATGAGCGAGTTTCGCGAATCTCTAGGCGATATTTCGCGGCTGATCACAACTTTTTCAGAGTCGGTGCGTGAAATTCTTGTTGTTGCTGACAATTTTAATCTGTCTTTTACTCATGAAAACCCGCTTGGCAAGGCTGACAGCAAAAAGCAGAGCATGGTTCATTACGGCGAGATGCTGCTTGAGACTTTTCGCGGCGAGTTCGTCGAGAAACATGACAAACCTGCGTCGACCGATGTCAAATCGGTTATTTCCGACTTCGGCGGCTGGCTTGCACGTGGCCTGATAATGGGCAGCGGCCGGATTGGCATGCTGAACATGCTCGACAGCGTTTTGCCGACCTATGTCGATGTCTTTATCGATGATTTTAACCATGCACGTGCCATGATGTATATTTTTCTTTCGCAGGCTGGTATGCAGCGCAACTATTTGTTGCAGGTCAGCAGATTGCGCGATCGTATCAGGGGCGATGACCAGCCAAGATTTGCTGCAATGCCGATCACTTCTACGCCATTCTGGCCGTCGTTTCCCAAAAGATCGACCGGTAATGAGAGCGCTTTGCGGCGCCTGGCTGATCAGGTTGTCAGAAACGGTCTGCCAGCACACGAAATCGCCGCAGTCGGGGGGCGTAACTATCTGCTCAGCGCGGTCAGGGGAAACCACATTGATGGTTATGTGCTGATGCTGGCCCAGCCGTATCATATCATCGAACAGAATGTTTCGCGGCTGAATCGGCGCATGCTCATTTTATCGATACTTGTTATCCTGCTGGCCCTGGTGTCTGCCAGAATTACTTCTACAATGCTTCTTCGGCCTCTCGAAAATCTTAAGACCGGTCTTGTGGCAGTTTCAAACGGTGATTTTCGAGTGACGCTTGAGGGTGCCGCCGTCGAAGAGTTTTCATCGATGATCGCAAGTTTAAATCGAACTCTGGTTAACTTTCAGGAAATGCAGGTGGCACGCAGTGTTCAAGAGACTCTCTGGCCTGAAACCTTTCTGAGCGGTGATGACTGGCATCTCTGCGGCCGCTGTGTTACCGCGACAGAACTGGGTGGCGACCATTTCGACTGGTTTGTCCTCAAAGACGGCCGGGTGCTGGTGGTTGTGGGCGACGTAACCGGCCACGGAATTGCGCCTGCAATGGTGCAGGCTTCGACCAAGGTCTGGTTGTCGCTGCTTGCCGAAAATGCCGTGTCGGCCGCTGCATTGTTGCAGGAAATCAACCGCCTGCATTTTAAATACGGCGCCAAAAGGCTATATATGACATGCTGGCTTGGCTTTTACACGCCGGCCGATGGCCGACTCGACTTCGCTTCGGCCGGTCACCCTTATCCTCTGGTTCTGAGACCTGATGCCGAACCAGAGGATCTGACTTTACCTGGCATGCCTCTAGGTGTGCGCGCAAAGCCGATAATCGGTTCCGGGCAACGTATGCTGGCGCCTGGCGAAAGCCTTATTCTTTATACCGACGGACTTGTCGAAACCACCAGTGCAAACGGACAGATGCTGGGCTTTGACGGCTTTCAAAAAGTCTGCGCCAGGGCCGCTGCCCTTGCACCGGCCGAAATGGTCAACTTTATAATCGCGGCGGCAAACGCCTGGGGTCCGCAGAACGATGACCAGACGGTTATTGTGCTCAAACGCTTCATGTCGGGAGAACCAGATGCGAGCGAATGACACCAGACCTGTATATTGGCTGATACTGCTGCTGGGAGTGACCCTCAATCTGATTGTCATCAGCTTTTTTCACGAGCGCAACGAGAAGCGCGAGCATCAGACCACCCGCCACAATAGCGAGGCGCTGCTCGAAAAAATGTACGCATCTTTTCGGTTCGAGAAAGTGTTTGACCGGGAATTCAATGCGCTATTCAGCGACGTTGCCGGGAAAACTGCCAGCGAAGCCGCCAGCCTGGCCCGGATCTGGCTGCATTCGCATGGTATGGCGTCTGATGCCTGCGAAATCGTCTATTTTTCAGATAAAGCGCCCCTGAATGTCAGCCCGGAAAGTGCCGATGACTGGAAATTTCTGCTCTCCCGCTTCGACACAGGCCTTATCCGGCCACGTCTCGAAGGCGAAACCAAAAACCGTATGATAAGACTGCTTAATGGCGGGGTCGGTTTTCCGAGACTTGAAGGCAAGCCCGGCATGGTCCAGAAAGTCACCATCGCCAAAGACCGCACCTATGGAATATGGTTCTCCGAACCGGAAAAGTTCAAAACAGGCATTAACGCAATGATTGTTTTGATTCACGACCGAAAACTCACTGACCGACTCATTGCACAAAATCTCTTTGCACGTCTTGGCCTTTCTACCGCTGAGTTCGGTTACGTTAATCTCTTTAACCCTGAAGACTCTGTGGTCCCGGCAGGCCTTAATCCATACGTTATTGCGCCCCGCATCAGCGGAATGGATATCAAGAGCGGTTGCGAGTATCTGACATTCGGCGATCGCGAAGTTCTCGTCTCTTTCAAGCCTGATGGCCGCATTTTGCTGGCGTTGATGAATTATAAAAAGCTGCCGGCACCTTTCTGGAGCCTGGCACTTTTCTTATTCTGGCTGCCGCTCTGGCTGAAAGCTCGTCAAACCGCGCAGACCAGTCTGCGACTTTCCCTCACCTCATTGATCAGCTTTGTTTTTGTGATAAGCATGGCTCTTCCGGTTCTCGCTGTGGGCTTTTACTGGAACCTTTTTATCGATTCCCGTCGTGAATCGGCAAAGATCGAGACTGCCAGCCGCCTTGAAAAACTCCTGATCCAGCTCGATGCCAACTTTACCGAAGATTTTCGCATTATCAGAAAAAAGTATGTTGATCTGGTAAATATTCTTGATAAGAAACCTGAGAATCTGCAGGAGTTCATCGATCAGTCACTGCGACTCGAATTGCAGTTTCTGTTCGACACCTGCCTGCTCATCGATGGCGAAGGCAAATTTGCCCGGCCCTACGCGGCTTCAGGCATGCAGGTTCGCCGTCTTGTTTTTTATGACATGGCGCATCGCGCAGAGGTTTGCCGTCAAGCTTTTGCCGACGGCTGGATTCCCTTTGATCTTGAGGCTGAATACGTTTTCAACACCACGCCTGAGAACTTCGACATGAACGAGTTTGCCAGCCTCATGCCTTCGCAGGGGCGAACCGCTTATACCTCACTTACCAGTTTTACCGGCAAAGATCTGATCAACCGCCACAACAATGCTTTGTTGGGCGCAGGTGCCGGCAGCAAGGAAGAGGTTTCGTCGATGGTAATGTCTTCATTTCTTGATTCAGAAGACGAGAATTCAGTCTCACGCATTCAGCAGAATCTTGGCGAGTTTTTTGAGCTGGGTTTCGATGTGAACCAGTCCATCAATTTTGTCGAGCTGATTAAAGACCGCTCTGGCAAGGCAATTTATTGCCTGATCTTGTTTTCCGGCAATTACAATTTTACGCGCAACTATCTCGAGAAGATCTTTCGCGACAAGGGGAAATGGCCTGAGAATGTTTCTTATATGGCCGTGTCGCCGCGCCTGTTTAATGTCAGCTTTCCGGCAGTCGATATGAGAATGCGCATGCAGAGACTGGTCAGCATTATGCAGCCGCCGAAAAATCTGCATGTCGAAGAGCACCTGATCAATGGCAAGCCGCATCTACTCTGTGCCTACGTTGGCAAAAAAATGCCCGCTTACATCTTTTTTGCGGCCATGTCTCTTGAATCAGTCGACAAGCAGCTCGCGAACCTTGAAAATCGACTTCTAACAGCCGCACTGATTGTCATGATCGCTGTGCTTTTTGTATATATTCGCCTGGTGCGCGGAGTTATTCGGCCAGCAAGGCTCATCATGAGCGGAGTTCACGCCATGGAGGCGCATGACCATTCGCACAAAATCGTCATTGAAACCGGTGATGAATGGCAGCAGCTCGCCGAAACCTTTAATAATGCTCTCGAAGGTATGAAAGAACTTGAGGTTGCCCACTTTGTGCAGACCTGTATTCTGCCGAGTTCTGATATCTGCTCGGGTAGTGCACGATTTGCCGGGCGCACCGTGCCGGCTGACGATGTCGGTGGTGATTACTATGATGCTTTTGTGCCGGCTGAAGGCGAGATGGTTTTTATCATGGGCGATGTCTCCGGGCATTCGATTTCGGCTGCTCTGGTAGTTTCAATGGCACGTGCTGCTTTCTCGGGCATTGTTGATCTCGGAATTAAAATGCCGCACGAAATATTCACCAGAATGAACAATCTGATGCTCGAACACCTGCGCCGCGCGAAAATGATGACCTGTTTCGGCGGCCACATAGATAAAAATGGTCTGATGACCTGTTGTAATGCCGGTCAGGCCTTCCCTTACCTGATCCGCGAAGACGGCAGCATCGAGGCAGTAAAGCAGATTGGTTACCCGCTTGGCGCTGCCCGAAAGAAGACCCTGAAGTATTTAGAGATTCAACTGCCAGTCCGTTGTCGCCTGGTCATGTTCAGCGATGGCGTTGTCGAAGCGATGAATGAGAAAGACGAGCAGTTTGGCTATGATCGCCTCGAAAGACTGGTGAAAAAGCTGGGCTGGCAGGTCAGTAACGTAGAATTTTTTGAAGCGGTATACCGTGAAGTTGGAAAATTTTCGGGCACAGTGCCCTGGGGTGACGACGTTACCGTCGCGCTTCTCGACTACGATCGCAGCAAATCCTGAACTAAATTTTCCGGCAGCTTGAAATTGTGCACCGATTTAACCTATACTTGCCGTGCCATGCGAACAATTCATAAAATTTTTGTCTCATTAAAATCTGCAGTTATACTCATAGCGATACTTACAGCACTCGCAACCTTGGGCACGCTGGTGCCCCAGAATCTTGATGCTGTAGAATATATCAGACGTTTCCCGAGTATCGGGCACCTGATTCTCTCACTCGGCTTTGACGATATGTATCGCAGCGCTCCATTCCAGACCTGTCTCTGGCTGTTGTCGATTTCGACCATCGCCTGCATAATAACCCGCTGGAAAAGCACTTACCGCAAACTGTCGGCACGTCTTGAGCGCGCAAGCGTTAAAGAAATCAAAGCTTACGAAGCCGGCCGGCACGTCTCAGCTCCTCTTAAGCAAGATTGGCAGAGCGATTTCGCAGCGGTCATAACCGACGAAAACGACGTGCTGATTGGGCTCAATACTTCCGGAAAAGTTTCGCTGCTCGGCGGCATGTCGCTTCACATCGGGCTTTTGCTGGTTCTTGCCGGCGGCCTGATTGGCGGCTATCTCGGCGTCGAGACGGTTGTCAGAGGCTCAAAAGGCGATCTGGTGCCGGTAGCACCTCTCGAAGCGGTTCGCGCCGCCAGAGATGCTGATCGCATTGCCCGTGTTGCACGTAATATCAGGGAATTTTCTCCAGAAGACCCCAGACTCGACAAAATGCGGGAAGAGATCGATGCCCTGCATTCAATCTACAAATCTGGCCTGGCCAGTCCGGCTTTCAAAATTGCTTTTGACGAGCTGTGGGTTGAAAATTACCAGACGCCTGACGGCCGCGGCATGGGAGTCAAAAGCTGGAACTCACGCGTCAGGTTTATTGACCAGAGCCATGAAAGCGAGCCGGTGCAGGTAATGGTGAATCAGCCGGTCAGCTACGGCGATTACACTTTCTACCAGTCGAGCTGGAACAAATTTTACCACAAGGTAAGCCTGCAGGTCGAGTTTGTCGGCGATGCCTCGGCGTCAAGCCAGCTGGCAATCAAGGCTGGTGCCTTTCCGCAAACTGTTGAACTTAAGCTCAAAGAGCCATACAAGCCTGCATGGTCGCCATATGAGTTCGTAATGATGGACTTTATGCCGGATTTTCGCATAATTAACGACCGCTTTGTCAGCGTATCACATGAACTCAATAATCCAGCTGCCATGATTGTTGCTTACGACAGTTCTGGTGCCGTTGCTGGCCGCGCCTGGGCATTTCCACAGGACCGTATGTCGATGGCCGGGCACGTTACCAGCATGCCGTTTCAGTTTACTTTTATCAGTGCCGAGCCCGAATACGAAAGCGGCATGCAGATGGCGCATGACCCCGGTAAGCCACTGGTTTGGGTTGGCTGTCTGCTTTTTACACTCGGCATGATTATGAGTTTTTATGTGCCGTATCGTGAAAGCTGGCTGCTGGTTTACCCGGATGGTAAGGCATACATCGCGATATCAGGCAACCGCCCGGCCAAAATTTTTGCCGATGACCTGCAGCAGCTTGATAGACAGTTGACCAACAACGACAAGGAACCACCCACAGCATGAATGAAACCCTGATTTTTGGTTTTTCGATGGTTTGCTATATTCTCGCGTTTGTCGGCTTCAGCGCGCATATCAGCCTGAACCGTGAAAATCTGTATATGCCTTCGCGCGGCATAGCCTGGGCCGGAGTCATTGCCGCCCTGGTTGCTCTGATTCTTCGCTGGCAGAGCGCGGGGCACCCGCCGCTTTCCAATATGTATGAATCGCTGGTCACCCTGTCTACTTTTATTGCCCTTACCGGCCTGATATTTACCAGAAATCAGCCTTTGCCAATGCTTGAAGCGGGCACCTGTGTCGGTTCGATTCTGATGTTCGGCGTGGCTTCGGTTTTTGCTTCCGATGTTAAACCGCTGATCCCGGCGTTGCAGTCATACTGGCTGCATCTGCATGTTTCGCTGGCCTTCGTCGGCGAGGCGCTGTTCGCCATTGCCTTTATTTTGAGCTATCTCTACTGTTTCCGAAAAGTCATGACCAGCGCTGCCGAAAAGAACAGTTCTGTGGACTTTCTCGAGAAAGCCGCCTGTTATCTGGTGGTGGTTGGGATGCCGGTCGTCTTTATTCTCAGTATGACTTTGCTGGCGAGCTATCTCAGTCAGCAACCCTCTTACAGCGAGCGCTGGATGGGCCTGGTCTGGGGCGTCATCGCTCCTGTTTCTGTCACCATGTTGCTTCTGATGCTGCTTACCTGGATGTATCGTGGCGCTGTGCATAAAGGCGTCGAAAAGTGGCTGCCAGACGCCGACAGTCTTGATAAGCTTATATATCGAGCAATTGCGCTGGGTTACCCGCTGTTTACCGTTGGTGGCCTGATTTTTGGCATGGTCTGGGCCAACAAGGCCTGGGGCCGCTACTGGGGCTGGGATCCTAAAGAAACCTGGGCACTGATTACGTTTCTTGTCTACTCAATTTACCTGCACGTCCGCCTTGCCCGCGGCTGGAACGGAACCTGGACTGCGTGCCTTTCAATAGCGGGGTTCCTCGTCACCATGTTCACCCTCTTCGGAGTCAATTTCCTCATCAGCGGGCTCCATTCCTATATCGGCTGAGCTGTCGTCCGAAATCACCGGCTGACCTGCTTCTGCGCACTTCTGCTGCCAGAAAACCCCGGCAATGAAATCCCATGCTTCTTCAGCACAGAAGTCATTCTGCCACTCAACCTCGGGCACGAACCAGGAACGGAAAGCGTTTAAAAAATCGCGGTGCTGCGGCAGCTGCGCGATTGCGTCGTCCGGGTATTCTGCGTTGTCCCAGAGTTTTTCGAGTATAAGTGCTGCCGTCGTGTAGTTATCTACCTGCAGCGCCGTGGCAGTGTTTTCGCTCAGCAGTATTCTGGCGCGTGGATGCAAAATGGCAGAGCTGCCCGGCATTACCACCAGATTGTTGTTAAGCAGGTGATCGCGAAGCGTTTCCGGCCAGCAGAGAAATTCCTCTTCGCGAATGCCTGAATTAAGCATTTGAAATCGTCCATGCAATTCATCAGCGGTAGTTGCAGAAGAAATGGCGATGCGCGAAAATACCTGCGCTGCTGTGAGATGCAGCTGAAATGGCCCGAAACACAGCCACAGACCAGGCCTGTCCTGAGCATCCCAGAACTTGTAAAGCGCCTGAGTACCCTTAAAAAAGAGTCGGCAGCCATACATACTTTTTTCGTTGAGCCGCAATGCATGTTTATACAGCAGTTCGGCTGCTGCCGGCTCATCGACCAGCAGCAGTTCAATAATCTCATGGCGCTGGGCCCGGTTCAACTCTGGCTTGATGTGCATATAGACGTTAAGCAGCGCGTTATACCATTCCGGGCGCTCTTCTGTCGCCAGCACTGCCAGCCGGCGCAGCCAGTTTAGAATCTGCGGCTTTTTGCCAAGGCGCGCTGCCATGCCTTGAAAGATTTTGAGCGAAATGCCGATCATGCTGTATTTGTGCTCTGACCAGAGGTATTCGTAAATGCCGCGATGCGAAGGCTGTAACATCTGTTAAACTCGTCTCTTAGGGTTTTTACTTATTCCAACTTATTTCGCTCAGAGAAACCTTCGCCGTCGTTCTGCTGTTTGTTTTTTCGTGCTCGTGCTCTTGCTCGTAATCGTGCCCACACGGACGTGGGCATACTCGGCCGCCACGGGAACGACGCGGCCAAGTGTAATCGCTGGCGATTCTATCACCAAATGTAACTAAAAAGCAAAAGGCCGGCACCAGGGCCGGCCTTGCAGAAAAGCTTTGTTTAGGGGCTGTAAAACAATAACCTGGACAATCGTTATTGTTTTTTCGGCCCCTTATGGCCGCTCGCAAAAAGTAAATGACCAGGTTATTTCTTTACAAGGCCTTATTCGTAAGTCACAAAGGTGCGCCATTCGCCGTCTTTATAACGACTCACTGTGCCACCAACCGTGCCGACCCAGACTGAGTCCCCCTTGACCTTGATGGAGTGCACGCTGCCTTGTTCCAGACCTTTGTTGTCAGAAACTTTTTTCCAGGTTTCACCATCATAAATAGCGATTCCTGAAGGGGTGCCCACCCACAGATTACCAGAAGAGTCAATCGCCAGATCGCGGATTACCGAATTTGGCAGACCGGTTTTGTCGGTGTAGCGCTTCCATTCTTTGCCTTCGAGGTTGCAGCTCGACAGGCCGGCGTTGGTTCCGACCCAGATCAGTCCATTATTCTCATCGATGCTGATACAGGTTATGTAGTCTGAAACCAGTCCGTCATCAATAGCCTGGCTGGTGCGGGGGTTGCGGTTGGTGTAGCTGACAGTTTTCTTGCCGTCGTTCATGGTCAGTCCATCACCATGCGTGCCAATCCAGAGAGTGTCATCGAGAACTGCATAGCTGCGTTTGTAGGTGTTGAGCAGAGAATCCTTGCGGAAATACTTGAGCCAGTTTGAATCTGCATGCGCTCTTTGCGGAAACAGCATAATGCTGATCAGGCTCATCACAATAAAAATGAATAACCAGCGTGAATTGGTCTGTTCCATATTTGTCTGCCTCGTTTTATTTATTTGTTACTTGTTATATCGGCACTTCTGTCGCCGAATTTATACCTGATGCTTACTCGAAAAGAGGAACGTTGTGAGCCACAGTACCGCTTGCGCCCTGCAGTTTTGCTTCTGAAACAATCGGTATGGGCGGCGCCTTAACCGGTTTATGCTGATTAAATGTCGACGGTGAGCTGAAATAGTGGTCAAGCGAGGTGTTTTCGCCTGAAGAAAATGAGGTGTATGGAAACACAACCCTCTTTAAACTGCTGCCAAGCCCATAGAAGCGGCTGAACTTCATTTCAACTTCAACCTTTAAAACGCCAGCCGGAACGCTGTCGACAACTTTCTCGTAGTAGGCCGTAAAATCCTTGCCGAGACCGTTTGACCAGATCTGGGCATAGTCATCTATTTTGCTCTGTTTCTCGATCATGTCAATATTGCCGAGATAAGTGCCGTTGATGTAAAGTTTGCCGTAGTTCGGCATTTTATCGGGGTTCCCGCCGGTGTATAACAGTCTTATGCGCAGACGCGCCCGTGGTTTCTGCTGAGCTTTCAGCAGCGGACTGTGCAGGTTGACACCGCATTCCGGGCATACCATCGCCAGGCTTGCCAGTTCTTCAGCTCCGCAGGCCGGACAGACTTGCCCTTCAGCCAAGACCAGTGCCGGAAACAGCAGGATCATTAATAATATATATCTGATTTTTTTCATTTGCCTCTGCTTTTTCTATCGACATTCTCAGCCCGGCATCTGAGTCGCAGAGTAAAAATCACCAGAATTCACAAAAAAGGTTAATTGTGCCGATAAGTATAGTTGACGTGAAGGAGAGGTAAAATGAAAGAAGTTCTGTCGATGTTCGCAGGCTTGTATGCAGTATCGTTGTGCGGATTTCTGCTGTTCATCAAAAAAGGCTTCCTGCAGATTACTGGCGAGAGTTCGCTGCCATCTATAGACATGGGTTGCAGCGATGAGAGCAGCGAAAACGAATAATTTGCTTGATTTAGCTGTTCGCTTGACCTAAGATAAAGAATAATTTATTTTAGGTTTAAGCATGTCTTTCGATACCAAATTTGAATTCATACTGCAGTTTGAGAAGATTCTCGGGGAGATGAAAAGCAAGAACCCCGAGACCTATGGTCGTAACCTGCAGTTTTTGAGTATCGAACCAATCGAAACGGTTCGGCCGATTCTGCACAAGTTTTTTCCAACTGATGCCGGACTTATCGACACGCTGACCCGCAAAGATGTCGATCTGATGCTCATGCGCATTCTTCGCTCCGAAGTGGTCGGCTTTCAGGGCGAGGGCGAAAAGCTTGTCAGAAAGGCCCGCAACATTATTTCGCAGTTCGGCTTTCTGCCTCCGGTTGCGTTTTTCTATGCTTACAACGGCGCCGAACTTTTCGAATCAATGCTTGAGCGCACCTACAAGGCTCTCAAAAAGCGCGGCAGGCCTGTTAGTCTCTCAGACTTGTGGCGACGCTTTTCCGCACCTCTGACTGCAAGCTTTGAACTGAAAAACGTTTTTACCAAGGATCTGCTGTTCAAGATCAGACAGCGACTCAAAAACTATCTCGAAAAAGATCCGCGGTTTTATCTTGATGCACGCAGCCCCAAAAAATTGTTCGTTGGACTTTCGGAATGGGGCAGCACGGTTTTTGAAGATTAACTGATAAAGAGGGTGAGAGAAGCTTGGCTGACAGATCCGCGCGATCAAGTGCTAACCGCAGCAGACAGCTTCTGGTTTTTCTCTGGTTGCTGGCTATCGCACTGATGGCGGCGCTGGTCCCGGTATATGCATGGGCAATGCCTGCGCTGCTTGGCATGATAATTATCTGTTTTGCCTACCTGCGTGATCAGATTCTGGGCCAGTCTGCGGCAGAAGAGGTATGCGACTTCTACGCCAAGGTTCATCAACTCGAAAACATTCAGATTTTGCAGAGTGACAGGCCTTACAGCAGAATTCTTAAAACCGTTCTCGAGCTTGGCCAGTTTGACTGGGCAGTTATGTTTCTGATGGATTTCGACAAAGACAGTTTTGTTGCTGTCGAAGCTGCTGGCATTGAATTGTCGCGGTTTGCAGCGGTAAACTTTGATGAGATCGCAACCGAACCGAATCTTGATGACGTAACCCTTGCTTTCAAGCTGCTCGAACATGCATTTAAAAAGCATGAGTTTCGCGGCGCGCTGGCGGGAACGACCCTGGTATGCAGTCACACATTCTATGGCTGCATGATGGTCGGGCGTGACGATCCTGACTGCGACCTTTCCGAAGATGACAATTTTCGTCTTGAGATCCTCTCTGACCAGATTTCCATCTGCCTGCATAATTATCGCCTGCACAAGGAGCTGGCGCTGCGCGCCGAGGATCTTTTCGAGCGGCAGTCGCAGATTCAGCGTGAGCTCGAAATGTCGCGCATCGTTCAGGAAGGTGTCATGCAGCGCGAAACCCCGATTTTACCTGGCCTTGACGTAGCGACATACAGTCGCCCGGCCCGTTTTATTGGCGGCGATTTTGCCCGCTATGTCGAGGATCCCGGCGTTAACCGCATGGGAATTCTGATCGGTGATGTCAGCGGTAAAGGTATTCCTGCGGCGATGGTCATGGCCGTAGTTGTCTGCCTGTTTAACGAAAAAATCAGTTTTGCCACACCACCGCAAAAGCTGCTGACCGACATTAATATCGCTCTTAAGCAGTTTCTTGGTGCTCGTTCGCGTTTTAATTCTTCGGCAATCTGGGGAATTTTCGATCTCGACAGTATGAATTTTCGCTATGCCAGCGCCGGTCACGATTTTCCGCTGCATTTGAACTTCCGGACCAGTGAGCTGACCGAGCTTGCTTCGACCGGCACGCTGCTCGGCCTTTTCAATGAGAGCGAATACCAGGGCAATGAAATCGCGATCGACCAGGGTGACAAGATTATCTTTTACTCAGACGGTCTCATTGATTTTTTTGAATACAATCTTGGCCACAAAGATGGCTTTGTCTGGCTCAAAGAATTTTTTCTTGAACGTCGCACAAAAACATCTCAGGAAATAGTCAACGAAATCACTGCAATGGTCGAAAATTCGACTGAACCAACCAAAGACGATATTACTGTTGCGGTATTTTCAATTGCAAACACGACCTGAACCCGGATTCGGCAAAACATCTACGCTTGTCATTACGCTGTTGCTGGCGTTGCTTATCTGTTCGACGGTGCAGTCGGCCCAGACTGCGACTGTTGTCGATGGCACGCACCGTTTGCGTGAGCGCAAAGCAGAACTCGACGCTCTTCTGCGCCGGCAATATCTCAGCAGCAGTTCATTTCGCGCACAGATCAGGGAAAATTCGCGCAGCATCAGACTGGTGCCAAACGAGAGCGAAGTGGGCTTTCAGGTCTACAATTTCTCGTCAGACAACTACGAATATCGTGTTGGCAAGCTGGTAGCGCAGGGTCGGCATTGCCATCTGTTTATCGAGCGTGAGAACGCACAACTTTATGGTAGCCGCGCCGCTGATATCTACGCTCAGATAGTCGATAACTTTGATAACAGAGTTTATAAAACCGTCGACAGCTGGTTCGGAAAGCCGGTAATCCCGTCTGAATTCAAGCTTCCTGATGAGCGGGTTTACATTTTTCTCGTCGATATCAGAGACAACTTTGCCGAGGGCTATGTCGCCGGCTATTTCGATCATCGCGATCTTGATGGCCTGTTTGGCAACCAGAAGCCCGTATTTTTCATGGATATCGCGCCCGGCGATCCCGGCGATTACGGTGACAAGGGCAACCAGTTTTATCGCACCCTGGCGCATGAACTGCAGCACATGGTTAATTTTTCGATACAACTGGCTACCGACAGCGCAGAACAGGAACGCTGGCTCGACGAGGGGTTCTCGATGTTCTGCGAATAC
>MFYY01000161.1:0-780 GCA_001787855.1 Candidatus Riflebacteria bacterium GWC2_50_8 | reverse complement strand
CCGCATTTTGCACGCTTTCTCGAAAACCCGGCAGTGAACCTGGTCAGTAACAACCGGGAGAGCTGGTTTCGCGAAGACTACCTGTTTCGCCAATATGGCGCCTCTTTTGCATTTGTCACCTGGCTGGTCGAAAAGTATGGCGGGGAAAGCCCGTATCTGCAGCAGCAGTTTGTGCGCGAGCTGGTGCATTCACGCGAAAAAGGCGTTGCTGGCATAAACAAGCTGTTGTCCTCAGTCAATACTGATTTTAAGCAGGTTTTCGCCGACTTCATCATGGCTCTGCATGTTGAAGATTCAGGAAACCCGCTCTGGGGCTTCGTCGATAAGAAAGTCGCTTTTGGCGAAGATCTCGCCGCCATGCTGCCGCTGCGTTATGTGCAGCATTTCTTTGCCAGCAGCGGCGGGTCATTTGTCGGCGGTAACGGAGAGGTGATCCCCAACAGCGTTTTGCTCGAAGAAATCTATGGCAAAGGACAGGTTAAACTGACGATGACCTTTGCCGAGGGCATGACGCCTTTTCTTGCTGAGATTCCGCATAACAGTCCTGGTTTTATCAGGCCTCTGACTACGGACTCTCGTGGTCAGGTGGTTTTAGACGCTGATTTCTCAGGGCAACGCCGCTACTTTATTCTGCCGATTGCGGTAAATCCTGAACTTGCCGATAGTCAGCCCTTAAGCTACTCTTTTAAAACCGACACAGCGGCGCTGGTTCTCTACCCAGTCGCCCACCCGGTATTCTTTGATCAGATATTAATTTTTCTCAAATCGTTTTCCGGCCCG
>MFYY01000160.1:4560-6532 GCA_001787855.1 Candidatus Riflebacteria bacterium GWC2_50_8 | reverse complement strand
ATCGACAAATACCTTCTGGCCAATTGCCAAATTTACCGGAAACGCCGGGTCGACATTGGTGATGATCAGCCCCGGACTTGTCGCTACAGTAAGTGTCAGCAAAAAAGTGTCCGACGCTTCTCTTGTTGGATCAAGAGCGTTGTCAAATGGGGTCAAATCATCGTCGAATACTGTTTGAATAGCTGAATATACGCCCGGCGGTGTGTATTGTGGAATCACCACGCTTGCAGTGCAGTTGAGAGTGCCCCCAGCCGCTACAGAACCTGCTGGCGAAAGAGTCGGCGTCAGAGTCGCTGTTCCGTCACTGATGCCCTGAGGAATCCATCTTATGCGATTCGTATTGATATTACCGGTATTATTCAAAGTAAAGTTGGTAGTGGCAGTGGTTGCATGCGCGTGACTGCCCATATCTACGTCGTTTACGCTGATCAGCTTGGTTCCTACCAGAACTTTGGTCGTAAAGGTAGCAGTAACTTCACCCGCAGTATAAGAACCGTATGGCGCATCGGTATCGACGTAGGCTCTTTGCGTGCCCTGGTAATTGCCGGTGGCCTGCCCGGCAGGTATTGTCAGAGTCGCAATGGCTGGGGCCGAGCCGCCAACAGCAAGGTTCGCGGCGAACGGAATCGGATCGAACTGAATCTGCGCGGCTGGGATCGGAATCCCAGGCCCAAGCGGCGGTAACTGGCTGGCAATTTCTCTTATATCGCTGGCAATGGCCTGGTTGCCAAGATTGACGATGCTGAAACTGACAGCAGAAGACCGGTCTGGCGCAACAGTTCCAAAGTCTAATGTGGTCGAGCTGATACCGATAACAGCTTTGGCAATTACTCTCAACTCAAGATCAGCAGTATCTGAGGCTTCGGCTGGATCATCTATGACACTGTTCCCGTTGGTATCGTTCCAGACAGTTATTTTGCCTATATAAGTGCCTTCTAGAGTGCCGGGCGGTACATTTACCTGCCATGTTCCTGTCAGGGTTTTGTTTTTGATCATATATTCAAAGACGCTCGGTACAAATATCGATGCCGTAGCCGGAATGGTCATTGGCCCGACCAGAGTCGAGGCAGTGGCCATAGGTCGGTTCAGAATCAACGTGCCGATGTTGTCGATAGTGAATTCGCACGCGTCAGACATGAGTGATGGCATCGCATCCTCGATCAACAGATCGGTTTCGACAATGTCTATAAATTTGGTGCCAACCTGGCAGGATACAGTGAAAAATGCCTGAGGGTCGCCTGTCATATCTGGGTAATCACCTAGAAGGTCATCATAAATTGAAGCATATTGGCCAATATAGTCGCCGTCGAGAATCGCCGGATCATTGGGCACTATCAGGGTCATGGTAGCATAAAATATTGTGTTCGCTGGCTGTGAAGGCTGCGGATCAAAATCGTAATTGCTCTCATTTAATAGTGGCACTCCATCAAGGCTTAGCGGAATTTTTTCCCAGCCAAGATCATTTAGCAGAATGTTACCTGTGTTCTTTACACTGAAAGTTGCGCTACCAGTTTCAAGTTTGGAAAGGGGTCCGGCGTCGGCAATAGGTGTAAGCACGCGCAGGCCACGGTAGGGAACGACATACATTTGTAGCGTCAGTGTCTCAGGTGCTTCGTTGTCATCACCGAGATATGTTCCATCTCCATCTTCATCTTCAAATATGGTAACAGTGCCGGTGTAGGTTCCAATCGCCATGCCGGCCGGCACATATACGTTGATGTAGGCTGTCTCTGTGGCTAGAACTGTAATGCTTGCCGGAAGGGTGAATTCGATTTCGTCTGCCGGAATGTAGATGCCGGGCAAAGAAGTGTGGTCGAGGTTGTTTATGATACACTTGAGGCAGCTGAGAGTTTTGTCACCAATGTTGGTAATATCAAAACTTGCTTCTGGAAGAGGGACGGTCGGTGTCGCGTTGCCAAAGTCGATCAGAGCCGGGGTAAAATGCATCAGCTGATTGCCGATACCGATTTCG
>MFYY01000160.1:4229-4533 GCA_001787855.1 Candidatus Riflebacteria bacterium GWC2_50_8 | reverse complement strand
GTCGATTATGTAGTTGCCGTCGGTGGCTGCGGCATCGATATAGCCTGAGATGGAGGCTATCTGTGATGCTGTTGTCGTCATATCGCCGGCTGTAACCGGCGTAACTGTCAAGGTAAAATCAGTCGCCGTCTGTTGCTTGATTTTGACCTTTTCGAGCGACAGATTGCCACCGTTAAAAATCGTGATGGTTTTTGTGGCTATGGTATTGCCTATTTTCCAGTCGCCGAGACTTACTGATTCCGGGATTGTGTAGATTACCTGGCACTGGCTGGCAATGGCGGTAGAGTTAAAAACATAATTTGGC
>MFYY01000160.1:0-4209 GCA_001787855.1 Candidatus Riflebacteria bacterium GWC2_50_8 | reverse complement strand
CAGCTGGCTGATTGTAGGGCATGTGTAGTTCTGTATAGGTGCTGGTAGCGGATGGTGCTGCAACTGGAACAGTGAAGCCCGACAACGGATACATGGTGAGCTGCGAAGGGTGCAGCAGATCAGATGCCGCTGATTCATAAAAACCTTTGTTCCAGCTGGTATGTGTCAGATCGGTCGAACCCAGGTTGTTGACCTTACTGCTGCCGACGGTCTTGTACTCACCGCAGACCATAGTGCCGAAATCGAGCGTCGCTGAGGCGTAAGAAAGGTCACGATAACGAATTGTCAAAGGCCCCGAAATTGCCACGGTAGAAGTTGAGTAACTGGCATCGGTTGTTGCCAGATTCGAGTCATTGCCGGTAGAGGTGGCTATCATTTGATAAGTGCCGGCTCCAGTATGTTCTGTTGCTCTGTAGGTCCAGGTGAAGCTGGCTGAACTGCCGGCTTCAAGTGTAATCGAGGCCGGGTCAGGCCCTGTTAACAGTGTTAACACTCCTGATCCTGTAGAATATTTAAGCGGTAAAGTCGGGACGATGTTTTCCAGTGTAGAGCCAAGAGTGACATTGTTTGACAGAGTAAGAATTAGCGTCACATCATCATTCAGTTCAATATCATCTGGCACAAAGGTAAGGCTGGCGTTGATACTGCCTGGATTTTGTACCTTGAAATATTGTAATGAGCGAAAATCTTGAAGGTTACCAGTTCCAGCATTTGCCTTGTAAAGCATGGTTTTCCAGTCGCCTGCCGGGCCTGGTACGGTGTAGTTTTGTGTTCTGACGCCTCCGACAGCATCTACGTGGTCAGTCACCGGGGTGGCGTTGTTTGGGGTTCCGGAACGTTCGAGAAAAAGAATTCTCAATCTTTCTGCAAGTGTATTGGTGTATCTTGCCCATACTTCCTGGCCAACATTAAATGTGTATTGCTCAGTGGTAAAATCAGGCTCTCTTGAACAGAAGCCAGTCGGCTCGTTTTGGATTGTCCAGGAGTCTGTGTCGATGCTGGTATGATTTACACTGGGAGATGTCGGCCAGTTGGCATCTAACCCTTCGGCATAGCCTCGTATAGTGACTGCTGCAGGCAATGCGACCGGTGAGGTTGCTCCAACCGCTACCTTGAATGTAAAAGTGACCGGGCTGCCGGCTGTAAGCAGATAGGGGAGGGTGGGAGACTCGAGAGTCTGGTAATGAACTGCTTGCGAAAAAGTCAGACTGGCGATGTTCAAAAGGACAGAAGCCTGTCCTGTGTTTTCTATGTCCATGGTTACTGTGAGATCGTGTTGATTAAGGTAAACCACCGTATCTGTAGTAACAATGTTGCTTACCTCAATCACCGGAGGATCTTGAATCATGCACATATTGCTGGTTTCCGTGGCAGCTGTGAGATCTCTCAAATCATTTGAGTCTACACCATAACCAGAGTTTAGAACTGTGAATGACCCAACAGTATTAGCTGTGTAGTCCCAGGTAATGTCTGTATAACTGTATGGCTCAACGGTCACAAGAGCTTGACTTGGGCCTGCATTAAACACTGCGGTGCCGATGTTGCCGGCATGGAGAGTTAAAGGCGATGCGTATGCGGTGTCGATGCGACTGCCACCGCTGTTGACAAGTCTTGAAGTCACCTCGAACGGCTGATTGACTGTCAAAGAACTGGGCAGCAATACTTGTATGCTTAGACTTGCCGGATCGACGACGTTAAAATATGTTTCGCACAGCGGAATCTCGTTGGTAACTCGGGAGACAATTACCCGCCATTTTCCCAGGTATGTCGGGTCACTGCTCAGAGTGAAGCTGTTTGTAAGTATTCCACCAAGGTCGGTGGAGACCATATCTGCCTGGACTTGTGAACTATCAGGCTTGTACCAGCGCATTCTGTAATCTTTATCAGGCTGCAGATTGCTGCCTTTTGTGTATACCGTGAAATTGCCAAGATTGAAGCTGCCTGCTTCTATTGTCCATGCGGGGAAACCAACCGGACCGCGGTAAGTCTTGAGTATGCCTGAGCGGATTGTCCAGCTTGGTGGAGTCGTGTCGCCAATATCGTAAACGAACGCATTGTAGGTATTGCCGTCAACATAGCTCATGCTTGCATTTATTGTAGTTGTACCCGTTGCAGACAATGGCGATATGTCAATGTCATACCTTATAATTTTTGTTTCGCCGTTTAGTATTACTTCAGAATAAGGCTCACTGACACCATAAGGCCGTAGATTCAGATAGGTGCCCAGCACAAAATGCATCTCGGTGTTGTTCCATAAATCCCATACGGCTGCTGCTTCACCGTCATTGCGCACGGTCAGGTAGATACCAGCTCCTGTCTGGTCGAGGTATACCGTTGGAGATGCATTGATATCAAGAATTTTGAGGTCGGGAGGTTCCTGGATCAACCAGGAAGCTTTGACATCAGATGCAGGATCTTCGATGGCGGCAAGAGTAACGCTATTGGTTCCGGTGCATTTTGCGTCAATATAATCGACGCCAGAAACACTGCTGGTTGCAACATTTACGAGAAATACGAATTCTTTTGATTCGCCACCCGCAATCGCCTGCGGGAGAGCCGGAGAAGGTGCGCTTATCGAGTATACGCCATAAACAGGGCTGTCAATCAGCAGTTCGATCGTGCCAATAGAGGCGGAGTTGCTGCCGGTGTTAGTTATATAGACAGTCACGGGCAGGCCATTCTGCCCCTTTGTCACGCTGGTAGTAGTGGTTTCTACCTTGGTAATCTGTAGTTTGGCGCTGCTGTATTTTACTGGTTTCGAGAGCGGAGATTCTATGCCAGCTGTATCGACGTCTGATATTGCATACCAGGCTACATCCTGGGTCGGCGAAGCCGTGTGTGTGGTGGTAGGAGTAGTCATTGTAGCGATTTGAGTCCATGGACCGCTTTCGCTGACGTAACTACAGTAGATTCTGTATGGAGATGCTGCACTCAACGCGTTAGCACCGGTACCCGGGGTGCTGACATCCCAGGTGAGCTGGCAGCCTCCTCTTGCTGAACCTGAAACAGGTACATTCGTCTCGACAGCAGCCAAGCCTGATGGGCTTATATTACAGGTAATATCGTCGACCCATACCTGGATCGTATAGTTTCTGTCGCCGGTTAGAGCAAAATACAAATACAAAAGATATGAGCTGCCGGCCTCCAAAGTCATCTCAGTGACAGTGGGCGGACCGTAACTTGATACCTGCTCAGTGCCAAGATGTGAAATGTAATGAAACGTGCCGTCCGGGATAATTGTTCCGGGATCGCTGGTCTTGCGTAAGGTTCCCTGATGCGTTGCTCTACATTTGGTATCTGCAGGCATGGATTCTTTATATATGATTGACATTCTGGCGTTGACATCAGTTGAACGTGGAGTGGCTAAAAACGTTTGTGTGGCCGTGAAGTTGGCGCTGTAACCTAATGCCGGGGCGGCTGTGTTTTTTGTTTTAAAATATGCTCGCAAGGCGCCGGAATCCAGTCCAAAGCTGATAGCTCCAAGATCTCCAGGATCAACCACATAAGTAGCGTTCCATCCGGCTATATTGCCAAATCCACTGTTTTGAATCTGATTCAGAGCGTAAGCATGAGATGAGATAATTGTGAGTGTTATCAAGAGCGACAGCAGGCGCATAAAAAAGCGCAAAGATCGCGAAATCCTTGCGCGAGTGTTGGCGAATGTTACGTGGCGGCCGGTATATGCTGTCGTCTCAGAACCTGTTTGCTTTACCATACCTGATATGGCGCTTATATGCTTATCTCTCATCTGCTTGCTCCGCTTGTTTAATCCTGAACCAACCTTAGATTGCCTGATAAGCAACCAAGATCCCTTATGTTTCTCTATATTCTTCTAATAACTAGTATAACAGACCCGCCGCCCGTACCGCAGCAAAATGTGCAAAAAACAACCCCGTGTTTGCAATATCTCAATCAGTCTGAAATTTAAAATTAGCCGCAGTCAGCACAAAACTGCTTCATTGCTCAGACTTGTTCGAGCACGGCCTGTCAGCCTTCCCCAATAGGTTTAATCGGCCTGCTTCATCTGCGGATGATCTTATCTTATATCTTAGCCTGCTTTTAAAATGTTTCTTCAGATGTATGGAGAAACTCCTGTCTGAAAGTCCACTACTTCGGCAGAACGTCAAAAAAAGCTGTATCATTCTGCCAACCCTTTAGAGTTTTTATGGTATGATCGTATGTGCGGCGGTTGCCATATCCATTGAGACG
>MFYY01000159.1:4249-7165 GCA_001787855.1 Candidatus Riflebacteria bacterium GWC2_50_8 | reverse complement strand
GCGCAAAGCGAACCAGTATATTGGTTCCGAACATTCTCGCGCACAAAGGCTGCAGATAGACTTTCTCGCCGCGCTTTATTTTCCGGAAAGCTTTCCGGGGCTCAATCTGAATTCGTTGATTCAACAATACATCGCGACCGGAAGTTTCGATCCGTTCTGGGGAATGATTGCCCAGAAGCTGCTGCGGCACAACAGTCCAGCTGCAACAGAATATTTGCACTATCACGTTGGCAAGACGCCACCCTCGATGCTCAAGCATCTGCTCGCAATGATTCCCGAGTTCAATGAAGTGGTGGAGAAACTGCAAACATGCAACAGCCGGGCCGGTGAGTTTTTTACCCTGCTGTCAAGCGATGAGACAGCCACTCTGCACCATGAAGAATATTTGAACTGGCAAAAAAACTATCCAGCCGACCATCTTGTTTTTGACGCGCCGGCAGGTCTGCTCTTATATGGTGGCAGCCGCCTGCACATCAAGATCGGCTCTATTCCGCATAACCTGCTGCTGCAACTGTTCATCGCCCAACCACATGCGGTAGAAGTCGAGGCACTATACCGATCAGCCTGGGGTTCGAACTTTGATCCTGAATATGATCAGGGAGCCTTTAAAACAACGGTGCAGCGAGTAAAGCAGTTACTTAAAAGCCTCTGTCCATCGGTGCGAATCGCCAGACGAAAAAGCAGAAACAGCATCAGGGCAATCAAGATTTCCATAGCGGTACCCTGGATTCTTATTTTCAAGTAGCAGTTGCATATTTTATGTTGCACACACAAACCATTCATACGCAAACCCTTTATACAGAGCCAGGAATTCCGACAGACTTTTGTACCCTTTGTCTGTATTGCAGAAGGACGATGCTGTTGCTATACTGTATTTGAAAGCCTGTGGCTATGCCAATAAGTATATGAGGAGAAAAGAGTATGAGATTTCACAGACTTCTAGTTATTTTAGCGGTGTTTGTAGCTCTGGCGAATTGCCAGGCCGGCGCATTTGATGGAGTATCGGCCGACCACCCGCTGTTTAAAACCCAGCAGCGCATTTTTGCAGCGATTGCTGAATACTGGCAGATCCAGGAACTGTATGTCAAATACACCCAGGACCCAAGCGATGAAAACGAACAGACCTGGAACAGCGCGATCAAGGCGCACACCGACCATTCTGTCAAAATCGGCAGAGACGTAATTCTCTCGATCAAGAAAACCGACTTTGGTCAGATCGAAATGCTCAGCGACATTTACCGCTCATTGCCGGACGGCGCCAGAAACGCCCTCTATCCGACTCTTGGCTATCTCAAATTTGAAGTTAGTCACGAAGAAAACGAATTTCTTACTGAAGAAAAATTTCGCGAATATTTTCCCGGCTACGGTTATTCTGAACCCGGCTTCAAGTATCGCAAAGGCCGCGAACTTGACCGCGAATACAAAGGCGTAACCTGGCAGTATGAAGAACAGACTATTTCCACCACCTGGAACGTAAGCCTGACCATCAATATCGATCTTATCGACATTCTCAAAGGCCTGGTAACCGGCGGCGCGATCAAAGACCTCAAAGTCGGCGAAGCATATCAGATGAATGTTGGCGGCCAGCCGATGTTTGTCTGCAACGTTTCGTTCCAGCGCATCAAGGCAATCACCACCAAAATCAACCGCAAGTTCGAAATCAACAAAGTCTGGTTTGAACTACACAGAACCAAGTCAAGCTCATGGTCAGAACCAGTATGGGAACTCTGTGGCAAAACCTACGAGATTCTCCAGGAACCAACAGGCGAAGATATCGTCACCTCTATCGGAACCAACTGACGATCATATAAACCTAGCCTCATATAAAAAGCAGCTCCCAACCGGGAGCTGCTTTTTTGTATCGAAAAAGCTTGTGCCAAGAAAGAAGAACGAGAAACGTAGCAGCAGCAGAAGAAGAAGAATCGATTACGAGAAAGAAAGAAAAGGAAAGGGAAAAAATGTAGGGGTTCAACATGTTGAACCCCTACGGTTTTAGAACAAGATTTTATTGGTATTGTCTGCCCCGGTGTTAAACCAGAGCAACAGGTTTATGAGACCGACGATTCATCGACGATGCGGTTTCCACCCTGTTTTTGGGCAGTTGCGAGAAGACGTTCGGCAGTCTCAATAAACTGACCAATATTCATGGTCACCTTGAACTCAACGATCGCCAGAGTAACCGTGACCTTTTCTTCCTGGTCCTGGTGCCGAACCGAGAGAGTTCGAATAGTTTCGACGATCTTGCCGGCGGCAGTATGACTGCCATCATTTGCGGTATCTGGCAGAATGATGGCGAACTTATCACCTTCGTAGCGGCAAGGCAGGTCGTTAAAGCGGATTACCCTCTTGATCGCCGAGCCAACTTTTACCAGAACAGCGTCTTTGAAAGTCGCGCCATGCTTACTCAGCAGGGTGTCAAGACCATCAACGCTGGCCATGATAATAGACAGTGGTGATTTTACGCGGCGCAGGCGCGAAATTTCCTGAGAAAGGCGCACTTTAAAATAGTGATTGGTATATAGACGGGTCATGCCGTCGGTAATACCACGCTTGTAGAGGTTGGCGTTCTTGATCGCAATGCCGAGCTGGCTGCACAGTAGTTGCGCCAGTTCAAAGTCTCTGTCGGTAAGCTTGCCATCGCCTTCTTTGTCGGTAAGATTGACCAGACCCAGCACTTCATCCTGAACTATTATCGGGATAACGATAAAAGACCCGGTGGCATAGCTTTTGGCACGTAAAAAGTTAAAGCGTTCTTCGCATTTGATATCTGAAACGAACACAGGTGCCATTTTTTCGATAACATACTGAGAAACCGGAGACGACCAGAGATCAAGGGTCGAGGGCAGGCCGCGACTGTTCGGGCAGATGCTGTAGCGATTTTCAGTCGGGTCAAAGATGCACATCGAGAACTTCTGG
>MFYY01000159.1:0-4174 GCA_001787855.1 Candidatus Riflebacteria bacterium GWC2_50_8 | reverse complement strand
CGCGCACTGAATCGAGCTCGTTGATTCGGCGATCGAGGCTTTCATTGGCATCACGCAGATTCTGCATCAGGCGATAGGTATTAATTGCCGACGAGATGTTGCGCGAGATGGTGGTGAGCAGCTCTTTATCGAGGGTCTCTTCTTCTTCTTTACGGAACCTTGTGCCAAGCACCAGCAGTCCCTGGTTCTGGTTGTCGGTGCGCAAGACATAGATATGTTCGATTTCGCCGTCTTTAAAATTTTCTTTAAAAGCGGTTATTTCGCTTTTTACCAGCTCAGTTACTTCGCCGTCTTCCTTGATGGCAAACTTTTCAAAAGTCTTTGAGCTGATTTTAGCCTGAGGCAGTCTGGCGTTGGCCCGCAGTTTGATATCAACGAGACATTCAAGGCTTTCATTATCGTTTTCGAAGGTATAGATGGCGCCGCGTGAAACGCCCATGGTACCAAGCAGAATACGCAGCATTGAGCGCAGACCAGCCTGCAGATTTTTGCTCTGGCAAAGGAACGAGCTTAGATCGATGAAACTGCCAAGAATATACTTAAGACGTTCAACGCGCTTGTGTTCGCGAATAGTGTCAACTTCAGCCGGTGCAGCATCAACGCGTTTTTTAACGAGCTGAATCAGGGTGCCGGACGGCGGGAATGAAGTGATTTCGGCGCCATCCATGAGCTTTTCCATGAGCATAAGGCCCCAGCCGCGCTTATGCGCAGACTTGAGTTTTTTGCGGATATCGGGTTTTTCGACGACAGTCGGGTCGAAGCCCTTACCGAAATCGCGGATCTGGATCTGCAGCATTTCATCTGCCCAGCTCAGAGCAACGTGAATATCACGTTTGTTACCGTCGGGAATGTCTTTGGGGGCGTGTTCTTTGGCGTTGATGAGACCTTCAATGAAGGCCAGACGCATTTCATCTATCGACTCGGTTGCGAAACCACACTTTTTTGCAAAAGTATCGAGGTATTCGCAGGCTTCGAGCTCGGAATCTTTTTCGTTAGCCAGCTTGAAAAACAGGTGGGATACCATCGACGGCAAAGAAAGCCTCCTTAAACTACCTCTTGCCAGCAAGAGGAATTCACATGGAATACTGACATTCTATTCACTACTCAGAGCAGTGTCAAGAACGTTTTAGTTTTCGGATCAATCAATCGACGTTTTTTTTGCAGGGATTAATGATTTTGGCAAATGCGTCGATACAGGCTGTGTATTAGCCAGTTTTACAGGAGGGGAAACATGGATGACGTGCCGATCGTAACAGCAAACCCTGTAAACTTAATCATCAAGAAACAGGAAACCGCACCCAAACCGACAAGAAAAGACCGCATTAAAGAAAGCCTGAAAAATTTCTTTATGATGCTGCCACTTGCCCTGGTGGTCATGCTGCAGTTCTTTTTTCTTGGCAAAAGTTTTGGGAGTTTCTCGACTTTTCCGCTTACCACTTATTCGACCTATATACTGCTTGGCGCAATCTTGCTGGTAATGATGTTCTCGCAGATGCTGATGCGCTCAATCATATATTCGACGTTGGCCGGCGCTGCGCTGGTCATGGGATTGTTTTACGCCTGGTTCGGCGACTTCTACTCACCGATGGCCGAAAACTTCCGCAGCATCGGGCTCATCTTAAAATCTGCCTGGACGCGCAAGGACATTCCCTTCAATCTTCTGGTGACGGGAAGCATGACCGCGATAATCGCTGCGATAACCTTTTCGCAGTTCTTTATTTCGCTTTTCGTCAAATCGTTTTTTGAGATTCTGTTCGGCAAAGAATGGGGTGACGGCCGTGTTGTCGGTTTCTGCGGCACCATAGCATTACTCGCGGGTATGCACCTTGCTTTTTACTCGTATGCTGCAATGTCTTCAGTTACTGCTGAAAAGCTGATCTGGGATAAAACCTGCGTATACAGTCCGGTCGAAAAATTCGTCACCCGCACTCCTGGAAATTACATTCTAGGACCGGAACATCTCTGGCTCGAACAGGAAAATGAGATTGCCGCCATCGATCTCAAGACCGGCAAAGTGGTCAACAGCCAGAAATTCAAACCGGCAGTCGTGCACAAAGGATTACAGACGAGCGATCTGCCTGTTTTTTGCGCCAGCGAAGCCCTTTACGGGTTTAATCGCGACATGAGCATGAACACCTGGAAAACCGCTTATCCGGCCAGTTTTCCTAACCTGGAAATCAGCGAAGGCAATAAAAGTCTGTTCAACAACAGTCCTTTAACGACAAGGTTTGTCGATAGCGGACGCAAACTGCTGGTGCAGTATGATTATGGTTATTTCGCAATGTACAACTCAGAAGACGGGGCTCAGCTCTGGCTTAGACCTGTCGATCTACAGATTCGCGCCAATCGCGTGTTTCCTGAAGGGTTTCTTGAAGACGGTTTAATTCTTGAAGCCGGCGACAAGATCCTGTTAAGCTGCCACAATGCGCTTTTACGCTGTCTCAATCGTGACAGTGGTGAACAACTCTGGCAGTATCAGCACAGCACACCGAAAGTCAGCGGGCGCAGTCAAAAGGGCTATCTGTCAACCAATGAAGACAAGGTCATCGTCTCCTATAAATCTGGAGAAATTGTAACTCTCGCCCTCAGCGACGGAAGAAAAATTTACCAGGCGACGAACCCGGCATTCAGCAGTAACGGCCCGGTTTACAGCAATGGGCTGCTGGCCAGCCTGCTCACCGAAGAGGGCGTCTTTCACAAGATCGAACTCGATGGTGGAAAAAATCTCTACACCGCCAACGTTCTGCCCAGACGACTTGACCTGGTGCCGGTAGTTCAGGATTTAAGCCACGGAATCGTGGCGCATCGCGACGAAATTATGAAACTCGACGATGAAAACCGCTCGGTTTCAGTCATCTTTCGCAGTGAAAACCGAATATTCGTTACCCGACCGGTCTTTGAAGATAAAATCATGTATATCGGCACACAGGACGGCTGGATATACTGCCTGCACTATGGCAGTAAGCATGAAAAGTGGCGCATTCACGTAAATGGCGAGCTGCAGGAAGACTCTCTGCACCTTCTCGCTGACAGCCTCATGGTTAAAACCAGGTCAGGCTCGATATACAGGTTTAAGCGCGATTACTGACCTGTTTTCTTAGCGGTTTTCGACAATTGACGCTCGCAGTAGGCTATACGCTCTTCTGCGAGCTTTTTCATTGTGTTGTCTGGCGAAAACTCGAGAAATTTGCGATAGTTCAGAATAGCATCCTCAAATTTGCCGGTAAAACCATAGACCGAGGCCAGATTGTAATAGGGATCAGGAAAATCCGGCTCAAAAAGAATGGCTTTTTTATAAAATTCGACGGCATCTTTGTTTTTATCGAGCTGATAATAGGCAATGCCGAGGTTGTTACTGATTTTACCCGAGCGCGGCGAAATTTTGAGGGCTTCTTTCCATGATTCGAGGGCCTCATCGATCTTGCCGAGCTTGAACTGGCAGTTACCGACATTGTTAAGAATCTCGGCATTCTGCGGCGCCTTTTTGATCGCCTGCATATTCTTGTCGAGTGCCTGAACATACTGTTTCTTTTCATACAGGCGGATTGCCTCGTTATAAAGCTCTTCGGCGCTGCCTGAAACTTCTACGACGCTGGCAGGAATCGGCTTTGCAAGTTTTGCGTCTTTCTGAGCAGCTTCTTCGGCCTTTTTGGCAGCGGCTTTTTCGGCAGCAGCCTTCTTGTCTTCGGTCTTTTTATCGGTTTTGCCGTCGGTAGATTTCTTGTCGTCGGCCTTTTTGTCGGCAGTCGTCTTCTCAGGTTTTGCAGCAGTTTTACCGTCTTTTGCCGCCTTTTCGGTTTTGCCGGGCTTTTCAGAAGCTTTCGCAGCTGCCGCACCAGGTTCGGCTTTTTTATCAGATTCAGCTGAGGCCGTGGCAACAAGCGGAGGTGGTTCAGGCGGCGCATCGGGGGCCAACTCAGTGCTGGTCTGGTAGAGCCAGCCCTCGGTCTTATCTTCAAAAACTACTTTAAGCCACTTGCCATCTTCAAAAGCAACGCGATAGGTGTCTCCACGCATTTTTCGGCCAATAATGGGTGAATTAAAACGACCTTCACTGCGCAGATTTACATAGCTGCCCTTAACAACTCCTGTACGCGCAGATACCGGCAGGGTAACGCCGAGCAGCGCAGTCATCAAAAGCGCTCTTGCTATATTTTTGAGCATTTGTGCCTCC
>MFYY01000158.1:4569-8714 GCA_001787855.1 Candidatus Riflebacteria bacterium GWC2_50_8 | reverse complement strand
CATCTTGGCCCGCTGATTCTGCGCGCCAGATCATGCCCTGATGCCGAGCAAGTTCTGCGTGGCTGATCGCCCACGGTTTTGTGCCAGCACCGCATATTTTGCTGCTCTTTGGCACACCTGACTTCAGGTATCGAATTAAGATTGGTATACCCTATACGCCGGGCGCTCGTAGAAGTTGCTGAAATTTTGTTACGCACCACACGCGAATGCACACCAGCCGGGACTTTAACTTTGTATCTTTTGCGACAGACGAGAATTCATATATACTGCCTCTATAAGAGTATTAAGTATGTGAGGTATAGCATGAAGAAATTGTTCGCTGTATTCAGTATTTTTCTTCTCATCGGCCTTATTGCAACCGCCCCGGCAGCGCGGGCCAATGAAGACACACCTGATCATCAGGCAGCTGTAAGCCTGGAGCTTCCCCCGTTCAACAAGGTTTATAACAATTTTGAAACCGAAGCCTACACGTTGGACAGCGCTGTTAATAACATGCTCATTTCGGTTGATGTAAGCAAAAGTGCAAGCTGCCTTTTTCGGGCATACGCTCGCTTCAGATACAGCAAAAACGGTCAGTGGACTCAGTATATGTCGTTCGACACCGAGTATCACTTTTCGGCAGTTGACACGGTTTCTGCCTATCAGATCATGTTTGTGGTGCGCGACCCGATGATGGGCGAAACACGCATAAAAGGCTTTACAGCCCAGGGCGTTTATATCGACGAAAAAACCATGGAATATGCATTACAGGAACCTGACGCATTTGAACCGGAAAAACTCGCCCCCAAACCGGATGTCGTTTCACGCCAGGCCTGGGGTGCCCGACCGCCAAAGTCTTCATATTCAGCACACGCAGTGCAGCGCCTGGTCGTACATCACAGCTGGATTCCTAACCAGTCTCAGTATAAAGGTGCTCTGAGCATTCGCGGCATTCAGAATTATCACATGGATGACCCCAATACTGGCTGGGCCGATATCGGCTATCATTTCCTGATCGGCCCCGAAGGCACCATCTATCAGGGTCGCCCAGAAACAGTTGTTGGCGCCCACGCCTCACCAAACACCAACGCTGTCGGCATCTGCCTGATCGGCGACTACGACCCCGAAAAAGACCCGATTCCGCCAGTCATGGAAAAATCACTTGTCTCTCTTCTTTCATGGCTCTGCTCGAACTACAAGGTCAATCCAAAAGTTAACATTTTCGGGCATTGTGATTATTCGACAAAATCATGCCCCGGCCTCGAAGTTTACAAGAGACTGCCACAGTATCGAGAAGTTATCATCAGCACCATCGGCCAGAAATAGACACGCCAGCTTTTCGCTTAGCACGAACTCTCTGCCGGCACGGCCGCGCAGAGAGTTCTTATTTTTGTGCAGCCAAAGAAACCCACAGTCCGCACGACAGTATGTACGATTTATTGCGTTACACATCGCCCCCACCCAACAGCATACCGACACAGGCGCATGATTTATTGTGTTGTAACATCCGCACAACCCGCAACTGACAATGTGTATGATTTTATTACATTAACCATCCGCAACAACGCGTTCAATAATTGCAGGTGGGCAACATGTTGAACCCCTACTGTTGATATTGCCTGCGGTAATCGGCGATAATCTGCGCGATCTGCGGATAAAAAGACAGACGGCCACCAGATGTTTATGGTGACCGCCTTGTTGTTCACTGTAAGCAGCGGTGTCAGCGCTGCGTCAATTTTAAATTCTGTCGTTTCTCAGTACATCTTTTTGAGGATGCTGCCGGGAAAATAGTGCGCGAGAATGCGCGAGAAAACCCACCCCTGCTTAGCGAGGCTCTGCGCGCCAGTCTGACACATGCCGACGCCGTGACCAAAACCGGCACCGTAAAAGTCGGCACTGGTAATAAAACCGGCGGCATCGCGTTTATAATCAGCAACAAAACAGGCACTGGCGAAACCGCCAAAAAGTTTGCGGATGTTAAGCTCTTTCATGACCGTCTTGTTACCACGCTCGCCAACAAAAGTAATGCGATAAATGCGCCCTGAAAAGCCACGGGCGATGTCGGTGACATTCTTGATACGGCCGACGGCGAGCTGGTTCTCGACGGCTTTCCATTCAGTGGCAGTCATGCTCTTGCTCCAGCGGAAGCGGTTGCCACCCTCAACGGCCGGGTTATTGCAGTTGCACTGCGGCGGATTTTTAATAAAGTCGGTGACCTGTTTTTCTTCTGACAGATCGAGAGCCGGCGGGTTCTGGTGGTCCCAGACGCCGCAAAGAATCGGGTTCGGTTTGGTTGTCCAGACCAGGTGGTTGGCTTCGCTGTGACCGCCGCAGTTGGCCGAATAAACTGCGCTCAGCAGCTTGCCGGTCGCCTCGGTCAGCACATACCCCTGAGTCGGCACGATCTTTCGGCCAACTTCAGTTGCGTAAACCGAATCGCCGTAGAACACCTGGCAATGTTGCTCAGAGCAGGTGTCAAAGCCTTCCTGAGCGTGGCGCACACCGAGATTAGACATGATTTCGCCACGGGCCGCCACTGCTTGCGCCTGCAGAGCGCCGATTTCAGCTTTGGCCGAGATTTCAGAGGTAACCACGCCGGGCAGAACATATTCAAGACCGGCGGTTAATATGCAATCCATCGCATCGCAGGCGCCCCAGCGCACGTGCAGTCGGCCGGCAGTGTAATCGCGGTCAGCATAACCGTGCCAGGAATAACCCTTGCCATATTCAACTTTTTTGAGATGAACCGACTGTTGCGGCTGCAAAATCATATCAGGGCCGCTCGCCATGGTCTGACCGTTAATTTTAAGCGTCACGCTTCCTTTTGAAAGCGAAACAATTTCTTCGTAGATCCAGCTTGACTGGCCCTGAGCCGCGAGCTTGTCGACCAGCGCCTGCGCCGAAACCTTGTCAGGGAAAACGCCAACCGCTGCATCAGCCCGGCGGTTATCGATAAGAACAGTTTTGTTGTCGTCAGCGTAAACCTCTTTGCCGATGACCATAATGTTAAGGGGCATTCCCATTGCCTGCCATTTGAGCTGTTCGGCGGCAATCAATTCTTTGTCGTCGAGCGAAGTCGACAGAACCATGACATGATAGCGCTTAACCGCTTTAGCACTGATAGCGCCGACGATCTGGCAGTTGTCGGCAGCGGTGATTTTGCCCATGCTGCCGTTGATTTCCCAGGCGGCGCCCTGCGGGCACTTAAAATCGAACGAGGCGGGATATTCGGCAATCTTGATCTTGATTTCGCGGTCGCCGGCACTGGCTGACATTGCAATTAAAACGAACGCAGCCAATATGATGAGAGCGGTACAGCGCCTGATGTTAAGACTGAAAAGGCTCATTCCTTCACCTCGCATATATTTTACAGCTTTAATTTTAACATGATTTCCGCCAATTGCAAAGATGCGACAAAACCAGACTCGTAAGGATTGTCTTGATGCAATTTACTGGCAATCAGAAAAACTGCGCGAAAGTGAGCGTTATGGTATAATTCGGCAAAATCCGGGTTCGGCATGCAATCGAGGAGAAACAGCAATGGAAGTAATCATCAAGTCAGACAAAACCGAAGCAAGCAAACTGGGCGCGAAAATTATTGCGCGGCTGATCAGAGAAAACGCCAAAGCGGTTCTCGGCCTGGCAACCGGGTCGACTCCCCTGCCCCTTTACAAGGAACTGGTGCGCATGCACCGCGAAGAAGGCCTGTCATTCAAAGATATTACAACGTTCAATCTAGACGAATATGTTGGCCTCGACCCGGCCAATCCCTGTTCCTTCTACAGCGAAATGCACAAGAACCTGTTCTGTCATCTTGATCTCGCCAAAGGCGCGTCTCATCTGCCAGACGGCATGGCCAAAGATATTCCGGCGAGCTGCGCCGCCTATGAAGCTGCGATAAAGGCAGCCGGCGGCGTTGATCTGCAGCTTCTCGGCATCGGCCATGACGGGCATCTTGCTTTCAACGAACCCGGTTCATCGCTCGCCTCACGCCCCCGCCTCAAAACACTGTCACAGAAAACCATCAAGGCAAACTCGCGCTTTTTCGGCAGCGAATCAAAGGTTCCCAGACATGTAATGACCATGGGGCTTGGCACGATAATGGATGCAAAGCAGTGCGTTCTGCTGGCTTTTGGCAAAGACAAGGCCGAAGCGGTGCGCGACAT
>MFYY01000158.1:4253-4506 GCA_001787855.1 Candidatus Riflebacteria bacterium GWC2_50_8 | reverse complement strand
CGACGTCTACGCCAGCAAACCCGCCTGGCAGCTTTGGGAATAAAACCAGAAAAAAGTCTCCGAGTAACGCATTCTGCATCTGATCGCCCGAAGTTGAAATTCCGGGCTGGCAAACGTTCCAGGTAGAAAAACCCCCCGGCCCAGAGGCCGGGGGCGCACAAACGTTACATTAGAACAGCAATTACGCTGGTTCAGCGGCTGATTCTATTGATCATTTCTTTACCGACAGAGTCAAATAACGCATTGTTCCATT
>MFYY01000158.1:0-4232 GCA_001787855.1 Candidatus Riflebacteria bacterium GWC2_50_8 | reverse complement strand
TGTCAACATTCAGGGTTCCATTGGCGCCGATTACAAGGTTTCGGGTAGCATCTTGTGGTATTTCAGATGACACATCTGACACACCGTTTGTCCAGGTGCCTGCTCCATTGTTAAAAGTAACCAGCTGACCATCGGTGAATGAGTATGGAGTACCAGGTCCTGCGCTTACACAAGCATAAAGCCAATTCCCATTTGCATCAGCAGTTACCAGACTTGAATCCTGCTTGATACCAACGGTGAAATTACAAGAGTTATCGGCTTCAAATTTCACAAAAACAATTACGTTGCCATCTGCAGAGACCTGCATAAATTCGGAAGCAGAATCGGGGCCGACAGAAATTTTTCCATCAGATGATACCGAATAAGTACCGGTCAATTCAGGCACCCAGTCATCAGCAGCTTCTTTGTAGACAACAGAGTGGTTAGAATAAGTGCCATTCCCGTTAAATGTCATCGAAAACACAGTCATGTTTGAAATTTGTTTAGGAACAAAGCTTGCTGTTACTTCATCAAAAAATTCATAGAAGCGATAGGTGCCATTCAGTGTTGCGTTGCTGGCACTGGTCGGCTTTTTAACATACAGGCCAATGTAAGGATCGCTTGACACCCATTTATGAACCATGGCAAGATTGCCTGAGGGTGACACGACACCACGATTAGAGCTGTCTCCAGAAAAAACTAAATTACCGGCACTTTCAGTAACCGAATAATTTTCTACTTGGTTAATCTCAGCCGGATCAGGATCAACTTTTACAGTATCAGTTATCTGGCCGTTGTTTACGCTGAGTTCACTCATGCCCACCCAGCGGTTCTGTGTACTGGCATTGAGGTAGAAAACACGGTAGTTGCCAGAAAAGCGGTTCTGGGTAGCAACTGGTTCTACAACCGGTTCCACGTCTTTGGCTGCTTCGGTAGCTGCAGTCTGAATGGCTGAATCAGTCAGGTCTTTGCTGCCGTCAATGCTATTGCCAAGGGTAGTTTCAATCTGAGTTTTCAGAGCTGTAATATCAGCGGTTGCCGGAACGAATTCATCAATGGTATTGGTGGCTTTTTTGTCCCAAGCTTCGTAAGCAACTGCCTTGGCAGTTGTTTCAGTGTCTACTTTAGTGCCCTTTTCGTCAGCCGGGGTTCCTGCTACTACTTCTGCGACTACGATAGTTTTGAGAACTGGCTTTGTTTCATCTGCAACGGGTACAACTTCAATGGTTACCTGCTGTTTGCCGGTAGTTGCAGTTACAGAGGTTTCGGCCATGGTCAGTTTTTTACCGTCGGCAGACAAATCGAGATCTGGAGTTGCAACTTTGTTGCCAGCAAGTTTGATAAGAGCTTTGAATTTGGTTGATTTCGCAGCTCTCAGTTCGCCAACGACAGAGCCACGCAGGGCGGCTGCAAAAACAGCTGCCGCAGGAGCATCAACCTCAGCAGACAGCAAAATTTCGCCTGTTGATGCCACATAATCGTCATCATCGTCGCCGCCAAAGCAGCCGACAAGAGCAAGCACAGAAATGATCAGAAAAAGAGCAAGAAGACGAGAAAGAACTTTCACAAAGGACCTCCATGAGAATATAGTAAAAACATACTACCAGCTGCCGGCACAAAAACCTGTCCGCAAAAGTACGTACAATTTTAAATATTTTCAAACCCTGAGATAACTGGCGCAGCAGCGGCATGAGCGAAAGCCCCTGTTCAAAGGGATAGCCCGGGCAATTTGTCCCTTTGCAATGTCAGGCCGGTTGTGCAATGAGTCTCAAAGTTTTTTGGCGACTGGCCACTGATCGGGAATGAAATCAATTTCAGAGATGATCTTTTTTTCTTTCATCTGTATGGCCAGACGTACCAGGTCGCGCATGGAGGAGATCCCGGAATTTGTTTTAAGACGCATCAGGTAAGCGTCAATAGTTCTGGGGCTCAACTTGAGCTTTTCGGCGATTTCCTTGCGGGAGAAACCATCACCGAGAAGTTCAAAAATTTCCTGCTCGCGAACACAGCTGGTAGAAGAATCAACCACATCAGCATTGCCAGAATGGTAATCTGGCGAAGTCTGCGCCGACGACAGGTGAGCTCGCAACATTTTTCGAAGCGCTCCGATAAACATTTCCAGGGGGTCGCCGAAGCAAAAGTGATACCTGATACCCAGCTGCAAAGACAACTTGAGAGATTTTGCACATCTCAGGCCGCAAAACAGAACTAATTCCATAGATGGGTATTTGTCCCGCCAGCATTTAAGAAACAACAGAGACCGCTTGTCAGCGACGACTATTTCAGTGATCAGCAGGTCAATCTGCTGAGCAGATAATGCGCGGTCAATTTCGCTGCAGTCAGCAGAAGACACACATACAGAATAGCCTGACAAGCTGGTTACGGCATGCAAACCGCTTAACACAAGAGGATTAGAATTCAGAATGGCTACTTTCAGTGATTTGAATGGCATGTTTCCTCGCAAACGATTTCTATTTCTTGAAGCGATTATACAGATCCCATTATCATCCCGCAAGGTAGCTGCAGAAAATTTCCAGAATTTTCAGACAACTCGCACAACTCGCAAATTGCCGGGGGTACCTTGTGGCATGGGGGAATTAAGGTTATAATTGATTGAAATATCCCCTATGTCTCTGGAGGCAGGAAATGAAAAGATTACGGTCGGTAAGGCTATGCATACTGGTTGCGCTGGCAGTTTTCTTCAGCAGCATGGTTTCGGCGGCCGGCTCATTTGTAGCGACATCTGAGGGGATACGCTACATAGTCAGAGACGAATCAGGCAACATTACCCAGGCAATAACCCCTGAATTCGATGCGAAATCAGGCAAATATTATGTCAAGGGCAGCCAGAACCGCATAATCAGCCAGACACTTTCAGACGAAGCTGCGATGACTCAGTTCAAGCTGGTCACGCCTGTTGACAGCAGCACTTCAGTCTCAACAACTAAAGATTTCATGGGCAATACAACTGATGTGCTCAAAGCATTGCCCAATACCGATCCTCGCTACCAGCAGCTCAAAACCTACATCGAAAACAACGCCGGACTGCGTCAGACAATAGGGATGCAGGTAGAAGCAAGAAATTACAAGATAAGTCAGATAAAGAACGACCTGGCCGCCGGCACCAAAGACCCGGCATTTGCCGAATGGCTTACCAACGACCTTAAAAAACCGGTTTACATGGAAGTCGGTGATTCAGGCGGCGTTCATCACGATGCGCGCGGGTTTGTCCTTGCCGAACAGGGCGAAAACGGCCAGGTTGCCTATCGTGACAACTCATACGTTAACCGCATCGTTATTCCTTCCAATAGCGAAGTTTTCAGCGGTGGCATGCAGGATCCTTCAGCGGCATCAGTAATTGCGCATGAGACCGGGCACATGATCATGGACCAGCTCTATGAACGCAACAATTACCCGGCAACAGAATATTACGGCGCGCATTCGAAAAACACCGTATCAGATGAAGGCTTTGCCATCTCTGAAGGCTGGGCCGAAGCCATCGAAGCCCTATCCACCAAAGAATATCATGACAATGCCAGTTCATGGCGCATCAAGACGCACAAGAACATAGCTGAAAACAAGTATGTCTTCAAAAATCAGGGTGTAACTGATGGCCCCAACGACGGGGTTCTAAAAAACGGCATGGAAATGCTGTCTACCGAAGGCGTTAACGCCTCGCTGTTCTACGATGTGCTCGACAACAACCGCATACAAGCGCCCTATTCAAAGATCTGCCAGGTATTCGAAACATCCAAGCCCCAGACCTATAGAGATTTTGTTGATGCGTATATTCAGAAATTCCCTGAAGACCGCAGCCAGATGATCAAACAGTTCCTTGAAAACACCAAGTATGCTACGGTCGACAACAATGCGACGACCAGATATAAAGAAGTTCATGATGCACAACAAGCATGGCAGAACGCTGCCGATCCGACGGTAAAATCGCAGCTTAAAGCCGAATACGACAGCAAGCTGGCCAGTTACAAAGACACTAATGAAGCCCTTTATAAACAGGCCGTTGTCGAAGGAAAAGTCGATGGAGCCATAGATGGCACGCGCGCCTTCAGCGATGAGACAGCGTCGGAATTCCGTTCACTCAAACTGAGCGAAACCTTGATAAAAGGCCAGAAAGCTCTCGGACAGGGCTTTCAGAACGCCGCCAGCTCGATCAAACAGTCGTTCAGCGCTAAAAACCTCGCGATGACTGCCGGTACTTCAATCGCCATCAATCTGGCCAGCCAGCTGATGAACGG
>MFYY01000157.1:6228-8798 GCA_001787855.1 Candidatus Riflebacteria bacterium GWC2_50_8 | reverse complement strand
GAAGGAGCGGCTTTCTTCTCAGCATGAAATTGCTGCTGAGGCTTAGATACAGACTGATCAGCAATCAGTTCGCCCTCAGAAGATGTCTCATCCTTAATCGCCTCCTGATTGCGCTTGAGCCATTCAAATTTTGCAGCCCTGGATTGCAGAACTGCATCTTCCAAAGAAACTGGCTTCTTAACATCGCTGGGCTTACCGCCGGCGCTGGCATCAGCATGTTCTCCCGGTTTGTCAGGCAAAACCTCTGTCGATTTTTTGGACCCTGAGATCCCGACACCTGCTTCCGGTTTTTTAGCCAGATCTTTGCCTTTCTGCGCAAAGCTCAGAGAACCAAAATCGCCATCAGAAACAGCAGGCTGCTTAATCTTGTCTGAAGGCTCAACTCGAACTTTTGCCACTTCTTGTGGTGTTTCATCGCCGATTGGGGTACTGTCAGACTTTTCTGCTGTATATTTTGCAGGCAATGCTTTTGTTGCTGATGAGTCCTTCTTTTTGGAATCTGCTTCCTGACGCTGTTTATCCAGCTGCTTTTTCAGAAAATTAACTTTTTCGTTGAGAAAATTGATGCTCTCCTCAAGCTCCTCTATTTTTGCCACGAAAGAGCGTTTAACATCTGATATTTTGTTAAAAACCACAACGCCAAGACATATAACCAGCAGCAGTGCAAACATTGTTTGTTCTCTCCAACCCTGCAGACATGTATTTCAATTGAGAACTATTCTACCTGACATTGAGCAAAAAATGCATCAATATTTTACTTCGAAGAACAGGTCGCGCAGGATGAGGTTGCGCCAGCGAATTGCCGGAAAATAGAAAAAGCCGCTGTAACCAGAGGTTACAGCGGCTCTTAAAGCCTGCTAATTAATAGCGTGAAGCTGGTCTGCGGGGACGATCTTCGCGCGGCTTGGCTTCATTTACTTTGAGGCCACGGCCGTTAATTTCTTTATTGTTGAGCTGTGCAATTGCATTTTCAGCGTCAGTCTTTGAAGGCATTTCAACAAAACCAAAACCCTTTGATCTGTTGGTTTCGCGTTCAATAATGACATTGGCGCTTGTCACTTCGCCGTAGGGGGCGAACAGTTCTTCGAGTTCAGCATCACGAACGCTATAGGGCAGGTTACCAACATAAATCTTCATCACAAATAGTTCTCCTAAGATATTTCGACATTCACACTTACTCACGTTCTATCCCGGAGAAGCACTTTGGTATCCCGGTCATCCGTTCATAATTGCGTAATATCATCTTAGCACCTTTTGGCAATTAACACAAGAATTATTTTTTGTTTTTTTTGACTCTAACCATCGCTACAAGATAATTGAAGCAAATTTAATTAAACACAAGAATAATGAAGAAATATAAAAAAATACGGCGCTCTCGACCTGCGAGAGCGCCGTATCCGAAAAATTCTACTGGTTAGTAATTATTCGGCATCTTTAGCATCAGCGGCTGGAGCATCAGTTACTGGAGCATCAGTAGCCGGAGCTTCTGTTACTTCAACACATGATTCAACCTTGATTGATTCCAGGGCTTCTGCATCAGCAGCAGCAACCACTTCACCTTTAACGGTAACGGTTTTGCCTTCGAGAGCTACGAGAGCGGCCAGTTTTTCTGCGTCAGCTGCAATCAGCTGATAAGATTTTTCGCCCATATCGAGTACAACGGTAGCTTCTGTTTTGCCTTCGGCAGCCGGGGTAACTTCAACGATACCCTTGTATTCGGTGGCAACAACTGGAGCAACAACGTCAGCAGCGGGAGCTGCTACTGGAGCAACGGCATCCTGAGCAAAAGCAGAAACGACACAGAGAACACAGAACAGAGCGATCAACAAATTACGCATTTTAATTCCTCCTACAGAATTATCAGTACATATTGTGCTGCGACTACAAGTAAGATCAGCACTAATTTCATGGCGAGATTATACTCCGAGATCTGCTATATCCCTATTCCGATGTACACTCGTAAAATCCCGCCGTTGCCAATGCTTCAAACAATTCAGCTTTCAATCATTTGTTTGCTCAACGGATCAAGCGTTTTCGAATCATTTCGCACTTTTAGACCGTAAGGTACACCTTTTTACGAGTTATATTATATTTATGGGTGAAGTAATATTTCATTTACACAGTATTATATGGGTATATTCGGCCCAATGCTTCGCAGAAGGTGCTGCCCTGAAATGACATCATTATTGTACAGCGTCAATCGAGCGGTTGAAATCAGTCATGAATTATTAAAACAGCCCTGGCAATAAAAACTTGCGGCAAAAAAATCAGTTGCCGGTAAAAGTTTCCTGCTTGATGCGCTCAGCCTCTGCGATTTCGGCCAGGTTATCGATTGCCATTTCCTTAAGCCGGAGCGACTCTTTTTTGCTTTCAGCAAGGCTTTTAAGCTGTTTTGCGCCTTCGTATGCCTTGATGGCATTTTCGTCTTCGCTGCTTGAATCCATCCAGTCAAGTTTGCAGGCATTATATTGTTGTTTTATAAAGTTCTGATCGCGAACTTCCCGCTGTACAAGCGCTTCAAATTCAGCCGAACCTTCCGGGGCAAGTGCCGTTGCCCGCAACTCAGCACG
>MFYY01000157.1:4593-6178 GCA_001787855.1 Candidatus Riflebacteria bacterium GWC2_50_8 | reverse complement strand
TTCTGACATACCTGCCATCGCCTTGTCGATCTGACGGTCAGTCAGTTTCATTTCATAGGCACGCTTCTGCAGGGAAGCGAGTCGACGGGTTTCTGAGTCCTGACTGTTGGCGTCGAGAATTGTGGTTCCTTCGTATGACTTCCCGTAGAACCTTGCTTCAAGAGTGTCAATCTTGGTATTTATGCGCTTGAGCACATCATCAACCTTGTCTGACGGACGGGTCTTCTGCTCTTTTGGCGGCAAAGGCCCTGCATTCGGGCACTTGATATCACCAAGGTCTTCGCGCATATCCTTGACGTCGGCGCCTTCATCGTTCGACCACCAGCCGATCTGCCACCATTTTTTACCGGTATCAACGTCATCGATTCTCTTGTCGAGTTCATCAAGATTCTTTTTGGCTTCGTCAATAGCTCCATTCTGGGTTTTACGGAGATCCTCAAGCTGTGCTGGCTCGAGGTTGGCCAGTGAAGCAGCATTGAGCTGCTCATTGAAAAAGCTGCTGTCAGTGCTCTTGCCAAGTTCTTCAGCTACTTCGGTAGCAATAGTAAGAACTTCTTCGCGTTCCTTGTTGGCCAGCGCATAAAACTCATCGCGGATGACCGCCGAGGTGTGCTGCGAAAATCGCTCTTCACTGTCGGTTCCGGGAGCCCGCGCCATGAGATCAAGAGCAATATCTACCCGCGCCTCAAGATAACCGTCAGTTTCGCGCTGCTCTTCGGTCAGCACTTTGCGGGTTACCCTTATGTTATCGACATTTGTCGACATCGTTTTCTGAAAACTGCCAGTTACCTGCCTGCGCAAAATAGGCTTGGCAAAGACATATCTGACGTCTTCAACCTTGTCGGCAGAAAGTTTGGTATTGTCATCAGCACTGACTACGTAACGTTTGAACTCAAGCGTCATCGGATCTTCGGTTGATTTGAAAGTGTCTGCCTTGGCCGCTTTCATGTCGGCCTTGAACTGGGTCAGAATACGCTGGGCATCCATCTGCAGAATCTGACGGGTAGTCGTTTTTGATATATTTCGGCGCGCAAAACTCCAGATTTGCATGGCCGCGCCCACTACCATCGAAGCCAGAACGGCAGCAACCATCAGCTCAACCAGTGTAATTCCGGATCTTTTGAGTGTATTCATCGCCATTCCTCCTGGCCCGTTCTAAAAACGGGTCTCCGGGTTAAAGATCAGCGCAAAGTCGCGCAGACTTCTCTCTGGTTCACTGGTTTCGTTACGATTACCGCGTTCACGCCAAAAGACCTCGGCCTTAAAGGCAATTTCGACCAACTGCCCGAAATCGTTTTTTGAAGCCTTCATGGTCGCTTCGATCCAGAATTCCTTGTCCTTTTTCATTTCCTCAATACTGGCAAGAGTATCCGGATAAAATTCGACCGGAACCGCTATCGGCTCGCCGCCCTGCAACTGCTCGTAGTTTTTCTGATATCTCGCAAACGGCACATGCTTAACCTCTTCGAGGAACTTGGTCAGCAACCCGGAAGCCTTGGCATAGTTACCGATCTTAACAGTAGAAACCGCATTGGAGCTAACCATATTGATCAGCGGAATAAATGCAATGACAATAACTGCCACA
>MFYY01000157.1:3965-4577 GCA_001787855.1 Candidatus Riflebacteria bacterium GWC2_50_8 | reverse complement strand
CGAAAAGCCTTTGCAGCGATTCATCAGTCAACCTTCCAGGCGTTCCAGCGCGGAGAAAGCGCCAGATAATAGCGTCTCGGATCATATTTGCCGGTCTTCGGGTGCAGACCGCCAAGTGAGGCGCGAACTTTTGAGGCAGCATAATCGACCATGACCTCACCACGCATGCGATGCTTGGCGAATTCATTGGTAACCCAGTTCCCGACAATGTTCAGACGGGTATTAGAGCCAAGATAGATGCAGCGGTGAGTATAAACCGAACCCTCTATGGTAAAATCTCCTTCATCAGTCATTATCAGGCCGCCATTGCGGACAACCAGACTGAAAACGGTCTGTTTTTCTGGTTCTTCGACATATTTGATATTACAACCAAGGCTTACGTTACCCGAAACTACGATCATGCCCTTGCCGGTCACATAGAGAGTATCACCTTCTGGCGCCTTGAACGAACTGTTATCGGCACCCAGTGAGCCGGCGATAAAGGTTACACCATTGAGCTGCAAAGCTTTTTTGCCATCGATCGTAATCATGCGGTTAGGCAGATCTTTAAGGAAATTCTCGGCGTTGGCGTAGTAATAATTCGATTTTTTTGCGTATTGTTCGGCTGAGTAG
>MFYY01000157.1:1635-3946 GCA_001787855.1 Candidatus Riflebacteria bacterium GWC2_50_8 | reverse complement strand
TGACACATCTGCAGTCTGGTCCTCGGTATCATAAGCCTTCATGAACCACATGTTGTAATCATACTTTTTGATAATCTGGTCGGTAAACCAGTATGGGACCGGCACCGGCGGCACAAAACACCAGGGCGGCGGGAAAGGCAGCAGCGGCAGACGATCCTGCGCAAAAAGCCCGACAATCGTGACATGCCACTGTTTGTAGCGTTTGGCGACCATCCCTTCGATATCGCGCGACAGCGTTGGATACCAGGTATTCAGGCCAAATAAATGTGTTTTGTTATCAGACCAGCCAAGGGTCGGCAGACAATAATAGCTGTTTCTGGTGCCCATCCAGGGCAGTTTCATGCGGGCGAAAGCATCAACAATTGGATTTGAACCGAAAGCCACAGCACCCTTGGTGAGATCGGTCAGCGAATTGCCAAAAGCTCTGAACGCCAGACTGATACCGAAGGTTATGATATTCGAACTGAGTTTTTCAGGATCGGGCAAAAAGTTGATGCTCTTGGCTTTTTTCTTGAGAAAATCTTCGTGGCTCATTTTATGAGGATCCTGCGTCCACCATTTATAAGAATCGTTGCGTGCTTCGAGCGCGCTGCCCTTGTAAGCATTGCGGTTCTCAATGTATTTCGGATCCTTGTGCAACAACTTAGCCTTGGGCGCCACATCTGAGGTCATCTGAAACCCGTGGTTGAAAGAGCCGCGCGAAAATTTAAGCTCTTTGGGGAGTGGGCTGCCCTTTTTGCTTTTTACATTTTTTGAATTGACGGTAACATCCAGATTATAAGAGGCTTTCGAGATAACCATGTCGTTAGACCGCCCGAGCATCAGCAAAGCATCGGCACCGGCTGCCATGTTGAGAGCCTTGTCGGCAAAACCGCCTTCAGAAAGTTTGGGGCCATCATAATGCCCAACCAGAGCAGTATTGATTACCAGCGGGGTGCCTGGAGTGCCGGCATCGACGAAGTCGGCAGGCTTGAAATTGACACGAATCTGACCGGGGTGTTCCTTGCGTGCTTCACGCTGTTCTTTGTTCATAATTCGCTTTGCGCTGTTATTTACGTAAAACTGCCCACCATGATCGTTAAAATTGAAGCGGTCATTATTGATATTGGCGCAGAAAAAGCTGTAAAGCGGTGCCATTGGCTGAATATCAGAAACCTTGAAATCTTTGGTCGCCTCGATGCGGCGCTCAGAGAAAGTATCATCAGTAAAATTCACCCGGGCAACCGAAATAACCTTGAGCGTTCCATACTTTTCGACATGTCTGGCGTAGTTCTCCGGCACCTTTACCCCGCCCGGCCAAAGCTCGTCTTTGGGCATGAAAAAATCTTTGTCAAATTTGATCATGATCGGGTACAGGTTCGGCTTGTTGAGCAGCCCATGAAAAAGCGCCCGCAGAATTTTATCGAGAATGAAAAAGTCTTTCAGGCCAATACCTTGTGAGCAGTTCATGGCATCGGCGAGCTGGGTGTCTTTGGTCAGGGGTTTAAGGGCAAGGTCGACTACGGCAGCCGGGTCTATTGTGGCAAGCGTAATATCAGCCTTGATAATAGGAATATGAACCTTGATCGGTATGGTGAACTCAAAAAGCGACAACCAGTCTGGAAACTCGCCGACAAAGCTGGCGCGGCCCTTGTTATCAAGAAAGTCAATGATATCCTGACGGGCAGAAAATTCGCAGTCAACCCCGGGAACTTCGTATTTTCCTGAAGGGAGTTCCTTTGGGGTGACCCGGTATGCACTCTCGATCTCGAAAGAGACCTTTACGTCATAGTCTTTAATCTTTTCGGCACCGGCGAACTTGATCAGATCGTCTACCCAGTCTTCGCCTTCAGCTTTAAGACGCAAATCGGCAAGACTGTATTCAACCTTGTTCGGAAAACCTTCCGACTCCATCACCGACACGTCAAGCTGCTCATCAGCGCCAAGTTCGGCGGCAGCATCGTTCACTTTTCCGCTTAAAACAGGAAGGGGATAACGCAGCATTATGGCAAAACTCTGTTGCGTAGCAGTTTTTAGGAATGCCGCATCATCATTCATCGCGCGGCTCATCATGTGCATGCCACGCATAATACCGGTTTCAGCGAGAGAAGCCGCCTGGTCGCCGCCCAGCGCCCTTTTAGACTGGCGGGTGCGCTCGACAGTGGATGAACCGAAATATACCGACACAGTAAAAATCACGCCAAGAATTGCTACGACAACGGCAAGAACGTTACCCTGTCGAGAAAGTGATTTACATATTTTTTTACGCATAGTCCACCTCACTGGCTGTCTTGAGAGCTTCTCAATAGTAATACGATCAACTACCACCATC
>MFYY01000157.1:0-1629 GCA_001787855.1 Candidatus Riflebacteria bacterium GWC2_50_8 | reverse complement strand
CACAGAATATGGTGACACCGGTTCGGCGGCCGGCAGATTCTTCGGATACCATTCCTGCGTCGACTTGAAACCAGTCATGAATTCTTCAAAACTCACTTTGGTGCCGAGAGTTAAATTAGCCCTGGTAAGCTGCTCGCGCAACTTGCCAGGGTCAATGCGACTGATCTGTTCAAACATTTCATAAGCACGTGAAACATCGTCTGCCAGAGGGCCATAGACCTTGTTTAGCTTCTGCGCGGTCAACGCGTAATTTTTGAAAGCCTCGCGGAATTTGTCTTTGTTGCCGGTCAGCAGGTAGACTTCCATCAGACCACCCCAGGCATGCAGTTCTTTAAAATTATTGCTGGCTGAGCTACTCAGCGCGGCAGCGTATGCTTTTTCAGCGGCGGCCAGATCTCCCTCATCAAAAAGCGCGTTCGCCTCGGCAATCATCGGGTCATCTTCGACCTCAAGCATCTGCCTGGTTTCCTTTGGCAGATCTGGCGGCAGGTTCATCCGTCGAGGTACAGACTGAACCTTGGACCACGCGCGTTCAAGTTCTGCTTCGATAGAAGTTTCTTTTGGGTTTACCGCCGGGGCCACCGATTTTGCTCTTGTGGCAGCGGCGGTCTTTGCAGAGGCAGTAAGGCTGAAAGCAGACTGCTTGCCAGGGTCGGCAAAGCTTATTCGAGTCGTTACCGACTGTTTTTCGGTAACTTTCATGAAAAAAAACAGATAAACAATTGGAATCAGCAACAGAAGAATGCCAATCAGCATAAATCGTGTATCGCTGAAATCAATTTTTTCAAATGAACTTCTATAGTCGCCAGACATAACTCACCTCATATTTTTACATTGTACACTATTTTTCCGAGTTCAGTAATGACATACTGCCAGAGAAACTTTCAGAGAAATTGTAGTAATTAGTCGCCTGCCACACATAAGTTCAAAATTGCTTTACGCCTCAGAGGTTTACATAACTCTTGAGATTTTATATTGCTGCGCAAACAAAAATTTTTAAAAACCGCTTTAAAATCTCGTTTTTTCTCTTGACGCATTGCAACATTTATGGCAAAATCTGTCTATAAAATATTGCAAGGCAAAATGGAGGAAAGCAAGCTTGAGTCACACAGCAATGGTCTGGTCCGCACTGATTCTTTATGTAGCAATCACTATTTTTCTAACCGTCAGGGGTATGCTCCGGACAAAAGATCTGGCAAGCTTTGCCGTCGGCAACCGCGACATTGGACCAGCCTGGGTTGGCCTTTCGCTCACAGCGCAGCTGACCAGTGTTGCCACCTTCGTAGTTAACCCGGGTCTCGTTTATACCTATGGCCTTTCTGCCCTGCTTGGCCTCGGTTTCGCCGCCGGCCTGGGAATCATTACCGGTCTGTGCGTTCTTTCCGGGCCCTTTCGGGCTGTTGGTGACAAGGTTAAGGCCTTAACCATTCCGCAATGGATTGGCGCCAGATATGAATCAAAATGGTTGCGCCTCTTTTTTGCAGTCATTTCGCTTTCGCTGATCAGCTTTATCGTTCTGATTGCCGTGGCGATTGCCCTCACGCTCTTCTCTCTGCTGCAACTTACTGATATCAATCAAACCACCTGGCTGGTTGTCGGCATAATGGTTTTTGTTTTCAGCTATACTCT
>MFYY01000156.1:1665-5779 GCA_001787855.1 Candidatus Riflebacteria bacterium GWC2_50_8 | reverse complement strand
ATCTCGAATTAATCGTGGACGCAGGATTCTGCAGGAATCTTTGCAGGCTTATGTTCAGGGGAGACTCGCATGAAAAAGTGCTGCCTTTATCTCGACGCTCTTGAAAACAAATCTTCTGAAGATGCCGCCATATGGCAGGATGTGCTGATGCATGCCAGCAGGTGCCCTGACTGTTCAACAGACATGAAGCGGCGCAGCGAGATGCTTGAGCTCATGGCTGAAATGCCGGAGCCTGCTTATCCCGCCGTATTGCACTCTGCGATCATGGCAAATATCGAAGACGCCGGCCGGGCTGCCGATTCTGAAACAGAACCGGGCTGGCTGGCCAGGCTGTTCGACCGCATGCTGCAGCCTGTAGAACTCGCTGTTTCGCTGGCCTGCCTGATCATGTTCGTATTTCTCATGCAACTTGATCACCAGCAACAGCCTGGCATCAGGCCGGTTAGATCGCTTTCGCTGGCGGTTAAACCCCTTGCTGCCGGTAATGAGCCGCACCAGTCGGTTGCGAAACAGCCTCTGGCAACCGTCTCTGCTGCAGAAGTAGACCAGTTTCTGCGCCAGCTTGAAGATTTCAACCGCACGCATCCTGCGCAGCGCCAGCCTCAGATTGGCTTTACGCCTGAACTGCGGTTGGTTAACGATCTGCCGACCCGGAGATAACTATGAATAATATTGCCAGAGCCACTTTTTTATTGCTGTTTGTGCTGACTTTCATCGCCGCGGTTGAAGCCGCTCCGCCTGAGCTGTTCGGCACATCTCTCATTGCCGATATCGCTGAGCGCGTCAGTCCGGCGGTGGTCGCCATCGAATCAGTCCATTATGTGCGAGCCCGCGGGCGAAGCGGATTTGGCGATCCTTTTCTCGATCGTGTTTTCGGGCATCTGTTCGAAGATGACTTCATGGGTTACAACAACGTTATTCCGCAGCGTGGTAACGGCTCTGGTGTGTTCATCAGCCCCGAAGGCCATCTGCTGACCAATGAGCATGTAATTGCCGGCGCCGATGAAATCATGGTCAAGCTGACTTCCGGCAAGAGTTACAAGGCGCGGGTCATCGGCAAAGACACGCGCACAGACCTCGCAGTGTTGAAAGTAGATGCCGACGAGGTGCTGCCGCATGTTCCGATCGGTGATTCTTCGACTTTGCGCGTAGGTGAATGGGTCGTCGCCATTGGCAATCCTTTCGGACTCGGCATGACCGTTACCACCGGCGTGGTGTCGGCGGTTCATCGTGATCTCTCGGTCGATCGTGAGCGCAACTACAAAGATCTGATTCAGACCGATGCTTCGATTAACCCTGGTAACTCAGGCGGCGCGCTGTTGAATACCAGCGGCGAGCTGATCGGCATAAATACCGCAATTATTCCTTACGGGCAGGGAATCGGCTTCGCAATTCCAGTCAACCTTGCCAAGCGCATTGTTGGCGATCTTATGGCCTACGGTCGCGTGAAAAAGGCGTTTCTCGGGGTAACCGTTCAAACAATTACTCCTGAGCTTGCCAGATACTTTGAAATCCCGGGTGAAGGCGTGCTGGTTACCGAAGTAGTCAAGGATTCTTCGGCTTTCAAGGCCGGTGTAGTTCCTGGCGATGTCATAACTGATATTCAGGGGCGCAAAATCAATGTTATCGACGATTTTCACAGCGCTCTCGATGAACAGAGGGTCGGCGAAAAAGCCCAGATCAAGATCTTTCGCAAAGGCAAGACCGGTATGTTTGATGTCGAATTTAAAGAAAACCCGGCCAGCAAAAGCCCTCTCGGCGTTACTGTTAAAAAAGTAGATGCTGAACTTGCGAAAAAGTTTACGCTATATGTCGATCAGGGCTGCGTTATTACCATGGTGGCACCTGATTCGCCGGCCGGTAAAGCGGGTCTTCGCGCCGGCGATGTTATTCAGCAGATAAATCGCGTGCCAACTCTCACTGAGAAAGATTTTGATACCGCGGTATCAAGACTTCAGGCCGCAACTCAGGCTGTCATGCGTGTGGTCAGAGGGCAAACCGTTAACCTATTGCTGGTAAATATAGAATAATTTTTTCAAACTCTGCAAAACTTATTGCATTCCTTAAATTCACTTCGTATAATCACAACATAACCTCATATAGTCGGAGGGCAATATAATGCAATTGGTTGATGTACTGAAGGAAAACCTGGTTTTCCTCAATTTCGAAGCAGAAAACAAAGATCAGGCGATTGAGAAATTCATTCTCTCTCTCCAGAAAACTGGTGCAATCAAAGAACCAGAAGCTCTCAAAGATGCCCTTTTTGAACGGGAAAAACTCGGCACAACCGGCGTTGGTGGCGGTATCGCCATGCCGCATGCCCGTTCCAGCGCCATTAAAGATCTGACCGTGGCGTTTTTCAGATCAGAAGATGGCATTGATTTTAAAGCAATCGACAACAACCCGGTAAACCTCATTTTTATGTTGCTTGCCCCGGTTTCGTCTGGTGGCCCGTATCTCAAACTGCTGGCCAAAATTTCACGCCTGCTGCGCAGCGATGATTTCAAGAATTCACTGCTGGAAGCCAAAGATCCGGCAGCAGTCATGCAGATTATTCAGGAAAATGACTGATCTACCGCGCAACGGTCTGCTGACTAAGACCAGAAACAGGTATATTATGATAGCCCTGCTCGCCGTTTACGGCGCAGGGTTTTCTGGTTTAGACATAGTTGCGCTTGAGCCGGCCCGGCGGGTGTTTGCCCAGGCCAGCACGAAGCGTGTAACTGCCGCCAGCAAGAGTAAGACCAGGACTAAAAAGGCTAAGACAGCCGAAAAAGACAAGGCAGTCGAAGTTAAGGCAGATGAACCAATGTTTCTGCAGGAATCCGACAAGACCGTCGACTTTTTGCCTGAGATATTTCGCTGCCCTGAATGCGGCTACGAGCAGGATGAAGCGGGCAAATGCCCTGACCATACTGCTATTGAACTTGTCAAAATCCTGTCGTCTGGTCGAGATCCCCTGGCGCCCGCAGAACTCGATGGTAACGAAGACATTATCGTTGATGTTCCCCTGAAGAATATTGAATTCAAGAAAGAGGCCGTGACCACCCCCGCAACTGAAAGTACTCAGTTGTGACGAGGCAGCCCGACCCATGCTGACAGCTCACTGAAACCCGATAAATTCAACCCCCTTTTTTGCCTGGCAGAAAAGGGAGTTGTTTTATAGCAACAAACAAAAACACACGATATCAAGGAGAAGGAAATGTCGTTAAATCTGACCAGAAAAGTAATAGAAGCCCACTTGACCAGCGGCGAAATGGCCGCGAAATCACCGATTTGCATCAGAATGGATCAGACGCTCACTCAGGATGCCACCGGAACCATGGCATACCTGCAGTTCGAAGCTCTCGGCGTACCACGTGTGCGCACCGAACTGTCAGTGAGCTATGTCGACCATAACACCGTGCAGATGGATTATAAAAATCCGGATGATCACATATTCCTGCAGACCATCGCCGACAAGTTCGGCATCGTTTTTTCGCGCCCTGGCAACGGCATCTGCCATCAGCTCCATCTTGAGCGCTTTGCTAAACCGGGCAAGACTTTGATTGGCTCTGACAGCCACACTCCCACCGCCGGTGGTATTGGTTCGCTGGCTATCGGTGCCGGCGGCCTCGATGTTGCGATGTCGATGGCCGGTCACCCGTTCAATCTTAAGATGCCCATGGTGGTAAAGGTAAATCTGACCGGCCGGCTGCAGCCCTGGGTTGCCGCCAAAGACGTTATTCTCGAAATTCTGCGCCGTGAAACGGTAAAGGGCGGCGTCGGCTACGTTTATGAATACGCCGGCCCCGGTGTTGCCACGCTGACTGTTCCTGAGCGTGCGACCATCACTAATATGGGAGCCGAACTTGGCGCTACTACTTCGATTTTTCCGAGCGATGCAGAAACCCGGCGCTTTTTGCAGGCTCAGGGCCGCGCGGCCGACTGGGTCGAGCTTAAGGCTGATGATGACGCCACTTATGATCGCGTGATTGATATCGACCTCAGCCAGATTGTGCCGCTGGCAGCATGTCCGCATATGCCCGACGTGGTCAAGCCGATCAGCGAGCTTGAACATCTCGCGGTCGATCAGGTAATGATCGGCAGCTGCACCAATTCAAGCTATACCGAC
>MFYY01000156.1:0-1598 GCA_001787855.1 Candidatus Riflebacteria bacterium GWC2_50_8 | reverse complement strand
CGATGGCTGACCTGATCGGCGCCGGCGCCAGACTGCTCGAAAGCGCGTGCGGCCCTTGCATCGGCATGGGTTTTGCTCCCAAATCCAACGCAGTTGCTCTGCGCACTTCAAATCGCAATTTCGAAAAACGTTCCGGCACAGATTCAGCACAGGTTTACCTGGTCAGCCCGGAAGTGGCAGCCGTTGCCGCGATTGAGGGTAAATTCACCGACCCGCGCAAGTGGGGTAAGTGCCCGGAAGTCAAAATGCCTGACAAATTTACCGTCGATGATACCATGTTCATTTTCCCGCAGGCTGATGGATCAAAGGTTGAGATCATCAGAGGGCCCAACATTGCCGCTCTTCCTGTAAAAGACGAAATGCCCGCCGAACTCAAGGGCAAAGCCCTGATCAAGGTCGGCGATAACATTACCACCGACCACATCATGCCGGCCGGTCAGTATCTGCCATTGCGCTCGAACGTGCCAGAGTATGCCAAACACGTATTTGAAGGGGTTGACCGCGAATTCTACAAACGTGCCACCACCATGAAAAAAGGTGTAATTGTCGGTGGTGATAACTATGGACAGGGCAGTTCGCGTGAGCATGCCGCTCTTTGCCCGATGTATCTGGGAGTTGAAGCTGTTGTCTGCAAGAGCTTTGCCCGTATCCATCTCGCCAATCTGGTGAATTTCGGCATTCTGCCGGCAACTTTCAAAAATCCCGAGGATTACGATAAAATTGAGGTCGGCGATGAGCTTAAGATCAATGTTAGCGACCTGGATAGCGACCTGGTTCTCGAAAACCTGACAAAAGGCGTTAAGATGCCGATTACCCACACTCTCAGCGATGAAGACAAGGTGATTCTCAAGGCTGGCGGCAGATTGTCGTTTGCCAAGAAACAGTCGGCTTCCTGATACTACGGGACTGTCGCGCTATCGGCCATTACTATGAACGACTTACCGGCAGCAGCTGAGATTCGCAGCTGCTGCCGGTTTTTACAGATGGAGTAACCGCATGTATTACCGCGCTGAGAACGGCTGGCATTATTATTCTGCCGCCAGTAAACAATGGTGCAAAACCGGTTCGAAGATATTTGATGAACACGTGACTTCTAATGCCAGCAAGGCTTCGCTCACCGAAACTTGCCCACAAGACGCTTTGCCAGCTTTTTCTGGCAGTAAGATAATCTGTGTTGGTCGCAACTATCGCAAACACGCTGAAGAGCTCGGCAACGATGTGCCAGCGCGCCCTTTATGGTTCAGCAAACCTCCGAGTTCACTGATCGGCGAGGGTCAGCAGGTCGTTTTGCCGCAGGGCTACGGTCGCATCGATTACGAAGGCGAACTTGCTCTTCTCATCGACCGCCGCGCCAGAAACATCAGCGTTACTGAGGCCTGTGACTATATTGGTGGCGTGACCGCATGTTTTGATATGACGGCGCGCGAATTGCAGAAGAGCGACGGCCAATGGACCAGAGCGAAGGGATTTGACACGTTTCTGCCGCTGGCTTCGCTGGTTGCGCCCTTTACACCTGACTGGTCGCGGGGTAATCTCGAAGTCTGGAAAAACAACGATCTTGTTCAGAAATCAGCGTTTTCGGCGATGGTTTTTGGTTT
>MFYY01000155.1:2341-6367 GCA_001787855.1 Candidatus Riflebacteria bacterium GWC2_50_8 | reverse complement strand
GTTGCTTCCTGATGCTGCATGAACAAAGTCTCATCGCCGGTCAGGGTTTTTTCGACGGCTATTTCTGCAAGAGCTTCCAGAAAAGGCGGCTTCATTTCGCGCAGAAGCTCACTTTTACTGAGGTTTTCAAGTATGTGTTGATTCATTTTGCCCTCGAAAAAAAATATTAAAATAAATTCTGTTGTTTTGACTTAAGTCAAAGCTTAAAGATGCGTTTTCGACCATAATAATAATGTAAGAAACGAAAAAAACAAAGGAGCAAAACCGATGGCTACAAGAAAAATCATCACCATTAACGAAGATCTCTGCAACGGTTGCGGAAACTGCATTACCGGATGCGCCGAAGGCGCACTGCAACTTGTTAATGGCAAGGCGAAGCTGGTTAAGGAAACTTACTGCGACGGCTTTGGCGACTGCATCGGTACCTGCCCGACCGGAGCTCTCAAGATCGTCGAAAAAGAAGCCGAAGAATTCGACTTCGACAGAACCATAGAACATGTTGAAAAAATTCGTGGCGAAGACGGAGTAAACTTCATGCGCGAAGCTCACAAACAGCACGAGGCAAAACTTCAGACAGCAGCACCCAGCCATGGTGGCGGTTGCCCGGGAACCCGCATGCGCATGATGCAGCCATCTCAGCAGCAGTCGGTAAAAGCAGTCGCCGATGGTGCCATGCCGGTGGTTATGAAATCAGAAATATCGCAGTGGCCGGTTCAACTGCATCTGTTGCAGCCTAAGGCGCCATTCTTCAATGATCGTGAGCTGGTAATTTTGTCGACCTGCTCTCCAGCTACCAGCCCTGATGTGCAGTGGCGTTACATAAGAGGGCGCTCGGTCGCCATTGCATGCCCCAAGCTCGATCGCACTGAAGGCTATGTCGAAAAACTCGCAGAAATCTTTACGTCTAACAATATCCCGCGCGTCATCATACTGCGTATGGAAGTTCCATGCTGCGGAGGGCTTACAGCAATGGTAAATGCGGCGCTTGAACTTGGAAAACCGCAGAATATGGTCGTTGACGAAGTGGTTATGAGTCTCGAAGGCGAAATAATCAGAACTAACAGAATCTACTGAAAATACCAGGAGGTATGCTAAAATGACTCAGTTATGGAAAACAGAAGAAGTATTAAACTTTGCAGATTCAGTGACTTTTGCGAGTGGATCAATCGTCAGTAAGACGCTGTTCGATAAGCCGGCCGGCAGTCTGACCCTTTTCGCTATTGCAGAAGGGCAGGGGATAACTGAGCATAAATCGCCTTATGACGCGACTGTGCAAGTTATTGAGGGAGAGGGAGTGTTCCAGGTGGCGACCAATATCTATAAGGTTAAAGCTGGAGAAGGGCTGATAATGCCTGCCAATGTGCCGCATGCGGTGCTGCCCGGCAAAGGCTTCAAGATGCTGCTGATCATGATCCGCTCAAAAGATGAGTGATAGCACGTCAGCTCGGAATCAATCTAATTCAACAGGCAACAATTTTTTAAAATTTATTAATATTCTAAGGAGAGTCTAAAATGAGTATGTTTTGTTATCAGTGTCAGGAAACCGCAGCTAATAAGGGTTGTTCGATGAAGGGTGTGTGTGGCAAGCAGCCGGATACTGCAGTATTACAGGATCTTCTGATCTTTGTGCTCAAGGGCATCAGTGAATTGGGCGAACGTGCAGCCGAAAAGAACCTGCTGACCAACGATATCGGCGAATTCATCTGCGCATCATTGTTTACAACTATAACCAATGCCAATTTCGATAATGACCGCTTTTATGCACAGATTGATCATGCAATAGAAGTAAGAGAAAACCTCAAGAAGAAGCTCACTGCCGCCGGCGGAAAAGTTGATGGCCTGTCAGAAGCCACCACCTGGAAACCAGCCAATAAAGCCGATTATATTGCCAAAGCCGAAAAAGTTGGCGTTCTCGCTACCGAGAACGAAGACGTCAGATCACTGCGCGAATTGCTGGTTTACGGTCTCAAAGGTATCGCAGCATATGCTGACCACGCTTTCGTGCTTGGGCACCGTGATGAGAACATTTTCAAATTCCTGGTCAAGGCCCTGGCTTCTACTACCAAGAATCTCAGTGTTGACCAGATGGTTGGTCTGGTAATGGAAGCCGGTCAGACCGCAGTAACTACTATGGCACTGCTCGACAAGGCCAACACTTCCACATACGGTCATCCCGAAATGACCAAGGTAAAAATCGGCGTTGGCAATCGCCCCGGAATCCTCGTATCAGGCCACGACCTGAAGGATTTCAAAGAACTGCTTGAGCAGAGCAAAAATGCTGAAATCGACATTTACACGCACAGCGAAATGCTGCCGGCCAACTATTACCCCGAATTCAAGAAATACAGCCATTTCTACGGCAACTATGGTAACGCCTGGTGGAAACAGGATACCGAATTTGCTTCGTTCAATGGCCCGATTCTGATGACCACCAACTGCATTACTCCGGTTAAAGATGCTTACAAAGACAGAATCTATACTACCGGAAATGCTGGTTACCCCGGCGTCAAGCATATCGCCGACCGCAAAGAAGGCGGCAGCAAAGATTTCTCGGTAATTATCGAACAGGCCAAAAAATGCCCGGCGCCGACACAGATCGAAACAGGCGAAATCGTGGGCGGGTTCGCTCATAATCAGGTTCTTGCTCTCGCCGACAAGGTTGTTGCCGCTGTTAAGAGTGGTGCGATCAAGAGATTCGTGGTTATGGCCGGCTGCGATGGTCGCCATAAGAGTCGCCAGTATTTTACCGATGTCGCCGAAAACCTGCCCGAAGGCACAATTATTCTTACCGCTGGCTGTGCCAAGTATCGCTACAACAAGCTGCAGCTTGGCGATATCGGTGGCATTCCCCGCGTTCTTGATGCAGGTCAGTGCAACGACAGCTACTCTCTGGCTGTAATCGCGCTCAAGCTCAAAGAAGTTTTCGGTCTCAATGACATCAACGAACTGCCGCTCTCATTCGATATCGCCTGGTATGAACAGAAAGCCGTGGCCGTTCTTCTCGCCCTGCTGTCTCTCGGCGTTAAAAAAATCCGCCTCGGGCCGACACTGCCGGCGTTCCTGTCAGCCAATGTTGTAAAGGTTCTTGTCGAAAAATTCGACATCAAACCGACCGGCGAAGTTAAGAATGACATCGAAGCCATGATGGCCGCCAGCTGATCTAGACTTCTAAAAATCGCTCTAAACCTGCAGGCCACCTCGCGCCTGCAGGTTTTTTATTTGCCGTTTGCGAGAATGTTCTAGCACTTTGTCACAGATGGAAGGTGTAATTAAAAATTGTCGCGCTGGGCTTCAGGAGTGTAACGCTTCGTAAACTATTTTGCCGAGAGCGGTGCTGCGAAATGGTTTTTGAATGAACGCGCACACCCCGGTTGTTTTCATTGGCTCAAGGTCTTCGTCGCGAACAAAGCCTGACGAGATGATGACACGTAAGTCCGGTTTGATGGTCTTCATGGCAGCAAAACATTCTCTGCCGTTCATTTTGGGCATTACCATGTCAAGAATTACCAGAGCGATGTCGTTTGCCTTTTCTTTGAAAATTTCGACAGCCATGAGACCATCCTCAGCAATAATTACCTCATAGCCAAGGTCTTTCAGCATGGATTTGGTGTTGATTCGCATTACTTCTTCGTCGTCGACAACCAGAATCGTTCCACTGCCGCGCATCGGCATTGAGATCTCGCTCGAAAGTGGCTGAGAATCTTGTGCTGTGGCCGGCAAAAGAATGTGTATGCTTGTGCCAATCCCAACTTCACTGTAAACATTAATTGCTCCACCATGCTGTTGGATTATACCGAATACCGCAGCCAGACCGAGCCCGGTGCCTTTTCCAACTGGCTTGGTCGTAAAAAATGGCTCAAATATTCGAGGCAAAACCTCCCGTGGAATGCCGCAGCCGGTATCCTTTATTTCGAGTTCGATATAAATCCCGGGATTTATTCTGAACGCCGATGATCTGCAATAATAAGCATCAAGTTCGACTGTGCGCGTCGAAACAAAAATTGTTCCGCCATCTGGCATTGCCTG
>MFYY01000155.1:0-2262 GCA_001787855.1 Candidatus Riflebacteria bacterium GWC2_50_8 | reverse complement strand
ATTCGTCTGTCGATGGTTCGGCTCAGCAGCGCTATTGCGTCGTTCACCGGTTGCTGCAGGTCGACAGTCATGTAATTGACCGATTTTCTGCGAGCAAATGACAGAAGTTTGGAGTTAAAATCAGCAGCCCGCTCTGCCGTGTCGAGAATCATTTTTAGCAGTTGTCGTGATTCAGGGCAGTCTTGCAACCATTGTTCGAGAAGTTCAGCGGCTCCGATAATACCGCCCAGCATGTTATTGAAGTCATGTGCAACGCCGCCGGCCAATTGCCCGATGGCGTCCATTTTTTGAGACTGGCGTAGCTGCTCCTGGACCGCAAACTCTTCGGTGACGTCTCGAAAAACCAGAACAGCACCGATGATTTCGCCACTGTCACTTCTTATTGGCGCTCCAGAATCGGCAATGAGGTATTCTCTGCCGTCGCGGGAAACAAGAATCGAATTCTTGGCAAGACCAACGACCTCACCTGTCGCAATGACTGTGCTGACAGGGCTTTCAAGAATTTGCCGGGAATTGGCATTTATGACGTGAAACACATCTGATAACGGGCGCCCGGCAGCTTCTTCTGATGCCCAGCCGGTAAGACGCTGCGCAACGGGGTTCATGCGTGCCACCTTGCCGTGCGTGTCTGTAGCAATTACGGCATCTCCAATAGAGTTCAGGGTTACTCGCAGATTTTCTTCATTTTGCCGCAAGGCTTCTTCAGCCTTTCGTCGCTCAGAAATGTCGACTGAAGCGGTTAAAATTGATTTTTGCCCTTTCCAGTCGATTACTTTGCTGGAAAATAGCAGATGGTGAGTTTTGCCGAGAATGCTCACGGTCGTTTCCCTGTTGCTCACCCCGCCCGAGTTGACAATTTCTTCCTGTATTTTTCTTGCATTATGAAAATCGCTTGAACGCTCGATAGACGACATCGGCCTGCCGATAATCTCTTCGCGGGATTTGCCGACCAGCTCGCAAAAATGCCGGTTGGCCATGACATAGCAGCCATTGAGGTCGCTGATTATACAGGGAAAAGGTGTCAGCTCAAAAAGCGTTTCGAAACATTGCAGGCTTTTTAAGAGATTTTCCTGGGTTCTTTTCAGTTCGCCGACATCATAAAGTGTGCCAAGAATCTTGTCATCGATAATGCTGGCGCCGATAAGAACGTTTTTTGTCTGGCCGTTCTTGCAGGTAACACTGAATTCCTGTGGGGCGATTACGTTATTTGTTGCCAACGCCTGCTCAATGGCAATCGGCCATCTGGTCTGGCCGACTTTTCTGTACTCTTCGTCCGGGTAGGCTCGTGGCCACCAGTCATCAAGCGAAGTGATCTCCTCGTTAGTGTAGCCGAAAGTGTCAGTGAAAGACTTGTTGACACAGATGTTCTGCCATTTTCTGTCCATCTCCATGAGAGGCAGCGGCGCATGCATGAAAAGCGAGCGGAAGCGGGCCTCGCTTTTAGACAGCTGTATTTGAGCATTCTGCAGGCTGGTGATTTTTTCGTTCAGGGTGCGTTTAAGAAGAACAGAAAGAAGTGATAAACATAGAACAAGCGCTGTGATAAAGGTGCCTGCAATTTTCAGGTTTCTAATATTTTCCGGAGACAGCCCACTATCGACCTTAAGAGTTATCCATTTTTTGTTCACAGCGCTTAACTCTTCTGGCGTAATCTTATCCAGCGCTTTTTGAATCGAGCTGAAAAGCAACGGGTATTTTCTGCTAACTGCAATGCGCCACTCATATACAAAGTCGGTAATTCCGGCAACCTTCAGGTTGGCAATACCGTGTTGGCTGATGTAATAAGATGCCACGGCCAGATTCTCGACGAAGGCGTCGGCCTGACCGAACGCCACTGTTCGGAGACCCTCTGACACGTCATTTACGGTCACCAGACTGATATTGCTCTCCTTAAAACCTCTCAAATAGCTTTCGGTAGCGAAGCCAGAAACAACCGCAACCTTTTTCCCGACAAGGTCTTTGATGGCTAACCCGGAACCAAGGTTCTGCGACCCGATAATGACCACCGGAGCTCTGGTGTAAGAAGTAGTAAAAAATGCATATTTCGAGCGTTCGGCGTTTTCGATGATTGTCGGTGCAATTGCACATTTGCCACTTTCCAGTGCCGCAAGATGTTCGTTCCAGTCGCTAGATCTGGACATTGCAAAGGTAACGCCCAGCTTATTCTCTACAAGTTCTATTACGTCAGCACCCAGGCCAACAAAGCGGTCTTTGTCATCCGAAAATTCAATGGGCGGGTAACTGTCATTGAACCACAGCGTT
>MFYY01000154.1:23451-31239 GCA_001787855.1 Candidatus Riflebacteria bacterium GWC2_50_8 | reverse complement strand
TGATCCCATTCCGAACTCAGCAGTTAAGCTCAAAGACGCCAATGGTACTGCGGGGGCAGCCCCGTGGGAGAGTCGGTCGCCGCCAGGTCTATGAGAGCCTCGTAACATTGTTGCGGGGCTCTCACCCTTTTAGCCAAACCATTTCTGCGTCTCGGCGACCGACCCTCCCACGCGTGGGAGGCCTTAGCGCTTGAATCCTCATGCGCTAAGGCATGGCGCCATCCATGGCGCACAAGTCGGATCGCTCTGCGAACAGGGTTGAGATACCCGTAGGGGTTCAACATGTTGAACCCCTACACGCCATTTCGTGCTTGCACCTTGGCGCGCGTATCCTCGGGCGTCTTGGTAATACCGCATCGTGCGCGTAATCGTAATCGATTTTCTGCCGGGTGCTTCGCCAGTGATCCCGCGCAGGCGGGATAGGCGAATAGCTTGCGTATGGGCTTGATTTCGTCTACAATTGCCTCCTAGATTGTAATCAAGGTAAAAATTATGCTGCCGGCCTATTTTCATAGCTTGTTTCTGTCAATATATCCGATTCTTTTTTTCTATACATTTAACATTGATCAGATGTTCTTGGCCGATGCTGCCCTCCCTATGGTTGTAAGCTTTGTGCTTACCATATTGCTTCTGAAGGTTGCACACATCGCTTGCAAAAACCTTGAAAAGTCGGCCTTAGCCGTTTCGCTTTTTCTCGTGTTTTTCTACTATTACGGCGCATTTACAGCACTTCTAGGCAATTTTATCGCGAATATCAACAACCTCTCTACTTTGCCGGCAGCTCTCTGGTTTCTGGTCTTCTTTTTTGGGCTTGTTATGCTGTTTCGCTGGAAGTCTATTCCTGGCCTGGTTACCGGGTTTTTAAACGTTGTCGCCGTGGTTCTGCTTGTTCTGAATCTTCTCATTCTTGGTGACTATTATTGGACCTCTGATGCCGCCAAATTAACTGTTCCCGCTAATCCCCAGGCAACCAGTGTCCAAAAGGATTTGCCGGATATTTATTATCTGGTGGTCGACGGTTATGTCGGAGACAAGGTTCTTAAGAGTCTTTACGGCATGAAAACAAACGAGCTTACTGATTTTTTGAGGACCAGAAAGTTTTACGTTGCCGATTCAAGCCATTCTAATTACATGCAGACATCGCTCAGCCTGTCGAGCTCTCTTAACATGACTTATCTCGACGATCTCGGCCGCGACTATCGCGATAAAAATACTGCCGCGCCCTTGATGCGCATGGTAGCCAATAATGCTGTCATCGCCAATCTTAAGGCCGCCGGTTATAAAAGTATCGCTTTTGCCAGCGGTTATGCGACCACTGAACTTGAAAATTCCGACGTCTACTACGGAAAAACCATGATTAACCGCGAGGTTTATCACATTCTTCTCGGCAATACCGTGCTTTCTGCTTTTCGCCTGAAGATTTTTGACTTCGTTGCCACTCAGGTACAGTCCCATAATCAGCTGGTAACTTCTGTTATCGGCGGTTTGACCGGACTTGAGATTGCAGAAGATTCACCGCCTGTTTTTGTTTTTGCACATGTTCCGGTCCCTCACCCACCTTTCATCTGGAAGGAAAATGGCGAGCTGAAACTTTCGCACCCGCGCGGCTTTCATTTTGGCGACGGCAATCACTGGGGGCGCCCGGAAGACTATCGGCGTGAGTATGTAGAGCAGGTGACTCATCTTAATCGTCTTTTAATCAAGGCTTTGACAAGCATTCTTGATAAAGGAAACCGAAAGAAAATAATTCTGCTGCAGGCTGATCATGGCTCAGGTTCATTGTTGAACTGGGAAGACCATAACGCTACCTGGCTTCCAGAGCGATTTTCGATACTGAATGCTTATTCTTTTCCTGACGGCGATTATTCGACTTTATATGATGAAATCTCGCCTGTTAACAGCTTCAGGGTTGTTTTTAACAAAGTCTTTAATTCAAAACTCGAAAAGCTGCCCGATCTGAGTTTCTTTTCGCCATGGAGCTTTCGCTATCGCTTAACCGACGTAACTGAGATGATAAGCCAGCAGACAGATAATGTTCCGCAACATTGACCGTTGATTTTTCATACCTGTCGATAGCCCCCTGGAATCAAGACTTTGCCATCAGCCATGGCATTGTTCTTTCCTGCATATCATGCCTGTGCTAATATACTCCGGGGTTCATTGCATTTAGTCCTTTAGCAATAAAGCTGATGCAAAGCATCCAGTCTTGCAATGATCAGGATTTGCTGTATGTTGCGCAATAAATCTGCTTTTCTGCTGTTGGCACAGTTCTGTCTGTTTAATGTGGTGCTGTTTTACTTCTGCCGAGCTGTGTTTCCTATAGATTTCGCCGCCCTGGATCTACTGATTGGGGGCTTCGACACCGGTATTCTCTGGGCTGCAGGCAATGTTACCCTGTTGGCTCTATTGTTGAAAAGGGCACCTGCGGCTGGCCGTTATGTTTATGTGTATCTTCCTGCCGCTCTGTTTGCGGCATTTTCTCTGACAATACACGGCTTTTCATCAATGGGATTGTGGTATCTTGGTGTTTTGTGCCTGTTCGCATATTTTGTCTGGTTCGTTCAGGCGTGCATTGCCAGGCATAAGCCCTGGTTAATGATAGTGCTCGTTCCGGTGAACTTCCTGGCGACACTGCTTTTGTATGTTGACTATGTCCATTATTCGCTGACCAGAGAGCACTTCAATCTTTTTTATCTGCGAATAATCCGCGCTGATGGCGGCAATTTCTGGCAGGCCGTTATGAATACGGGTATTACCCCCTTCATGGCCATTCTGCCTTTTGCCGGTGCATTTCTTTTCTTCGCGCTGCTCTACCCGGTGTTGCACTTTGGCGTCGCGATAGAACTTCCTCGGCGCCGCCTGCCGGCATTTGCGCTTTCTCTGCTGTTTTTGCCGGTTTATTTTCAGTTCGGTCTTCTGTTGCCTGAGCTTTCGCTAAGCGAGTATCTCAATTTCAAGGTGCGGAATTTCTGGTTTCCGCTGCCAGCTGCTGCTGAATTTGAGTCGGTTGCCGCAGCAGACTTGTCGAGCGTGCTGAGAGATGTAAAGTTGCCAGCCGGAGAATTTTCTCGCCAGGCTGACTATGCCTGGCTTCCGGCCCGCAAAGACAGACATATCGTTTTTCTGATTCTGGAAAGCCTGCGCCAGGATTTTCTGCAGGAGGCCATGCCGAAAACGTTGCGGCTGGCTCGCGATGGTATTCTATGTAAGAACCATTTATCAAACTCTAATGAGACAGAAGGTGCGATGATTGCGTTGTTTTATGGCACACTGCCGTTTATCGTCGGCCGAAGCCATTATGATAATACTGCCAGCACCTGGATTGATTTTATGAAAGACTCTGGTTACGATTTCATGCGCCTGCACTGCTCGCACGGCAATCTTTTTTTTCCAGAATACCGCTATGTGCATTTCAGGGAATACTTTCGTGCGAACAATCTGACAGTGCCTGAAGAGACCTCAATCGAAGAAAATTCGCGCCTGATCTGTGATGCTGTCATTCATCGGCTCAAAAACGCCGACAAAAAGTGCATTATTGAAGCCAGCCTGTTCCATACTCATTACAAATACTGGTATCCGCAGCAGTTTGAGAAATATACCCCGGTGCTTGGCAATAATTCAGAAATTCTTTCGCTTGCATTCTCTGATGTTGCTGAAAGACTTGCCAACCGTTATCGTAATTCAATTCTTTTCACAGATCAGCTGATCATGGAGTTTGTCGAGCGCCTGAAGTCAGAGGGACTCTATGATGACACACTGCTGGTGATCATGGGTGACCACGGAGAGATGCTTGGCGAAGGTGGCAAGCTGTTTCATGCCAACGGTGGTGAAATTCTGCAGTATCACACGCCATTCATCCTTCTCGGAAAAGATGTTGCGAAGGCTGTTGTCAACAAGATCACCAGTCATATTGATGTTGTGCCGACATTAGGCGGACAGATGGGATTTTCGGTTTCAGGCGCTTATGGCAGCGATGTTCTGGGGTTTGCTGACAAGGGCGCTGTAACGTTCGATATTGCAGGAAAAGATCGTATGATTTATCGAGATGCAAAATCGAGCAGCCTGTTTCACTGGTCGGGTTCGCTTGAGTGGGTAATGATCTGTGACAATTTTTTTCGTTTTGATGAAACTTTTGAGAATCAGTATCTGCCGGCAAACCTTTCGGCTACTGTTCTGAATGCCAGAGAACACAGTGCCAGACTGTTGAATATCATTCAAAAAAAATGACGCACAAAGTTCGCCTGCCTTTGACTAAATCTGGTATTAGAATGCCTTTCATAAGATTGCGCAAAAAATTTTTACAGGCGTAAAAAATTATACGTCGAATTACTTGTACATGATATGCTGAGATTGTACAGAGGCGCCTTTCCTTGTGGCATGCTACTTGCTCATAAAGGTCGGCGATTATTGTCAGGGTCTTAATTCTAACAGGTATGCTGCGCCAGATGTGCGCGGAGGTTTATTTTGCGGTTATTTTTCTGGCACTCAGACAAAGGATTTACTTTAACCGAAATTATTTTTTCGGTGTTGATTCTCGCCGGCACAATGATTCCGATTGCTGCAATGATGGGCCAGGGATTTGAGGGCACCCGCCGTGACCAGCGCCAGATTGTAGCTATTCAGCTTTGTCAGGCCAGGCTGAACCAGGCGCTGGCGGTTCCGTTTGACGATCTGGTTAGTTCGACGGCAAGTATTGCCAGCGGTGGTCAGGTGATTCTGCCGCTCGGCGACGTCGAGCAGGAAAATTTTACCTTTAATGTCAGTCTGCGGGTAGTCGATCGCGGCGTGACTTATTCCTATCTCCCGGTCGACGTAAATGTCGCCAACTATGCGGTTGATGACCCAACCACCTGGGTGTTTGGTACAGCAGAAACTTTAACCATCAACGCTGATGTGGCCAAGATTGCCACCATAGTTGTCAGCTGGATGGAGCGCGGAACGCAGCAGAATGTTGAAATGTCGACTTTCAAGGCTAATCTGGAATTATGATGAACAAATTAACCGATAGATCAGGCATGGCTTTAATCATCGTTCTGACGATGTCAATGTTTCTGCTGGTGATTGCGGTCAGTTATATTCGCGGCAACGCGCAGAGCAGGCCGATCAACGAGCGCCATTTCGAGCGCGCCCAGGCCGATTTTCTCGGTCAAGGCGTTGTGCAGTTTGCCGCCATGAAGTTTAAAAAACGCCCGGCCGAGTTTTACTATGCCTATCGCGCAATGCGTGCTGGTCTTGGCGATGCTGCGTTGCGCGCTTACCTTAACGATGACACAACTCTAAATAACGAGTTTGTTGATCAGGAAGGCCAGCGCTATGAATATTTCACCCAGATGCAATTGATCACCAATAAGCTTTACGAGACCGATGGTATCAGAATTCAGGTCACTGTTAACCAGCTTTCCGATACAGGTACAATCGTTCTCACCAGGGTCCAGGAACATGTCATAGAAGCTAAAAGGAGGCCACTATGAAACAGCGTAGTGGCTTGACGCTCATGGAGATTCTCGTGGCATCAGCCATTCTTAGTATGTTCATGGCCGGCGTTTTTCAGCTCTATCGCTCAGGAAGCCAGAGCTTTCTGCTCGGATCATGGAAAACCAGGGCTCAGAAAGATGCTCAGCTTTTTCTCGAAGAGCTGCGCAGCGTTCTTGAAATCTCGGGCAATGCCCTGGTATTTCGCGATACGGTGATTGATCTGCCGGTACTTTTACCTGTTCAGCTGCATTCCGGAGCCAAGGATGTTGCGATGTCGATGGCCGGTGTGAATGGTGTGATCGGCTATATGAACATAGTTACGCCCTGCACGCTTTATTCCGGACTGGCACCAGCACGTTTGCCGGGCACCTGGGTCGGAGCCGTTCTTGAGGCTGAAGACGGCACTCTTCAGCTGCGTAGCTATGTTGACCCTTCGTTGATGCCGGCGCAGGCAATGGCCTGGGCGCTGCCTCTCGGAGGTGATTTCGTCGCTGCACCGGAGACAAGTTTGCGTGGCGCCCGCACATTGCGGGATGTTGAGCTGCTGGAGATCCAGCCAGTTACCGTAGATGCTGATCGTATTCAGCTGCTGATAAGAGTTACCCTGCGCCGCCAGAACCATGAAACGCGGGTCATACAGGAAGTCAGGGCAAACCTGCTGCGGGGGGTATCAGTCGAATGGTTTTAAAACTGCTTCTGATAATCGCAATATTAATGCAGCCTGCTCTGCTTCTGGCTTGTGATCCAAATTTTCAGCCGGAAGAAATTTTTACACAACTGATCAACCCCTCTCTGTCGCCCGGCATAATCTTGTTGGCGGCAAACCTGGTTTTACTGCCCGATATGTCACTGCCCGAATCATGGGAAAGTGTCACTGTTACGGATTCTGGCCGGAACTCTGGCGAACTTGATACCCAGCTGTTTCGGGTGCTGTTGTCGGCGCTTGGATCGTTGGCAGATAAATTGCGAGAAAATCTTGCCGGCCGGGTGATTATAAATGTTTCTCCGGTAGTTTTTCGGGCTTCACGTGATGGTCTGCAGTCTGGAGCCTGGCAAACGCTGGTTCTGCAGTTTTCTTTGCCGGTGCGCGGCAAAATCGTGATTTACAATCCTGGCGGTAAAATCGAGTTCATCGATGAGATAGATTCAACTCTGAATTTTTCTTTGACCTCAGCGTGGCCACCGGTGTTGTTTAAGCATTTTCGGGTCTGGAGTCGCCACGGAATGATATTCGCGTGGCCTGAAGAAGATTTACAAGTCTCAGAAGGAGTTGTAACAGCGCAATGAGAGTCTATGGTGAGAGAATTCTGATGAAATTTCTACTGGTGATGTTTCTGATCACCCTTATTGGGCCGGTTTTAGCAAACACGATCGGCACAGTTCGCTATCTCGAAGTTATTGCAGCGCACCCCCGCATGCTTAAATTTGATTTTGACGCCCATCGCTTCAGCGATGGTCCGTCGGCGCAGATTTCCCTCAAAGAACTGCAGGAAAAAGGTCAGTTGCTTGCGGCACGGTTGCAGGAGTTAAATAGCAGTTCTGCAGCCGGCATAGCCGGGTTGGAGAAAAAATTGTCAGTTTCTGCCACAAAGAAAAGCAAGGCCGAAACAGATTTTTGGGCCGAGAAAGAAAAGCTCGACAATGAAATAGAAGCTGTTCGCAATGAAATCGCAGCCAATATTGCAGCCATGGAGTTTGGTGGGCGCACTATCGAAACTACCATTCTCCCGGAACTCTCGCAGATCATTGCTGATGTGAGTGCTGCTGTCACCAACGCCGCCGCAGCTCGTAACTGTACAATGGTTCTGAATGAGACATTGCCTGTAACACTGATAACTGAGACTGATAACTGGATCGAAGAGGGCTATTCATCGCATTTTCGCAGTGGCAATTCTTCTGACGACTCTGTTCTTAAACGTTGGGTTTCTTATGCAGGCCGTATCGTGCCAAGGCTATCAGCTGGAGCCAATCTGCTTAAACCCGTCATAACTGGTTCAGTTGATCTTACTGCTGATGCCATCAAACTATTAACACAACCGGCCCGCAAAGGAGGGGTATCTAAAAAATGAGAGTTACCAGATTGCTGCTGATGTTATGCATGATCACCAATATCTCTATGGCGCAGAACATTGCCATGCTTGATTACCCGGTTACTTTTATTCTGCACCCGATGATGAGCAACTACCGATTTGAGCGCGGCGCCTTTGAAAAGGCACCTCTGTTGATCGGAGAAAAAGAATATGAAGCCTGGCTGATCAAGGTGGGGGCTGAGATTAAGGCGATGCGGGATCGTCACGAAAAGGACCTGGCTTC
>MFYY01000154.1:13028-23422 GCA_001787855.1 Candidatus Riflebacteria bacterium GWC2_50_8 | reverse complement strand
CGGTTCTTAACAAGCTTGTGGAACGCAATCATTCAACGATAAGTTCTCTTGCTATCAGGTTCGATCAGCTGCGAAGTTCTGATAAGGCCGAAGACAAGGCAAGACTGGCCCGCGTCGACTATGGTGCCCAGATCCGGGACTATGAGGAAAAATTTCAACGTGAGAGTGTTGCGGCCGAACAGGCTATAAATCAGGCTTTGCTTGAGTATGAGAAGATCGAAGAATTGATCGAATCGCCGCGCTTCACCACAAAAGAAGAGACTCAGCAGCAGTTTGCACGTATTCAACAGGATATCTTGAACGCAGCAACCTATGTGATGCGCTCAAAGAACTGCTCGGTTGTAATGAACAGCGCCGGCATGGGCTGGCCAGCGCCAAACAAGCCCGTTCATTCTATTGATCCGGCTATGCTGGCTCGCAGCAGCGACCAGGAAATGGAACTTTACAAGAGACTGCTGGTTGAGAGCCCCGAGCCGCCAGCGCAGGACGCACCAAATCCTGAATACCGCGAACAGCTGCGCAATACGTTTTTACGCAATCGCGTGGGAAGTCTTCGTCGCACCATTCAGGCACGCTCTGGTCTGCGTCTGGTTGAACCAGATGTCGTGCCGAGAGTATTGATCGGTGGGGTGCCGGTAACTATTGAAACTGTGAATTATCTGTTGTTTCAGTATAACGTCAGCGAGGCAAATCGTGGATTGATCGCTCAGGTGCTCAGAGAAATGCGTATAAACTGAGCTGGCAGGAAAGTTTTTGGAGGTGTGAATATGAGACGTTTATGCACGGTGTTTCTGGCCCTGTTGCTGGTGGTTATGAGCAGCCCGGCTGTGGTGCATGCTCTGGATCCTCTTTATGAGCGAAATGGCACTGCTTTCCTGCTGGTTTCTGATGACAACTATGTTCAGGATCCACTGGATGGTGTTTATCAGGTTAACCGGACCACGTCAGGATTCCCGACGATGCTGTTTTATCCCGGCTTAACCTACGGCATCGGGGTAAACCTTAACCTGTCTCTGAACACTTTTTCAGAGAAGAAAGACAATCCATGGGTGAATTACCATGGCACCCAGGAAAAGGTGGTTAACTTTAAGCAGACTTCTGGATACTACACTGGCGCAGCCTGGTGGCATAGGTGTGTCCATCAGATTAATGGCTCAAGCCGAATTGGTGGCAGCGTTGGCCATTTTCCGTGCGAAAGCCATCTTAATCCGGCCGATCAGTGGGGCGTTCTCGATAACGCAGTTGGTGGTGATCCGGGTTTTAAGCTGATGAAGATCCCGGCAGGCCAGTGGTATCACTGTACAACGCCGGCAGATGCAACCAGCTGGATTCATAGCCAGACGGCTCATGAAACCTATCCGAACACCTATCCCCGCGTTTACAATGCCAAATCCTGGAAGATATTTCGAGATATGGAGAAACGATTGTATCACGAATACTATCGTCACACCTGGAACCCAGGAGATGGTACTGGCACTCCGCCCCGCGGCCCCAAGGTTGCCGAGTCATATGAGGTGGATATAAACAGGCATATCCGCAATGGCTGTTTTGATAGTTGTGGTATTGATGTAAGTTCCGTACCGTTGCCGGCTGACAAATGGCATACTTCGATGGTGTTCAACCGGTTTTCGAAGTCATATTTTTATGCCCGCAAGATTGGTTACACTCAGGCATATCTTGATATTGATGGCGTCAGATACGACAGTTACCCGGTAATCGGGGCGATGTTCAACACTACCTCCGTTAACATCGGTGTTTCGATGAAGAGTAGCACCGATGATTTCGTTTACGTGCTTGGGAAAACCGTCGCTGACAACTGGTTGAGCACCTACTACAATTACCCGGTTTCTATTAACTATGGTGGTGCTACGGTTTCTGATCAGTGGTATATGAAGGGCGGCACCGTGTTTTTCTACGACAAAAATACCGGCCGTGTTTACCAGGTCGAGCGTGATGAAGGTTTGCCGGTCGTACCTGGCGACACCTATGCGGCCAAAAAGATTGCAAAGGTTGTTATTCACTCAGGACTGGGCAGTGACATCGACGACATCGCGACCGATGGTTTCGGCAGCCTTTACTATACAAAAACGAACCGTGTTCCGAACAGTCATCTCGATTTTACTTTCCCGATGCGCTCTTCGGTCACATGGGGTTCGGTGACTGGCACAATCAGACCAGGAACGGTAAAATACCGGCAGAACCTTTATAAAACAGTTTTCAAGAAAGATATCAGCGGTATTCAGTCTGAAGAAGGGAACCTGCTGATTGGTTATCGTCTATATGATCAAAATATCCAGTATTCTCCTTATCTTCCTGCTTCAGACCTTAATGACACGGCCAACTGGCAGAAACTGGCCAACCCTTATCTGACCTATTCCTCAATTGGTAATGCCTCACGTACTGAGATGGCAGTGGTAAACGTTGCAACGCCGCCAAATGTAAGCGGTGAAAAAATCGCCAAACTTGACATCAACGGCCCCTACAAAGATGGCGGTTCTGGCGACTACAAAGTGGCAGAAAGTGCCGACAACCTTTCCCCAACCTTGACCTACAAATTTGAGGTCGAGAACTACCCCCTGCATAATGGTAAAATCAATCAGCGTGTGCATACCAACCCCGATGTTGAAGAACGTTTCAGACGTATCGATCGCCATTCTGGCATTGTTGGTTCAACAAATGGCTTTATCGGTGGTTTTGTTTCGACACTGCGCGTGCTGGGCGATGATAACACCGAGTGTGTCAAGTATGTCTGGCGCATTTATCAGACCGTTGATGCGGCCAATCAGACGCTGCCCGAACGAAAGCTCATTTACGAGCGTGGTGCTGATGGTAATTACTACCGGCCGTACATTTTTGCATCGTTCGACTATGGAGAATACGATATCGAACTTTCCGCGAACTACCAGTGGTATAACACCGACGCTCTTACCTATGGTTCGACAGTAGCGTCGCTGCCGTCAGTGTTGATGCTGGATGGTGGCGCCTTTGCCAACGGAATTGCTGTTGATGGCTCGCCCGTTGCCAAAATGCATGTTGTCGTGCAGGGCGCAATGCCGGCCTTGGAATCTGTTGCCAACATCCGAATCAGACGCGAAAAATCCCCTGGAGTCTGGGTAGAGAGAGATTGCGCCGAAGGTGGAGCTTTTGGCAACTACTTTCTTAGCGATGAGCTTCGCACAGAGCGCTGGATGGTAGACGATCCAAATGCAACCAAGCTGATCAAGGCAATACGCGGCATTGAACCACCACATCCTGGCGACGCCAGAATGAAGCCGGGGACCCTGCGTTGGACTGAGCCTTCGGTGGTGGCTCACTGGAGCACAAGAATTCTTAACCCGAGTAGCCTGAATTTTGGTAACTATTATGTTCCACCCAACCAGACTCAGACTATCGGCTCGGGTAAGCAACAGACAGTTGCGCAGATCGATCCGGCTTTCCCGTCGGCAAGTGACAACCTGTTTTACATAAAAACCGGCGTTTACGTAGCAGAAGGCCCGGATCAGTGGAAAGATGCCTTTAAGATACCCTCAGACCCGGGTCTCTATGAGCTGCGCTGCTCGATGAAGCGTCAGATAGAATGGGATACAGTTCCAATTACCTATGAGCTCGACGCTCTCGGGAACCTGGTCGCCATGCCTGGCGAGCCGGAGGGGCGAAGTAAGGATATTGATCTTACCGGTCTTGTTAAGGTGCTGGTGCATGATATGTCGCCTCCTCAGATCGAGCTTGCAGAAACTTCACATAAATTTCTTTATGCTGAAAATCTCGGGTATATCTTCAATTCGGTTGATGGGAAGTCGGTAAATCCTGACCAGATTGTGATTTCGATTCCTGATAACAACCCGATGGCCTTTCTTGACTGGGCGCGGCCTGCCACAGTTAAAAAGCACACAGTGGGCAGTCAGAATGCTGTGGTAACTTACCAGGCTGCTGGCGCCGGTTCTGTTTCAAGTCTTGCTGATTACCCAATCAGCCTGGCAGGTGTGAGAATTGATGTTGAGCCGTATAACTTCGGATCTATATATCGCATCAGTGTTGACAAGAACGATTTTGCCAAGCGCATGCCGCAGCACAAAGCGATTCATCGCAAAAATCCGCTTGAAATCGTTACCACTGATATTGTTTCTAGCGATCTCGAAATGGATCCGCTGTTCTATGGCATTACCAATCTCAAAGATACCAGCGGTAATACAATTGCCACCGCACCATATTTGAAATTGGGCGAGATTCTGTTGATTGATACCAAGCGGCCAAACATCGTTATTTCAGTGCATGACGAAAAGCATAATCTGACCAGATACGCTCCTGATTCATCAATGTTCGGCCAATTCAACGGTTATGTGTTCATTAATGACAATCAGGTCTGGAGCGGGAATCCGATACCTTCCCATCTGGGCAGTGTCAATATTGAGGGCAACCTTATCAGTCCACTGCTGGCGAAACTGCAGGAATCGGCGGGCCAGGAACTCGAGGTTGATTCCCCAATCACCTTCTCTATGCGCGGTATCGACAATATTACTGCCAGTTCGGCAATAAGTCTTGACTGGTTCAAATTACAGAAGATTCTGCCAGCACCGGCCGGGGCAGTTGAAGCTGTCAGCATGCCCGTTCATCGCCGCATATTCCGCATGGATGCCGGTGGAGACGGAGAAACCTGGGCTATCAGCGGCGAACTCAGTGATAAGGCGGTCAGTCTGCCACTCAACCCGGTTTATTACCAGGATCCTTACAATCTTCTGGCGACCTTTGCCAGGGCATACCGGGTTCGAACTTTCAACGACATTCTCTTTGTCATACGAAATACAACTCTCGATGTGAGAGTGATAGATAAGGGACAGAGATAGGCGATCTGTTGCGCTCAAACAGGGCTGTGTCTCTCAAGCAGAGGCATAGCTCTTTTTTATGCAAATATTGCTGCTGTTGAAAAAAAATCGCGTTATAACCTGTGCCAGAGGAATTGAATCGAGGTAAACACTTTGCAGAACAATAAGACTGAGGCTTTGCGTAATGGCTTGATTTATGGCGTGGGTGATCGCCCACCTTTTGTGGAAGCTCTTTTTGCAGCATTACAACATCTGCTGGCGATAGCGGTTTCGATCATGACGCCTGCCCTGATTGTCTGTGGTGTTCTCGGGATCAATCTTTCTGACACCGGTTATATCGTGAGCATGTCACTGCTGGTTTCAGGAGTTGCAACTTTTATTCAGGTAAAGCGCATTGGACCCGTTGGTTCAGGATTGCTGAGTATTCAGGGCACCAGTTTTGCTTTTATTGGCGTGCTGATAGCAGTCGGGAAATCACATGTCTCCGTCGGTGGTAGCCCTGAATCGGCCTTGCCGTTGATGTTCGGCCTGTGTTTCGTCGGTTCTTTTATCGAAATTGTCTGCAGCCGCTTTATCAAGCCTCTCCGCACGCTGATAACTCCTTTGGTAAGCGGCATTGTCGTGACTCTGATCGGAATGACGCTCATTGCTTCGGCTATGAAAAGCTGCGCTGGTGGGCAACCGGTCCTCGATGGCTTTTTAAGCGGCAAGATTACTGCTGCGGTCGTTCAGCAGAATCTTATGCTCGCCGGCCTGGTTTTAATAACCATTCTTGTTCTCAACAGTTTTAACAACCGCTGGATACGCATGAGTTCGATATTTGTCGGTCTGCTGGTCGGGTATGTCGCTGCAATTTTCATGGGAAAAGTAGATTTTTCATCGCTTGCGCAAACCAGCCTGATTGCCGTGCCTGTGCCTTTTAAATACGGATTTGACTTTGATTTTTCGGTGTTTTTGGGAATTGCGTTGTTGTACCTGGTAACCATGGTCGAGACAATAGGTGATATTACCGCCACCTCGCTGGTATCAGGTGAGCCAATCGAAGGCGACCTTTACCTTGAGCGGGTTTCTGGCGGGGTTCTTGGCGATGGCTTCAACTCGCTGCTCGCCGCTGTGTTTAACACTTTTCCCAATACCACTTTCAGCCAGAACAACGGAATTATTCAGCTTACCGGTGTAGCCAGCCGCTATGTTGGCTATTTTGTCGCGGTAATTCTTACGATTCTTGGTTTGATTCCTTATGTGGCGGCTATTGCCGCGTTGATGCCGGCAGCAGTGCTTGGTGGTGCAACGTTTTTGATGTTCGGCACAGTTGCGTCTTCAGGAATCAGAATAATTGCTTCGCAGGTCATCGACCGGCGCGGAACACTGATTCTGGCTGTTTCGCTGGCGACCGGTCTGGGAGTGAGCTTTGAGCCTGGTCTGGTTGAGGCTGTGCCGGTCTGGCTGCATGGAATTCTGAGTTCTGGCATCATCGCTGGCGGCCTGGTCGCGATAATTCTCAACTTTGCTCTGCCCGGAAGCCCGACCGAATACCTCGCAGACAAACAGCCCGAAGTGGGCATCAATCCAGAGCTTGATTAGTCGGCCAGGTCGTGGATTTTAACGAACTGGCGATGGGTTTGCCTGTTCGCGCAGTTCCTGGTTGGCCTTCTGCAGCTCGGCGACACGGCGTTGCAGGCCTGCTATCTCAGCGCGAATCTGTGCAAGCTGATCTTCTTCGCGTCGCGCGCGGTTTCGGTAAATGTAAAAACGGTTCAGCGCGGCATCGCCGGTCGCTCCCTCAACTGCCTGCCCGGCATAAGGATTGGTGCCCTGTCCCATTTTTATCGAGCTGTCACTGCCTGAACTGCCTTCGGGCATCATGTTGGCAGTCGGATCAGGAGCGCCCTGTTGATAGGCGCCAGGATAATAATAGCGCCGTCGGTAGCGGCCGGCGTTGCGCATTGATGAATACATGTTTTCCATGACTTCCTTTTCTTGCTTCTGCAGAAAGGACAGGCGCTCCTGAAGCTCGGTGACCGCATCGGAATTATCACTGACCTGGTTTTGCAGTTCTTCCTGTGCGGTTCGCTGAATGTATTGCTGGCGGTCGCGTTCGCGTAGTATACGGTTTTCTCTGATTACGCTCTGCTGCCATTCTCGAATGTAGTCGAGCTGTTCGCGCAGACGTTTGGCTTCATCGGCGGCCAGTTGTGAATCACTCGGGTTCTGCGCTGCCGCCGCGGCCTTCTCATAAAACAGAACTGACTCTTCCAGATTGCCAATCAGGATGTTTTCAAAAAAACCGCGCCGACACAATGCCGTGACCGTCTGCGGGGCGTCGCTGGCCCGATATTTTTCGAGCAGGGCCATGGCAAGACCATGGTCTTCGTGGCGCAACACACTGTGATCCGCTATTACCGCACGTTCATACAGTTCGATTGCCTCGCTGCGCATTCCACGGTGCCATGAATTAAGGGCATCGCGCAACAGCGTTCTGGCCTTCGAAGGATCAGCTTCCTGACCGATGACCAGACATTGCAGGTAGTTCGCCTCAATAGCCATTGCTGTGCCGCTAAAACAAAGAGTAACAGCCATGATAATCGTGCAAATAATCAGTCGCATCAGATTTCCTCCAGAACGTTCTGTTTTTTTGTTTATTTAAACTCGGTTTAATCGGTTGCCGGTGGCTGGCTTTAACCGGAGACGTTCATTTTTCCTTCAGAAAATATTGCAGGATCCATCAGCTTCAGCGAAGCAACAACTCGCGGCTTGAATTGCATTTTGTCGAGTATGTCCTGCTGCAGGTCAATCCCGGGAGCAATTTCAATAAGTGTGAGTCCTTCTGCATCGAGTTGAAAAACCCCTCTTTCAGTAACATATGTAACAATCGTACCCTTTTCAAGGGCATATTTTCCGCTGAACGTTATTTGTTCAACTTTTTCGACGAATTTGGCGGTTTTGCCTTCCTGCAATATCTGCAGGCGGTTGTCTGCGGCGCCAACCTTAAGGCCGTCTGCGGTAAAAGTGGTGCAGAATACGACGCGGCGCGCATTTTGCGTAATATTGATAAAACCGCCGCATCCGGCAAATTTAGGGCCGAACTTGCTGACATTGACGTTGCCTGCGGCGTCGATTTCACCGGCGCCGAGAAAGGCGATGTCAAGACCGCCGCCATCGTAAAAGTCGAACTGAGACGGTTGCGGCAGCACACATGATGGACTGTAAGAAGCACCGAACGACAGACCGGAGGCCGGCAGTCCGCCAACCGGCCCGGATTCTACGGTAAGGGTCATTTTGTCGCGGACGTTTTCTTCGCGGGCGACATTAGCAACGCCTTCTGGCATGCCAATGCCGAGGTTGACCGTGCAATTGCCAAGCGGCAGCAGCTCAAGCGTGCTGCGCCGGGCAATAATTTTGCGAATGCTCATTTCCATAGGCTTAAACAGCGAGTCTTCTGGAAACTGAACCTGTCCTGAATAATACGGGTTATATTGCTCAAGAAACGTCTGCATGTGCAGTTGCGGCTCTTTAACCATGTCAACAAGAACAACGTAATCGACGAGGATGCCCGGGATCTGCACAAATAGATGATTTATACCGCCGCCGCGTGCCAGGCGCATGACCTGGCAGATTACGATGCCGCCGCGTTGCTTGGTTGCCATGGCCTGCGAGAGCGCGTCGAGCGGAGCGACTTCCTGTTCCATGCTGATGTTGCCAAATTCATCCGCGGTTGTGCCTCGAATAAGGCACACATCGATACCGAAATGCTTGTAGCGCAGGTAGTCGCGGTTGTCGAGGTTGATTATTTCGACTATGTTTTCGGTTGTTCTGCTGTTAACTTTTCCGCCGTCCAGTCGCGGGTCGACGTAGGTTTGCAGGCCAACATGGGTTATTGTGCCGGGTTTGCCGGCTGCAATGTCGCGAAACATGTGCGATATAACTCCCTGCGGCAGATTGTAGGCTTCAATTTTATTGTCGAGGGCAAGTTTGCCAAGCCTGGGAGCGAGGCCCCAGTGGCCGCCGACTGCGCGTTTAACCATGCCTTCATTCCCGAAATGGTTCAGGCCGCGGTCTTTGCTGTCGCCCTGACCGGCAACGAAATACAGCTCAAGATTTCGCGGTTGCCCCTCTTTGAGAAAGCGCTGCTCAATGGCAGAAGTGAGTGCTTCCGGATGCCCGCTGCCGACAAAGCCGCCGACTACTATTTTGTCATCGTTCTTGATCAGTGATACTGCCTGTTCAATACTGATAAGCTTGGATTTCATCGGTGGCTCCTTAATTTACTGTCTGATGTAGCGTTCGAGAGGTTCCTTGAGGTAGTCGGTTTCGAAGAGGCATGAGAGATGCCCGTTGCGGCTGTTGTAATAGCTGACTTCGCAATCGTTCAGCAGCGGTCGTGCTTCTTCGGCCTGTTCGCGGGTGAACATCAGGTCGGATTCGTCGATGATCATGCGAACTGGTGTTTTAATCTTTGCCAGCGCATTTTTGAGTGTTTCGCCGGGTTCGCAAAGGTCGAATAGGGTGTTGGCCTTGGCGATGTAGATATAGGCGTTTGGATCGAAAAACTGCATGCGCGTAATAACTGACTTTTCAATTTCCCCTTCGACGAGAAAGTGACCTGTGAAACTCTGATAAGGGTTGGCGCAGGTGATAAAGGTCGGATCGAGAAATGTGCGATTGAAATTGCAGTAAGACCAGTGGTCTGTTCTGGTGGCAGTCAGCAGCATTTTAAAGGCAAGCAGCAGGCCTTTATATGGCGCTTCGCTGCCGTAGTAACTGCCGTTCTGCCATTTCGGGTCGAGCATAATTGCCTCAATGCCAAGCTGGTTGGGCACCATCAGGCAGGATGGGCGCATCATCGGGGTGGCGACAACAGAAATGACTTTTTCAACCATTTCAGGAAAATATTTGGCCCACAGATAGGCTTGCAGCCCGCCCATAGACGGTCCAATCACGAAGCACAGTTTATTGATGCCGAGTGACTCGATCAGGCGTTTTTGCAGCATCACGACATCGTCAAGTGTAAAAATCGGAAAATTCATGCCATAAGGCTTGCCGGTGGTCGGGTCTATGCTGCCCGGGCCGGTAGTAATTACCGTTGGGCTGTTAAAGTTGATGTTGCTGATAGCGTCTGAGCAGACAATAAAATACTTGTCGGTATCAATTGTTTTGCCGGGGCCAATCAGTGTGTCCCACCATCCGGGCAGCAGGTCAGTCTCGGCGTATTTGCCGGCGGCGTGGCTGGTTCCGGTGAAATACTGGCAGACGAGCACGGCATTGTCAGCGTTGTCATTGAGTTTGCCGTAAGTTTCGTAGCCAAAGGTAATCGGAATCTTTCGTCCCGAGTGTTTAAAGCAATAATCGCCAGCGGCGAAACTGTGCTTTTCAGTTAACATCCTCAAAGTTTCCTTTCGCAAATTGTATTTCAGGCAAAATTGTAGCACAGAATGATACTCAGATGCAGCCGGATTGTTGTCTGTGATTTAACTCGGCCGCCGTCGCTTAAACAGGGCAAACGCGTGAAATGATTGTAGATTTAAGCACCTTGGAAATACAGTCTAATTAACATTTTTGTATGGCCTGATA
>MFYY01000154.1:1746-13013 GCA_001787855.1 Candidatus Riflebacteria bacterium GWC2_50_8 | reverse complement strand
ATATATATAGAAGTGGTCGAATATAAATGCCGGTTTAATTCGAATCCGGGTTCTTTCTTTTGACGAATCAAACTGACAGGTTGGAGTTACAAATGAAAAGATTGTCAGCTGGTCGGCGTGGGGCGATGATGTTGATGCTGCTGGTGGTTATTATTGTCGGCAGTATCATTGCTATGCAGATTCTGCCAGGCGAAGAGATGATAACACGCAGGTCGATCGAAAGCAGTCTCGATGTTGAGCTCAGCCAGGTTCGCGAAGCGTTCGACCTGGCTTATATGGCTGGCGAGATGGCCACGGATACTGCATGGTCCAGCAGTCCGATATTATTGCCGTCTCTAGGCGCGACAGACGAAGAAAAACATGCGGCCATTGCTTCGGCGGTGGCAAGTCTAACGGTTCTCGGGTATTTAAGGTCTGACGCTGTCAGAGATCCTACAGTTCCGGCTTATCTTTGGGGCACTGATTACGCAAATTTCTGGCAGATCCGCGAAAATATCGCGTCTAATCCAAGTTTTGAGATTTCAGAATCAGGAGCCGTCATCAGCTGGAAAGATCACGATGGCAAAGATATCAAGCCAGGCGATAATGACTATGCTTCGGCAGCCACTACTTTTCTGCAGAGTATGCAGATAGATGATTACCCATACCAGAACAAACTTGGCAACCTCCTTGCTTCTGGTGGTCTGGCGCTAGAGCTTACAAGGTAGCCTTCAAGGCCAGTAGATTTGGGGTCTCTTTCAGTTTGTCTTAAGCAGAAACCCGGGGTTTGCCAAGCAAAACCCGGGTTCTTATTCGGTGGAGCTGATCGGGATCGAACCGACGACCTTTTGAATGCCATTCAAACGCGCTCCCAACTGCGCCACAGCCCCATTCAGTAGAAATAAGTATAACATTTTGGAGTTGTCGAGTCAACAAAATTTTTCGAGCTGTCATAATGATTGAGCGACAGTTCTAATCTCGGATTCTCTTCTGTTCAGGCAGGATGCCTGGTCGATAAGGCAACACGGGCAACTCGCTGAGCGAAGAACCTGCTTGTGACTGGTGCGTCAGGCCTTGGCCTCGCGCAGCAGTTCGGCAGCGTCTTCAGGTGGCGTCGGATTAATGTAAAATCCTGAGCCCCATTCGAATCCTGCTATTTTGGTGAGTTTTGGTATAAGCTCAATGTGCCAGTGGTAAAAATCACGATAGGAATCTGAACATGGTGATGTGTGCAATACAAAATTGTATGGCTGGCTGGGTAAAAGGGCTTCCATTTTACGCAGAGCCGTCTGCAGAGCCGTAGCAAAGCCAAAGACCTGTTCGTTCTCGATCATTTCGAAAAACGGCATGTGAAATTTGGGCGTGATTTCCATTTCGAACGGAAAGCGCGAGGCAAAAGGGCAAAAGACGATAAAATCGTCGCTCTCGTGGACAACTCGCGTGCCATCTTTTGATTCCTGCTTGACGATATCGCAGAACAGGCAGCGGTCGTGGTAGTGATAATATTCGCGCGCGCCTTCAATTTCTTCTTCTATGCGCTTCGGTATAATCGGGGTAGCGACAATATGTGAGTGAGAATGTGACATGCTTGAAGCGCCGAAACCGCTGTTTTTAACAATCATGAAGTGTTTGTAGCGCGGGTTCTTTTTTATCTCGATCAGGCGCTGCTTGTAGGCCCAGATAATTTCGCGGACCTGTTCGAAAGTCGAGTTGCAGATGTTGTTCTGGTGATGAGGCGACTCGATTACCATTTCGTGAATACCGATCGAGTTCATGGCATCGAACATGCCTATGCCTTCCCGCCCGGAGTCTCCCTCTGGTTTGAGGATCGGTGAGCTGTCAGGAACAACACGCACCCACCAGCCTTTGTGGTTGGGCGCAGTCCCGGCGGTTCTGAAGGCAAGGGTTTCTGGCGGAGTCATGTGTTCGTTGCCTTCGCAAAAGGGGCAGTTACTGTGGTCTTCTTCGACAATCTGCTGGCGCTTGAAATCGGAAGGGCGCTTGCCACGCTCGGGCGATATAATCACCCACTGTTTCAAGACCGGATCTTTTCGTAGTTGCGGCATAATCTGCTCCTGGCCTGCCTGTTATTTGCCGGCGATAAGATATTTTGCTGCCTGTTCTGGGGCAACCGGATTTATGTAAAAACCTGAACCCCACTCGAAACCAGCCACCTTGGTGAGGCGCGGCATGATTTCGAGATGCCAGTGAAAATAATCTGTGCAGTGCTCATCGCAGGGTGACGTGTGAATTATGTAATTGAACGGCGGGTTGTCGAGGGTCGTGATCAGCTTGCGCAGTGTGCTTTGCATGATACTGGCGAGTGCTTCGACCTCGCCGCTTTCGATGTCGCCGAATGAGTCGCGATGTTCTTTTGGTGCTATCCAGGTTTCGAAAGGAAAGCGCGATGCAAAAGGGGCAAAGGCGACAAATTGCTCGTTTTCGTGAACTATGCGTTCCCCGCTGCTGAGTTCCTGGCGGATGATGTCGCAGAAGACGCAACGTTCCTTGTAGTAGTAGTAACGCTTGGCTCCTTCCACCTCTTCCATGGCTCTTTTAGGAATAATCGGCGTTGCTATCAACTGCGAATGCGGGTGGTCAAGGCTTGCGCCCGCTGCTGAGCCCTGGTTTTTGAAGATCAGAATATAGCGGAAACGTCGGTCTCTCCGCAGATCGCGGTAACGATCTGTGTAGGTTCTGATTATGCGGGCAATTTGCTCAACGCTGTAATTATGAAAGCCATCTTCGTGGTTTGGAGATTCGATAATCACTTCATGCGCACCAACCCCGTTCATCATGTCGTAAACACCAATTCCTGTGCGGTCAAGATCACCTTCGATCTGGAGGGCCGGAAACTTGTTGGGGATTACCCGGACTTCCCAGCCCGGCTGGTTCGGCAAAGTATCTGGCGCCCGGTATGACATCACCTCGTTTGGTGTCGATCCCTCGTTTCCCATGCAGAAAGGGCATTTCAGGCTTTGCTTCTCGGGATGTACAATCTGGAAGTCGGAAGGTTTCTTAGCCTGTTCGTGAAGAATGATGACCCAACGTTTTGTTACCGGATCTTTGCGGAGCTGCGGCATTGATTTCTGTTCCTTGGCTTAGTCTCTTTGTTCGGCATTATACAATAAGTTTTCTTAAATTAGCAATTTGTATGATCTGTTGATTTTTTCTCTGCTGATTTTGCACGTTGTCCAGAATTGGCGGTACTTTGAGGGGTTTGCACGGACTGGTGGATCTGATTTTTCGGTGACAGGGTACCTTGGTTCGAAAAAAGTTGACAACTGTTAACGGCTTGGTTAATCTATTGCTGTTGAACAGGTATTGTTATGTGTAGGCCATTGACTTTTTAATGTAGAGGTAAAGATCGTGGGACGTAAGAGAACATGTGAACTTCCCTTTTGCAAAGGGGTCGTAGAGGGCACCAGGAACAAGCGCAGATGCGACAAGGACCGGAACATACATCTGCATCAGGTGATATCTAAAAACGTCAAAAAAATCATGAAGTATCTTGAGGGTTGCGAAGACTTTACTGCCAACGACGTCAACCGCGACCTTTTCAAAGCCAGACTCGATAAAAACGAAAAAGGCTCGATGTACCGCCTGTTTCAGGCTATGGTGCGCGAAGGATATCTTCTTGAACGTGGCAAAAGAGGCGGCCTCAAGGTGTATTCGTTTGCCGGTACATCGGTTGACCAGCACGAAGCCCATGTTGAACCAGAAAAGCCGGCCCCGGTTAAAACTGAAAGACCGCGACTGAGCCCTGAAGATGTGCTTCTTGGCAAACTGCGCGAATTCGTGCATGTCAAAAGCGGTCAGTGGAACCATGATGACTGGGTGTGGCTGATAAACAGGCCAGATATCCGGGAATTTGGCATTTCCGAGGCTGATATTGGCAGAATCATCGAAGAAGAGAAGGCCAGGTATTGGTTGCATCGCAATAGCGCCTGAAAAAATCGCTTTGAAAATGTGAGCCCCCTCGTTGGAGGGGGCTTTTTAATTTGCCGGCAAAGTTTTCAACCGCATTATTATTCAGATATCCGCGAATTGATCTTGCGACTATGCTGCACAATCTGGCAAACAAAAACCGCCCGGACTCCTGATTAGGTTCGGGCGGTCTGTATTCGGTAAGGGTTTAATTATTCTTCTTCTTCGTCTTCGAAGTCTTCGTCTTCATCTTCAAAATCGTCGAAATCTTCGAGTTCTTCATCTTCTTCTTCTTCTTCTTCGAATTCGTCTTCATCAGCGAAGTCGTCTTCTTCTTCTTCTTCGTCGTCTTCAAATTCTTCTTCGTCTTCTTCGAATTCTTCATCATCTTCTTCGTCGTCTTCAAGATCTTCTTCGAGGTCTTCTTCTTCGATATCTTCTATGTCATCTTCATCGTCCTCGAGATCGTCGAATTCTTCAAGATCGTCGTCGTCTTCAAGATCTTCTTCTTCTTCTTCGTCCAGGTTGTCCCAGTCGGTCTGGGCGGCGAGGATTCGGATATCTTCTGTTTCAAATAGTTTCGGCATGACGATTACCCCTTTCATATATCAAAACGTTGCGTTAAATTCGATTAGATTTGAATGCAATATAGGCATACAATAAAAAAACTGTCAACGAAAAAAAATAGTTAATTTTCCAATTTTGCAGCCTGAGCCGGTAAATTTGCGCTGTAATCTGTATTGATGATTGCCCAGTGCTAGATTTGGGGTACATAATGACTTGACTATTTTTTTGCTTTCAGTTATACTGACAGCTCTATTCTGCCGTTCTTGACCTAAAATACAGGAGATAATCAATGTTTCAGGGCCTTTCTGAAAAGCTCACTTCGGTTTTCGACAAATTGCGAAAATCGGGCAAGCTCACAGAAAAAGATGTGGATGCTGCTCTTAACGAAGTTAAGATGGCGCTGCTCGAAGCAGACGTCAACTTCAAGGTCGTTAAGAATTTTACCAAACGCGTAAAAGAGCGGTGTCTCGGAGCTGAAATTCTTAAGAGCCTTACCCCTACCCAGCACGTGGTCAAGATCGTTCTTGAAGAGCTTACCCTGTTGCTTGGGACCGACCGCGCCAGAATAAACATATCTTCAAAAAAACCGACGATAATACTTATGGCTGGCCTGCAGGGTTCAGGTAAGACTACTACTTCAGCCAAGCTCGGCCTGCATTTGCGCAAGGACGAGAAAAAGAACCCGATGCTGGTGGCCTGCGACATTTATCGCCCGGCTGCGATCAAGCAGTTACAGGTTCTTGGTGATCAGCTCAGCATGGAAGTATTTACCGGCGAACCGGGTATGCGTCCGGCTGATATCGCTAAAAAGGCGATAGAATACGCTCAGATCAAAGACTTTGATGTTGTGATAATCGACACCGCCGGTCGCCTGCATATCGACGAGCAGATGATGGAAGAAGTAAAGGGCATCAAAGAGGCGGTCCAGCCGCATGAAATTCTGCTGGTCGTTGACGCCATGACCGGCCAGGATGCGGTAAACAGCGCTACCAGTTTTAACGAACTTCTTGAGCTCACCGGTATAATTCTCACCAAGCTTGATGGCGATGCCAGAGGCGGTGCGGCACTTTCTATCCGCGAAGTTACCGGTAAGCCGGTCAAGTTCGTCGGTATTGGTGAAAAGTCGTCTTCTCTCGAACCATTCTATCCTGAGCGCATGGCCCAGAGGATTCTTGGCATGGGTGATATGCTGTCGCTCATCGAAAAGGCCCAGGCCAACATGGATGAAGAGAAGATGAAAGAGATCGAGAAGCGCGTTCTCGATGCTGAATTCAACTTCAATGATTTTCTTTATCAGCTCAATCAAATTAAACGAATGGGGCCGCTGGACCAGTTGCTCGGTATGATCCCGGGCTTCTCTTCTGCAGCCGGCAATCTGTCAGAGTTTTCCTTCGACGACAAGAAGTTCAAGCGTTTCGAAGCGATCATTCTGTCGATGACCGAGCGTGAGCGCAATAGCCCCGATCTTATCGATGGTTCTCGCCGCAAGCGTATAGCAGATGGCAGTGGCAACACCATTCAGGATGTAAATCAGCTGTTGAAGCAGTTTGCGCAGATGCGTAAGATGATGAAGCAGCTTGGCAGTCTCGGCAAGCGCAACAAAGGCAAGTTTGCCAAGTTCTTTGGAATGTAAGCGCCGCGTCAGCGGTTTTCAGAATATTATAAGGAGTTTTTAAAATGGCCGTTTCTATCAGATTGAAAGTGCTTGGCACCAAGCATCGCCCCTGTTACCGAATTGTAGCTCTTGACAGCCGCAAAAGCCGTGACGGAAAGACGCTTGAAAATCTTGGACACTACGCTCCGCAGAGCGAACAGCCCATCGTTGACCTCAAGGAAGAAACTGTTCTTGGGTATCTCAATGAGGGCGCAGTTCCGACTGAGACTGTTAAAAACATTCTTCGTCAGCGCGGAATCGTTAAAATCCAGCAGAAGGCTGAAAACGGTACAGTTAAACTGGTCTGGACCAAGCGCGCCTGAGCGTGCAGAGGTATATATGACTCAGACTGTACAGGCGACGCTTGAAAAGCTGGTAAAAGCCCTGGTTGAGCACCCCGAAGAGGTGGTAATTACGCCAATAGAGGGTGATGGCACTGTGGTTTTCGAGGTTCAGGTTAACCCCGAAGATTCCGGCAAGATAATCGGCAAAAAAGGCCGCACTATCAACGCTCTACGCACTATTATCAGGTCTTCAGCCAACACCGGCACCAAAAAGGTGATTATGGAGCTGGTCGGCTAAGACCCGTTCTTTGACAATCGGAAACAACGATCATGCCGCAGCCTCGAATCTTGCATCTGAACAAATCAGAACCTTCTGCTGAAGAAGATTCATGGATTGTTATCGGTAAGGTTCGCAGAACTGTCGGTCTGCGCGGATGGCTCAGGATAGGTCTGAACACAGACTTTCCTGAACGCTTCAGCCCGGGCAGCGAGGTCCTGGTAAAAAGGCTGACGGGAGAACCCGAGCCGGTCGAAATTGAAGACTGGCGCGAGCATTTCTCAGGCGATGCGATCGAGGTAAAATTTGTTGGCGCTGATGATTGCGATGCCGCCGCAACATTTGTGAACACCTTGCTGGTGATTCCCAAATCAGAACGCGAGCAGCCAAGCAGCAGCACTGAATTTTATCCCGACGAGCTGGCTGGAATGCAGGTGCTCTCGCCTGAGGGTAAGGTTTCTGGTGTGGTAGTCACTCTTGAAGCGGAAGTGTCCAGCCCGTATCTGGTTGTAAAAACCAACAACGGATCTGAAGTCATGATTCCCTTCTTAAAGATTTTTATCGGCTCTGTTGACCGCAAGGCGAGACAGGTAAAGCTGGTAGAACCTTTGACGTTTCATTTTCCGGTAGAATGAGATGCGGATCGATATCGTAACTCTTCTGCCCGCGCTCTTTGACAAAGTATTTGAAGAAAGCGTTCTCGGGTCGGCCGTCAGAAACGGCCTTGTCGAAATATTCCTGCATAATTTTCGAGAATATGGCGATGGCCGACACCGGACAGTTGACGATACAGCTTTTGGCGGTGGCCCAGGCATGATTCTCAAGCCGGCCCCACTGGTGAACTGCTTGCGGGATGTGCGGCGACTTGCCGCTCCGGGCCCGGTTATCGGGCTGACACCGCAGGGTTTACCGCTTAACCAGAAGCTGGTAAAGGAGCTGGCGTCATTTGACCGTTTGATACTTGTCTGTGGCCGCTATGAAGGTTTTGATGAGCGTATCATCAGTGAGTTTGACCTTGAGCTGTCGATCGGCGACTATGTATTGACCGGTGGCGAAATCGCCGCAATGACTGTTGTTGACGCTGTATCAAGGATGATACCCGGCACGGTGGGCCGTCAGGAATCGGTTGAGCAGGATTCCTTCTATGAAGGACTCCTCGATCACCCACAATATACGCGCCCCGCCACCTGGGAAGGCCTGGAAGTCCCGGCCATTCTACAGGAAGGCAACCACGCAGGTATCGAAGAATTCCGACATTGCCGGTCGTTGCTGACAACCGCTGTCAGCCGGCCAGATGTGTTCTCGGCTGCTGAACTGTCTGACCATGACAGAGAAGCTCTGCAGAGTCTGCTGAGCTGAAGCAGTCAGTGTGTAAGTAAAATATCATTCCGGAAGGAGTTTCAGTTATGAATCCCGTTATCGAAAGTATTGAAAGAAATTATCAGAAGAACAAGCAGGATATACCCGCTTTTCTGCCCGGCGACACCATTCGCATGGAAATCAAGGTTCGCGAAGGTGAAAAAGAACGCCTGCAGGCCTTTGAAGGTGTTGTAATTTCGCGCCGCAACAGCGGTCTGCGCGAAAACTTCACAGTAAGAAAGATCTCTTACGGCATTGGCGTCGAAAGAACTTTCATTCTGCATTCGCCCAGCATTGCAACTATCGCTCTGCTGCGCCGTGGTAAGGTTGCTCGTGGCAAGCTGTACTATCTGCGTGCCCGCGTTGGCAAAAAGACCCGCGTAAAAGACAAAATCTTTTCCAAGGACAAAGATTGATTTTGCAAGAATCAACTAATCCCGACCCTAAGGTCGGGGTGTTTATTCACGACATTTCGATCCGCTGCGGTGAACAGGTAATAGCTCTGGAAGCTCTCGATCTCGATGAGGTTCTGGCAGCTTCCGAGTTACAATTGTCTGGCAGTTTAAGCGGTAAGGGTAACGACAGTGTTCTGGTACGTATCGAACACAGTTTCCGGCCGTTCATGAATCGCAAGACGATTTCTGCACCAGTGGATTCGAGTATGCGTGGAAGATTCCGGACTGATCTGAAACTGCACAATGGTGTCAACAGCCTGTACATAAAGGCTGTTGACACCGATGGCGTAGTTCTTGACAGCAGGAAATTTGAGCTGCACTACAAGGGTTCGTTTCGCGAATGGAACGAAACCATTTTTATTGCTTTTTTTCTGGCTATAATCATCAGAGGCCTTGTTTTGCAGGCCTTCTGGATTCCAACCGGCAGCATGGAACCGACTCTGCTCGGGGAAAAGCGCAATCCTTTTACCGGCCAGCTCGAACGCAGCGGCGACCGCATTCTGGTCAGTCGTTTTGCCTACGTACTCGATCTTTCGCTTGATGGCCGTCTGCCATTTGGCCCGCGCATCTGGCTTAAGATTCCGGAGCGTGGCGATATAATTGTATTTAAATACCCTAATCAGGACATTACGGCTCCGCCCAAAGATTACATCAAAAGAGTCATCGGCCTGCCCGGCGACCGCATTGATATTGTCGATGGCGTTGTAATGGTTAACGAAAACGTGCTTAATGAGCCTTATATCGCCGAACCGCCACTGGCTCCTTTTCATACGATTGTGCCGGAAGGCTGTCTATTCTGCATGGGTGACAACCGGAACAACAGTTCCGACAGCCGATATTGGGGACCAATGCCGCTGGAAAACCTGAAAGGGCAGGCCGTGTTCAATTATCTGCCAATGAACCGTATCAGCCCTATCAGAAGCCACCCGCTGGTGACTTCTTTTGAACGACCTGCCGAAGCTGCGAATTGAAATTTATAGATGAATAAAGAACTTCCCGGGCATATTAAGAAAGCATTCAAGTCTATCGACCATTTTTTGCCGGTCGTAGATCTCGTTGTCGAACTGGTTGATGCCCGCATGCCCAATGGCTCTCGCCTCAAGGGCTTTATCAACCGTCTTGGCAAAAGTTCGGTAATTGCGCTTGCCAAGTCTGATCTCGCCGATGAGGGCGAAACCAGAAAATGGATCAAACGCTTTTCTGACGAAGGCTTAACTTGCGTCGCCGTTGACTGCCGCGATCGTCAGTCGGTTAAGCGCTTGACAACACTTATTAAAACGGCAGCCTTTACGGTAAAGCCAGGTCAGAAGCCGCCAGCCCGCAAGGTTCGCCGGGCAATGATCATTGGAGTTCCGAACGTTGGCAAATCAACATTGATTAATTCTCTGGCCGGTCGCAAAGCTGCCCGTACAGCCAATATGCCAGGGGTAACCCGCAACATTCAGTGGATAAAGCTCAGTGGCGAGCTTGAGCTTCTTGATCTGCCTGGCGTACTTGATTATGGCCTGCTCGGGCGCGGCGACATACTCCGGCTTATTAATACCGTTCCAGGAAAAGATGAAGATACCTGGAGCTATGCGAAAACCCTGGCTCAGGTGCTTGCCATGACCGGAAACCAGGCAGTGCTGCCTGGCTTTGTCGATTGTGGCGAAAGCTATGACAGGTTTATCGAAGAGTACGCACGGCGTATGAACTTCTGCAGCAAAGGCGGTGCTCCAGATAGCGAGCGCGCTGCTACCGATGTTATCAAACGTTTTCAGTCTGGCGGGTTCGGGCGCATCACCATAGAAAAATCTGACAGCGATGTGATTGAACTTTTAGACATGCACCCCGAGACACCAGAGGCAGAGTTTTGAAGTATGAGCCAGACACAGGAAAAGCTTGACCTGTCAGAAGAAGTCTCGCGTCATATTCTGGGAGCCGGCACCGAATCTGGCCTCGTAATGATAAGAGGAATCCCGGATCTTTCGGCGCGCGCGCGTGGTAATTGCCTGATGCTTGAGGGCCCCGCCGAAAAAATCAGGCTTGTCAAGCGTTTTATCGAGCTGCTAGGGCAACGTATCGAAAAAACCGGTGCGGTTGATCAGTATGAAGTGCGCCGCCTTTTCGACCAGTTTGTAGAAGAAGATATTCCGATTGACCAGGATTCAGAGCCCTTCGGCGATTTGATCAGTGCGTTCAATGGCCGGCAGGTAAAGGCGATGACTGCAGGCCAGCAGCAATATGTTTCGGCGATCGAAAAGAACACGGTGATTATTGCTCGTGGGCCAGCCGGAACCGGCAAAACCTATCTTGCCACCGCAATGGCGATCAAGGCGCTCAAGGAAAAGCGGGTGAGTCGTGTAATTCTGTCGCGTCCGGTTGTTGAAGCCGGTGAGAGTCTTGGTTATCTCCCCGGCGACATCAAGGAGAAGGTCGATCCTCATTTCAGGCCTCTCTACGATTGCCTTCAGGAATTTATCGGCATGGGCAAATTTGAGCAGTATGTGCGTCAGGGGATAATCGAGATTACTCCGCTGGCATATATGCGTGGTAGAACATTTAACGAAGCCTTTGTCGTGCTTGATGAGGCGCAGAATACAACTATGCCACAGATGCGCATGATTCTTACCCGGCTTGGCTATGGCTCAAAACTGGTAATAACCGGTGATCACACGCAGATAGACCTTCCTCGCCCCAGCGATTCTTCGTTGTTAACGCTTGCTGATATCATCGGCTCAGTCGAATCGGTATCTTTTATTGATCTTTGTGGCAAAGACGTGATA
>MFYY01000154.1:0-1721 GCA_001787855.1 Candidatus Riflebacteria bacterium GWC2_50_8 | reverse complement strand
AGCGCGTTCGATACATATCAGATGCGGGAAAAAGAAAAGAAGTGAGCGAAAAGAACAACTTGCTGCTGTCGAGTTTTCTCGAATGGCTGAACGTGCCAGATAACCTGCAACGCGGGTTTCTGCTGCGACTTGCGCTGTTTTTCGGGCTTCTGGTAGTCATACTTGTTATTGATCCCACCGGCTTTACGCCAGATGTTTCAGAAGGCATGCCGGCGACCAAGACTATTCGTTCGCCTAGAATGATAAGCTTCATTGACGAGGCCAAGACTGCCGAACTTCGCGCAATTGAGCGTGAACGGGTGCAGCCGGTATTTTCTCCCATTGAAGACGCAGAAGGCAAGATGCTCGAGCGTTTCGACAAGTATACTTCTGATCTTGTTCTTTTCTTTGCCGAGTTTAAAAAGCTCCCTACGTCTGAGCCTCCGCAGAATATTATTGCCTCGTATTTTCCTGGAGAATCTCTGCTCGAGCCTAACCTGTTGATTCAGCTGCGTACGCTCAGGCCTGCCCAGCTCGACAATCTGGTCGCTGCATCGCGCCGCATTCTTTCAAACATTGGCCAGAAGGTTATTTCTGCGCAGAATCTTGAGCTGATACGCTCAGAGGTGCGCACCAGTGTGGAAAGCTATCCGGAAGGCATGGGTTTCAAGGCGATAATGACCTCGCTTGTGCGTAATGCGATCATGATCAACGTCATCGAAGACGAGAAGCTGACAAAACAGCAGCGTGATGCTGCGGCAAAAGCAATTCAACCGGTCATTCGAACTTTTCAAAAAGGGCAGAAGATCATCGACGAGGGGGCTATTGTAACCGCTGACGACTACTTTGTTCTGAAGAGAATTGCCAGCCAGATGCATAAAAACCGCCTGTTATCGCTGATGGGAAATTTTCTGCTGGCTTTGCTGGCGGTTTTAATCTCTTTAGTTTATCTGCGCCTCGAAGACAAAAATATTGTTAACGATGGCGAGCAGTATAAAATGCTCAGCGTGCTCTGTCTGACCACTCTGGCTCTTGCCAAGACTGCGCACGCTCTTGGCGTCATCTTCGATCGCCCCTATCTTGCCATTCTGCTGACTCCATTGCCAGCGGTTGCGCTGTTGATGACCATGCTGCTTGATGGTCGCATTGCGTTGTTTCATGTCTTTTCGCTGGGCCTGATGATGTTTGTGGTGGCTGAATCAAATGTAAGATTCGTTGTAATCAGCCTGTATGGCGCAATGGCTGGTATTCTGGCATGGCGTGCGGCTTCACGGGCCAGCGACATGCGCAATCTCATTGGCTCTTCTGGCATCAAAATCGGCCTTGCCAGTTCTATTGCCGTGCTGGCCTTTCTTCTGCTCGACTCTGAAAGCATTTCTACCATGGATTTCAAGCAGATTGCCATGCTCGTCAGTTTTGGCATGTTTAACGGCATATTGTCCGGCATTCTGGCAAATGGCGTACTGCCCTATATGGAAAGCGTTTTCTCGCTCGCGACCAATTCCCGGCTTCTTGAGCTAACAGATCTGTCGCAGCCGCTGTTGCGAAAACTGGCTGACGAGGCCCCCGGAACCTATCAGCACAGCATTGCGGTTGCTTCCATGGCCGAAGCCGCCGCCAGCTGCGTAAATGCTGATCCTTTGCTGACCAAAATTGCCGCGTATTTTCATGATATCGGAAAGATCAAGCGTCCATCGTATTTTGCCGAGAACCAGGCAAGCGAGAATCGTCATGACCAGGTG
>MFYY01000153.1:28272-46589 GCA_001787855.1 Candidatus Riflebacteria bacterium GWC2_50_8 | reverse complement strand
CGAGAAAAAACTGACCGGCAGTCTCGCCGATTCAGCAAATGCGGCAAAAAAAATGACGGCGCAGGCTGAAGCAACCAGAAAGGCTCTGGCCGGGGGCGGAACTGCCAGAGAGGCTATGCAGACAGTTGAAGCTTTGACTGCTGCTTATAACCAGCACAATATGAGCATCGAGCAATGCAAAAAGGAAATGTTCAAAATCGGTGAACTCGCCTCTTTGCGCGGCATAGTCGATATTCTTGCCAGCTTCGAGAGCACAAGGGCAAAACTGCTGGAACAGGGCAGCCTGGCTGCTGCTAACGCTGAGATCATGCGAAAAAATGAGGCACAATTCAAAAAAACGGTCGCCAGCTTTGACAGTCTGCAGGAGCGTGTCCGTAGCGCTGACACCTTCTTTGCCGGTAAGCGTGAGGCTAACGAAGCTGAATGGCTGATTATAAAATCCCGTCTGGGCGGCATCGCGCGGCCCGACGCCAGCCTGCCTGAAGACTTCTTTGCCGAAGTCGGCACACTTGAGCGCCTGCCCGACAAGATCCGCCGCGAGGCCGGCAATCTGCAGCCAAATACCGATGCGACACTATCTGGCGCTCCTGAAGCCGGAAATCTTGCCGACGCCGCCCTGGCACGGCTGACTCCGCCTTACAACGATGCCGGCAGGGCTCTCACCGCCCTCAAATCGGCGATCGACTCGCTGCGCGCGGCGGCAGGGCAGAAACCGGCAGTAAAGCCGCCTGTAGCCGCGAAACCGGCGCAGCCGGCTAAACCAGTGGCAAAAGTGCCGCAGCAACCTGCGACAGCGCAGCCGAAAAAGAATGGCGGGCGGTTGCCGTGCGGGCATCTTCCCGGACAATGCCCGACCAGCGGAATTCAATCAATAAAATGCAAGCTGAATTCGGGCAAGATCAGCGAGCGATAATAGCTGTCGCAGCCTGGCTATTTTGCCAGACTACCGGCGTGCAGTCTTATTCTTCCCAGGTGAAGAGAACTTTAACCGGGTCAACACCGCTGGTCGCGAGTATTTGAACGGGCTTACCCTTTTCGGCAGCGATTCTGCTTTCATGTTTTCTGACGCTTTCGATACTGACATTTTTGTTGCTTTTGTTAAGGCTGAATTTGACGAATGCTTCCATCTGGCCGGCATTCGAGATGCTTTCAATGAACATCTCAAAACTGATCACAGTCGCGATGGCTTTGATAGCCTTATCCTTGCCTCTGGCCTTGTGCGTAATGCGCTGCAAAATATTGCATGGCACGCCGCTTCTGGCGTAAAAATCAAATTTTTCAATCTGCCTGTCGCCATTAAAAATCTTTACAGAAGCTTTAACATACTTGCCGGGCCGGTCGATGTGCCCGATTATTTTCATGCAGTTTTTAAGCACCGCTGGAGATGCGGCAATCACAATGCTGTTGGCCTGCTGGCAAGACGACACTTTAAGCTCTCCCGGGATCGACATGGAGACAATCTTTGTCGCTTCGTCGGTCGAAATATGTTTGAGAGGGACGACCCTGACTTCGTAACCTTCGAAGATGCGGGCATTTGAAATAAGTATGGTGCCGCCCACCAGTCGCCATGAAATATCGGCCGCCTGAGTTGTAACATCAAGCGCTTCTTTGATCGTGGCATCTTTTAAGGTAATGGTCAGCGCACAGGAGACACCCCGGTCAATTGCGAGACCCATTCCGGCTTGGGCAGCAATAATCTTGCAGATTTCCCTGATGTCAGTTTCGCGAAAATCCATACTTATTTTGTCATTCATACCAGCCATGGATACAGAACACATGCCTAACATTACCAGAACAAGAAACAGTTTGCGCATCTCAGCCTCCCGCGAATTTTTTATCAGTCTATAGCAACCTGCAGGCGTAAAGCAAGTTTTGAGCTAATCTTATTGTCCGTAAGATTGCTTCGCTGCGCTCGTAATGACGAAAAAACGCACGTTCAATCGAGAACGTTTACATATTCGTCGATTTCTTTGAACAACTTTTCAGTAAGATCTAGAACAAAAAAGCTTTCTTTCAGCCTGTTCTGCGCAATAAAGCCGCTCTCCTGCTCAGTCATTCTGAATATTGAGTGATCCTTATCTTTAAAAAACTCACGCATACTGCTGAGAAAGTTCAGATACCTTTCCTCAATCAAGTCTGCGCTGATTTCTTCACTGAATGCCCGGTTCGCGTAGAGGATCCGATTGATATTAAACAGTCTGCCGACCATCTGCCGCTGGCTTCTTTGCAGGTCAGAATGCCTTAGCTGCTGCTCGAACCTCTCTGACAACTTGAGAATGCAGTTGAAAAAGATACGGCGCAACTGCCGGTAATACAGTCCGGACCAGTTAATTCGGCTTTCGGCAATAAATCTTTCGGGCAACGGAATGCTGGGAAGAAAGTTGATGTTACTTGTTGCCCCTTCAATATGCGGTTGCATGCTGAGCATCAGATGGAGTATGTCTCTCGCCATGTCAAAATACAACCGGGAACATTTCGCATACTCATCAGAACCAGCCAGAGTAAAGACTTCCAGGCTTGCCGCCTTTTCGCGTTTCTCTTTGAACTCAGGTGACTTCAGCCAGTCCAGACTGGCATAAAAAATATGCCCGACATGAACAAGCATGGTCTGTGCCCCGATACTGCCAAGTTTTGATGCAAGGCTCGCTCCGGGCGAATTAAATACGTCTTTGACCAGTCGATCTTTGACTTCGTCGTCGGTAAGGGCGAAGGTAGTGAGTACTTCCTTGTTGCCAGCAGAAAGAACCCGGGTGCTCGAAAATATCTGCCCTTTGCCTGATTGCGCCTTCCATTTGAAACCGGCAACCATTTCATAAAAGCCATCTTTTTTTTCGGTGTCAACAGTCAGAACAAAGTTGTCTTTCAAAACGTGGTAAAGGTCAGGAGTGCGGGTTTCAGTTATCGGCGGGTTCGAGAAAAACACAGTTTGCTGATCAGTGACCTGAGTAGAAACGGTATAAGGCTCGCCGTCAGCATCGGCAAGCCCAATTGCCCTCATACCATGGGGGTTCAGCTGCGACTCCTGGTAACAATCCTCCAGAACTTTTTCGACCAGCGAAGAAGCCAGATAGTTCTCGGAATTAAACGTAGTTTCTTTTCTAAAGCTGTGCATTGCCTGAAAGAAAATGACCGAAACCGAAGAGATTATGAAAAATCCCAGCAACAGTTCAAGCAGAGTAAAACCGTTATTACTGGCGCGTTTCATTCCATTTCTCCGGTATTCTGCAGCCCGACTTCAAACATTGCCTGAAAGTCTCTGTTTTCGGTGGCAAAGCTGGCGGTTATGCTTACAGTATTTGCATTAGAAACCATGAAGCTGATGTCATTAACGTACTCAGCGACAACTGAACTCTCATTCGGATCATACACAGGATTGCTGAGATCGAAATTCTTGACGGCGACCTTATAATGCATAAGCTTGTAAACCTCTTTCCCGAGGCTTTTCGAAAGCGCAGCGTCTTTGAGCTGATAGAGAACCTGAACGTTGCCTTTGAAGTCTGCGAAAAAGAGTGCGGAAGATGTCTCGCCAATCTCAGGCAGAAGAAAATCAGTGCCTTCTCTGATCATTCTCACAATACGATTCTGCGAGGTCAAAACCCGCGACTGCATTGTCAGATCAACCATTGCCGTCTTCTGGCTTGAGCTTGAACTCGAAAACATGCGAAAAACAATGGTTGAAAACAAGGCGGCCAGAGCAACAACAACTATGACCTCGACGAGAGTGAACGCCCGCTGCCGCTTAAGTTCTTTTAATACTGATCTGCGAACTGTTTCGGTTATCATGGGTCTTCATTCAGAACAAATTCGACACGGCGATTTTTTGCCTGTCCTTCAGGTGTTGCGTTGCTGGCGATTGGCTGTGTTTCACCGAAACCCTTTATCTTTATGCGACCAGAAGAAATTCCGGTGGCAATCAGGTAATCAGCTACGCTCTGGGCACGCTCAAGAGACAACGCCATGTTCATTGCAGCATCACCATCTGAGCTCGCGTGCCCGCGCACTTCGATTCTGCAATCAGGCCTGTCCTGCAAAAGTTCTGCCAGAGTATCTAACAGAAGCCTCTGATCGGCGTCCAGTTCGGCGACATCGACCCCGAAATGCAGAGCTTTGATCACGTGGTTTGCTTCAGGAGCAACAATTGAAACCAGCGCTGAAAGAGGCTTTAAAACGAGCGCGGCGGCAGGCATATTGATAGTGGCAACTGGCGGGCGTGGCTGGTCAGCCTGTTTCACGCCGCCGGCTTCGATGCCTACTACTTTAAGAGCCTGTTTAACGGTATCGGCAGGCCTTAACGCGTCAGCGATTTCAACGACCTTCGGCCGGTTATCTTTGCGCTGCTGCATGATTTCATCGACTCTGGCATCGATACTGTCGGGGTCGGCGATATCGGCCGGATCATTGGAATCCTCATAATATTCTGGAACAAACAGGTTGGTAAAATCAAGAAGATTGGGGTTGTAATTCATTCGCCAGTAGAAGAGGTGCGTCTTATTCTTGAAAGTCGTTCTGATCTTGACATTGAACATGTATTCAACCGAAGCATGATCTTCAACCCGCAAATTATATGTGCCGCCAAAAAGATCGGCAGTCTTGTTTTTTGGCCCCGATTTGAACGAGCGGTTGCTCCACTGCCTGGACTGTATATCGGCCAGAACTTCAACCAACGCCGAATACGCAATATTGAATGAAGACTGATATTCGTTCAGATGCTGGTATTTCTGACGATTGGAAGACTGAAACTGGGTGAGAGTTATGATCAACAAGCCAACTGCCAGAGACGCAAACAAAATCATCGGAAAAACATACCCGCTTTTTGCGAGCAAAACCGGCCTGTGGTATATAGCTGTTTTTCGGCGCATACCTGATTTGATCCAGAATCGACAGAACTTTGCAATGTATGTATTTTGTCACATTATACGACTTATTCGGCTTGCAGACAACCCGACACCGCAAAGTTTACCGGCTGTGTTACCGGCTGCGCAATTTCTCTGCAATCATCGTTTCAAGTGAATATCAATCAGCCTTGCCTTCTCTTCTGCAGAAAAGTTTTCATTCTCGCTAACCAACTCTGGAATGGTCTTTCCGCCTCTTTCAACAAAGTCAGGATTTGCGCCATGCTTAAGCAGCGTTTTTATAACTTCGGCACTGGAAAAAGATGCAGCGGCAATCGATAAAGGGCTTCTGCCATGCTCGTCTGTGGCATTTACGTTGGCCCCGTGTTTTATAAGCGCTTCAATTACTTTTTCATTGGGATTCTTAAAACATGCCAGCATCAGAGGTGTCATATCAGCTTCTTTTTCTTTAACATCAACTAACTCACCCGCCCTGGCAAGCATCTCTATTACCAGCGGCGACGTGCATTGAGCAGCAGCCCAATGCATGGCCGTCATGCCATTTTTGTCGAAGACATTGGCTTTGGTTCCCACTTTAATCAGAACACTGAAAATTTCTGGCTTTTGATCTAAAAAAGCGGCCGCCTGAATTGGATTTGCACCGAGTTCATTCAGTGAATTGGGATTTGCGCCCCTCTTCAGAAGCTGAACCAGCAAATCCCTTTTTCCTGCATCAATGGCCAGAAACATTGCCTGATTAAGCGAATCTGGCCTAATTTTCAGGGATCTGTAATGAGGAAGCAGCAATTCGACAGTTTCTATATCTTTTGCCTGTGAAATGGCGTAATCAAGGGCAGTCAAACCGGCCTTGTCCTTTTTGCCCGCGCGGGCGCCAGCCTGCAGCAAAGCCTTTGCCGTATCATGTTTTCCTTCATAGCTTGCAGCCCACATCAATGGGGTCTTGCCTTCGTTATCAGCAAGATTGACATCTGCTCCCATTTTTATCAGAGCTAGAGCATTTTCCTTAGTGACATTCAGCGATCTAATTGCCCCGATCAAAGGCGTCTGACCCTTTGTTGCCTTATGGTTAATACCAGCGCCTTCATTTAAAAGCACTCTGAGAATTTCCATGTTTTTATTGGAGCGTGCCCAAAAGTTTAAAGGAGTCTGGTTAAAATCATCTGTCTGGTTTACGCTGAAACCCTTTTTCAGTAAAAAGGTTATCAGCGCAGGATCAGCATTTTCTGCTGCTGCAAAATGAAGCAATCCCATTCCCTTTTCGTTAAAATAGACAGACTTATCAGCCTTTTCTATGAGATATTTTATTGACGCAGGCTTGCCCCAGCCAATTGCAAAACGCAAATTCTGATTATCAACTTTGCAACCAGCTTCAAACAGAATTTCCAGAACATTATTATTCTTGTAGGCTCTTGTTGCAAGACCCAAAAGACCAATATCAGAAAACCTGAAGTTTACATCCGCGCCTGACTTTATCAACTCTTTAATGATCAGCTTGTCAACGCCATTTGCAATCGCTGTCATCAGTGGCGAAAAGCTATCATCGTCGACCTTGTTAACATCTGCGCCAGCACGGATTGCTTTGCGAACTTCCATGAAGCCCGGAGAAGGCTCTTTTCGGCTGAGGATTTTAATCAAATCCGGCTGGGCAAACAAAGCGGAAGAATATAAACAAGCAATCAGAACAAACAAGAGATAGCGAACTCTTAACATGATCGGTACTCCTTCTTTTTGTACAACTATACTGTCTCTTTAAAAAGTTCTCAACCAAACCTGAGAACGAAACCTCGATGGCCGGACAGTCTTTTTCAGGATAGCTCGGCCTGTTTTAAATGCTAAGGCCTGTGTCGCCGGAGTTTTAGTTGCGGTATTTAACCATCCCGGGTTCAGAAACTTCATAGACCGGCAGGGAAAATTCGGCGGCAAAATCGACACCGGGCACCGAGGCTGAAGACAGCAGCTTCCAGGTGATGCTCGGGTTTGCCGTAGCATCGGTGTTCGGCATGAAATCTTCCGGAATCTGCAGTTTTAGCGGAATATAAATCCGGTGATTGCGAAAACACTCATTGCCGGCATTTGCCTTATAAGAACTCTTGTGCAAGACATCGGTCGTAGTATGCGAGTTTTTGCCGGAACCGGTTACCAGTCGGCGCTCGCAAACGAGTTCAAAACAAAATTCCTGACCGATTTGAAAGCGCTCTTCGACAGCCAGCACCGCCATAAACTCGCAGCCGCCACAAATCGGCATCTGACTCAACAGCAGTGATGATTCACGGAACTTGAGATATTGCAGAGTCAGATATACTGAATGAACCAGCAAACCGCCAGATATCAAGGCAAACAGGCCGATGATCGCTTTTGCGAAGAATGGGGCACTCTTGTCCGTGAACATGACATAAATGAAAAATGAAATGAAAACCGCCATGACGATTGCGATTCCCCATTGGCTGACCAGCTTTTTCCAGTGCGTGGTTTGCAAGTTGAAGCCCTGCCATCTTGAGTCGGCCAGCCAGGGTTCTTTTGGTTGCTTCTTCAGCGATGCCTCATCCACACTCGGGACATCGCCCAGAGAGAAAACGCCGGTGAGAATAAACAGTCCAACCACCGCAAAAAGGCCGCCAATACCGACAAAAAGAACCATACCCATTGAGATTTGCCTGAATATGTAGGCTTCACTCGGGTCTTCAGGATTTACATAAGCCTCTAACGGCTTATTATCAGCCATTGCAGCCTGCAGGGTATCGAGCATTGCCATCTTCTCGTCATGAGCTGAACTTGAGCCGGCTTCGATCTCAAACTGCTGGCCTGTGTAGCTGTGCCCGGCATAATCATATTTGAAAGAGCCTTTCAGAGAATAAGTCGAGCCGCCTTTACTGCCACGATGTGTTTCAATTTCGGCAGAAATAACTCTTGCCGGCGCCTTTGGCCAGCTTCCCGACTTATACCAGGTATTGAACATATTAAGTCCGAACAGGGCGAAAATGGTCCCGATCAGAAAAAACGGCAGACCAATCAGTCGCAGCGTGCGTGGCACGGCAATTGATTTATTGACGCTCTTACCAGAACCCTCAAATGCAGAATTGCTGTTTTTCAATTACTGCTTCCTCCCGAGACAGGCTTTTCGCACTCCAGTATACATTATCAGGTGTGATCGCAGCATTCTTATTTGGAAAAGTCACTTAAAATATGCACAGCGGAACAAAATCTGCCGCATGCAAGCATTTTTTGCTTTCTGGCTATAAAGAGATCCTTTAAGTGGCATGCTTTTGCAACCTTCAAGATACCGCTGTCATCAGCTTACTCCGACATCTTCAGCATTAGTGAGGTTATCCATTTTATCGCGAGTATCCAACTGGGAATGCTTGCTTTTCAGTATCCCATGAAAGATACTAAATTTATCAGGCATGCTTTTATGGAAAAACAACGCCGATTCAAGGTTTATAGAAGTTATAAACGACATGGCAGACCTCATTTTATCTGAAAACTGACAGTTGGAGACATTGAAAGCGCTATGAAAAAGAGAGTGCGCAAAACGAAACATTGAACGCTTTCCGGCAAGTTTTATGTTCCAGCTTACTCTCAAAGAAGAAGACAACTTGAAGTCACAATTTGTGACCTCAAGTTTGCATAGCGCGATCAACAGAGAGAAACATGGTGGTCGAAGATACGCAAGGCGCGTTTTTACCGAACACGGCGTTTTAATGCTTGCCAACGTCTTGAGAAGCAGACAGGCAATAGCGGTAAGCATTCAAATCATAGAAGCTTTTGTAAGATTAAGACAGCTTGCCTCAGTTAATGCCGAAATTGCCACGAAGATCAAAGAGCTTGAAAAGACAGTCAAAAGCAACAGCAGTGATATAAAGCTGATTTTCAACACTATCAATACAATGCTTAACCCCCGAACGAAAAAAAGCCAAAAATCGGCTTCAAACCGTAAAGCTTACAACACAGGGTTGGAAATTAGAACGATCCGCTGATGGCGAAGGTCTGAGCTCTCAGAGGTTTTCCTGCTCGATCCATGAATTGTGAGCGAGTATGGTTTTCAGCAGATCATTGCAGATAATATCGGGACGGCGCTGCAAAAGGGATTTGAGCCGGTGTTTTTCTTCTTCAGAAAGCGACTGGCCCTTGCCTTTATTGGCCAGAAAAGTTTCTGAATTCATTTTCAGCGGCTGAATATCGCAGCCGCTGCGACGGCGCAGGCTGTCGAGAATCAGCACGCCGCTGCGATCGAGATCGCCCCAGTGATAAAGAGAAGTAACAGATCCTTTGAGCTGTTCGAGAAACTTGACCAACAGGCGATTGGCCTGGCCCATGCTGCAGATTACCAGTTCCTGAGACGGGTCTGCGCTTTGCGCGTATTCAAAAAACGTGGTTTCGTTTTCGATGGTTACAACCTGGCGCGGCACTTCGGCTATTTTGGCCTTTTCCAGCTGAGCGCAGGTTAATACCACCGGTTCACCCAGCATTGCATGCTTTTTTACATAATCAAAGCGCTCAGCGTTCTTGCTAAAAACCAGATTACCGAAAACCTGAAACTGATTCGCCGAGCCATCAAGCTGCAGACCGGTCTGTTCAAGCGTCAATCGCAATTTTTCAGATTCATTCTGAGGCTCAGAAAGATCGACCTCCTGCCTGATCACCGAAGAAAACTGATAAAGCAGACGGGCAAAGGTTTTAAGCAGCGGGCTGCCTGACCGGCAACTCTTGGTATCGCCATTTACTTCAAGTCCGAAGCGCGACAGACGAACCGGCACAGAACCCGCTTCAAGAAAGCGCAAGCCTCTTTGCAGACAGGCAAGATGTTTTTCAAGCACGGCAAAACCCTGCTGTCTGGCCAGAGAAAGCAGCTCGCCACGATTATGCTGCAACTTTTCAAGCTCAGAATGTATATATTCTGAAAAAACCGCTGAATCAGCCGGAACAACCTTTTTAAGCAACTCCGCAACCATTTGAGTCAAAGACTGACTCTCTTCTTTCAGATTCTGCCTGCTGCGGCCAAGTGCCTGATAAAGCCGGGCAACAAATTCGTCAGGATCGCCGGCAATCTTTCTCAGGTTCAAGCTGACTTTATCGCCCGTTACATTGACACAGAGCGGCCCGAAAAACCATTTGACCGCGTCGGCATCGGCAGCCGCCGGAACAGAATACGAAAAAGAACCGGGTATATTACCGGTGCGATCAATTCTGTCGAGCAGACTTTCAACGAAACGACGCAGGCCGCCGGACTTTTTCAGTTTTTCGGTTAAATCGTTCATTTAATTGATTCGTATTTCAGCTGAAGCTTCTTCTGGCGCTTCATCAAAGAGACCGGCCGGCTTTTTGCGCGAAAACACATACTCTCCGACGTAGACGTCGCCCGCTGCAGTTTTTTCGACCAGCAGCGTCGTGGTGCGCTCAAGCTTGTCGGTCACGCCGTCGAGGTCGGGATGCGCCACAACCAGATTCAAACCAAGACTGTCGGCAAAACCGAGAAGTTCGTCACGACGCTGTGCATCTATGCCATAAAAGGCCTCGTCCATCAGAAGAATTCTAATTTTCGAACCGGTGTGCTCTAAGTGAACCCTGGCAAGAGAAAGCAGAAGAATATAATTGGGCACCGACTGCTCTCCACCTGAGCCAAGACTCAAAACCCGGCGTGAAAGGGTCACGCCCTTATCATTCGCTGAATCTGCATTGATAGTTTTCGCGGTTAAAACAATGTCGTGCCATTTGCGATAGTCTAGAAAATCGGGCAATTCTGCCCCTTCCTGGATCAGAATATGCTTGTGAGCTTCAAAAAATTGCTGCAGATTCTTTTTTGATTCAGTGTTGTAATCGGCATACTGATGAACAAGTCCTCTGAACTCTTTGAATTCCTTACGCAGATTCATACTGAAATGATAAACGGTATTGCCGAACTGCAACCCTGAAAGCAGCCTGTTCATGCCATCAATAGTCTTTTTCAGAGAATCTTCTTCCTGCCATAATTTTCTGACGATGTGATTGATAATCAGTTCTTCAAAAAGCTGACGGTTCTTTTCATTCAGAATATCGCCGGTCTTTTCGCGTTCGGCTTCGCGTTCGAGAGTAATCTCATTCAGACGGCGGCCATTTGAAATCACGGCAAAGGTTTCATCGTCGAGTGTAAAACCATAGTTCTTCTGCAGCATGGTATCGCTGAGCAGAGTATTTTTAAGACGCTCGTGCATTCTGGCAAATTCCCGACCGGCCTCGTGCAGGTTATTCTCCAGGTTCTCGGGCTTGAACTGTTGCCCGCCCCTGGTAATAGAAACATACTTATGAACCTGACCATCTTCGAGTTCGGGCTTGAGTCTCTGCAGCTCTTTTATGGCCATACTGAGAGCTGAAGAGCACTTGTTTTCTTGTTGCCGCGAAGACTGAATATCACCGTTGATCTTCAGCTGTTTTTCCTGACAGCTGCCAAGTCGTCGATTGAGCTCAACCGACTCTTTTTCAAGTCGCCGGCATAGTTCTTCGAGCTCTGCGATTCTTGCTCTGTCTTTCTCGATATTCAGCCCTGAAAGAGCCTTTTTGCAGGCTTCAATTTCGTTCACATTAGCGGAAATTTTCAGTTCAAGATCGGCAATTTCAGCTGCAAACTGTTCGATTTTCTGGTGTGACAGCTGCATTTTGTCGTCTGTTTCGCGAAGTTGCGTCTCGAAACCCGTAATTTTGTCAGGATGAAGATTGTTTATATCCTCAAAATCCCGGTCGACCTCTTTCTGGCGATCAATCTCGGCGGCTCTGGCCGTTCTCAGTTCGATAACCTGCTGATTGTGCGCATTGATTTCGATTTCTAAATCTTTAATTTCCTGCAACTGGGCACGGGTTCGAGCCGCGCTGCCGATAAAACGGTTAACTTCGCAGCAGACTTTGCGAACTGCCGATTGTTGGCGAATCAGGCCACTTCTGCTGACACAGAAATTATGATCACTTGTCTCGAACGCCTTGTCAGAGTCGTAATAATGGTAGCGATCGAGCAGTTCAGCAGCGAATCTTTCAGCGGCATGATCAAACCTGTCATCAAAATCAAGGAACTGCCTGATTCCGGAAGGTGGCGAAACGGGAACCTTTTGCCGGTCAGGGCTGCAATCGATAACTGGAATATTGTAAGGTTTTGCCAGAACTGCGGCTCTGGCACGGCTCTGACTATTGCCAACCGCAAAAACAGCGCAGAGATTTTCAGGACCGATCAGCTCCTCGATTACCCTGGCAAAACCGTCAGAAAGCTGATCAGTCGGTTCAATAAGCCGATAAAAAGGTATATATTCGATCTTTTCCTGATTCAGAAGTTCTGCTAGTTCCTGATAGCCTGAAGCAGGCGGCACCGCTTCTTTCTGGTTACGCATCTGCAGAATTCGTTTTTCGAGTATTTGCGTATCTTTCTCGATCGCTTCGATCCTGACTTTCAACTCACCTATCCGGTTAACCAGCTCGGATCTTTTCAGCTTAAGCCTTTCTATCCAGCTGCAATAGAAGACTTTAAGATTTTCTGCAAAATGTTCCCTATCAAAGGCTGCTTCAAAATTGCAGTAGTCCTGAAACTTAAGATAACAGCTTTCCAGCTGCTGCCAGTAATCGCCAATATTCTGCCCTAACTGGTCTTTATCAGCCGCCAGTTTTTTAAGCGAAGTTCTGGCTTCTTCTAACTGCCCCCGCATGTTGCTGCGGTTATTCTGGCGCTCATGCAGCTGACTTTCAAGGTTGTTAAGCAGAGCGCTGTTTTTGAAAGCATCAGAATTTTTCAAGCCGCCAAGTTCAATATCTGACTTCTGCTTCTCAAACAGATTTTCTTTTAACTTTTCATTCAGGCTCTGCAGTTCTGCTTCACTCTTTTTCAGCAGATCCTGCTGATCAGCGCAGAACTTTTTCGCTTTATCGAGGCTATGACAGGCAAGCAGATATTTGATGCGGGCTTCTTTCTCGCGCTGTTCGAGCACGCTGTCACGCTGGCTCTGGACGTTACGCAGAGCAGCAATCAGTGTTTTCTGATCTTCCAGCTGCTGCTGTATTTTGTCGATATCTTTAAGGGAGTCTCTTATTCGCTGATAATCTTTTTCATCAGGCGGCGGCAAAAGCTCGCGAAACAGCTCAGACTGATCCTGAAAACGGCTCACCAGCTCACGATAGGATTTTCCGGCAGCGATAAGATTCATGGTATCGCGATAAGCCGAGGTGCTGGCAAAAAACTTACCAGCAATAACACTGATATAGCTGTCACGATTGTAGACCCGGCATTGCCCTCTTGCACTCAATTCCTGCTGGTTCAACGGGTAGGAGCCATCGTTTTCCTGGCGAAACAGCTCGATATCATCAAGAGAACCTGATGCTTCAAAACCCCAGATGTCAGGAACCGTCTCCATACTGATTGCAAGCGCGCCACAACCGATGCAATTTTTTTTGCCATCGGGATTTTCGAATTCAAGAACAGCGTAACCGATAGTATTTGCACCATTTCGCTGCCCTTTTTCAAGATCGTAGCGCAGGAAAATGCCCTGGATCTTGCGACCGAGTCGGCGCGGCTGCCCAGCCATGCGGGCGGCTGAATTGAGTTCCATGTTGCGGCCGGCGGTTAAAACGAAGTGAACTGCGTCAAGCACCGTTGTTTTACCTGAACCATTGCCACCGATAAGAAAAAGATGCCCGTTTACTGAAATTGTTTCGTTAACGAAATTATGAAAATTGATAAGCCGGATTCTTTTCAAAGTGAAGGTTTTACTCATTTTCGTCACCCTCAGCTTCTTCAGAGTCCTTTGCGTCATCGAGTATCGCCGGATCGGCGTCATCTCTGCCAAGTGCTTCGGCGATTTTGCGACCTTCATAGCAGTTGAGCCCGGGCAGGACTTCTATCAGCATATTTCCATCAGACTCATTGCCGGCATTGGCTTTGGCCTCAGCTACGGTCAACAGGCGAAAATGCTGCAGTTTTTTGAGCAGCTGCCTGGCCGCCGCGTCAATTTCGCGGTCAGCAGGAAGCTGATCAGCATATTGTTCATTGAGAATTCTGCGGGTAAAAGCGAGAAAGTCAGCATAGGTGAACCTCAAGGGTTCAACCTCATCGTTGCTGTACCCTTGCGCATCACATTCATGCTCATAGTATTCGAGAAGAACAAGAAAAAGCAGACACTCATTTCTACCTGTTAGCCTGAAGGTATCGCGATGAACAGAGCGTAGCGCCGGGTTATAGTTGCGGTCTTTTATCAATCTGGCCATTTTGCTGTCGACATATAGACGCCAGCCAAAATACTTTTCAAAGAATTTTTTGAATGCGGCTTCATTGCGACGCAGAATGTTGAAGCGAACCGGATCATCATCAGCATAAAAAAAGGGGCTTTCGGTGAGGATGTTCAGGACCACCTGAAATTTTTCCCGGCCGATTTTATCTATCGCATCAGGTTGAGAGGGTTCAAAGTTTTCTTCTGCTCGCTCTGAAATATCAGCCATTGTCAGTTTTCCTTATCTGATGGTCTGGACAGGTAAATTCGCTTTCATCGTTCGAGAAGTTCGCCTGACCGGATTCTACAGCCTGCCCCACCGAGAACTTCAGCAAATCTGAAATACGACCCTTTTTGAATTTAGCCAATTTTATGCCATGCAAAAGAGTCTTGAAATCTGCCGTCGTGACCAGATCAGCTTCTTTTAATGGTGCATCTGCTCTGCCTTTTAGAACTTTTTCTGCAAAGAACTGGTTGATCAACTCAATCTTACGTTTCTCAAGTTCGCGATTCTGTTCTACGGTCAGTTTCTTGGCGACTTCGAGCGGACGGGCCGCCCGGGCCTGATTGTTGCGATCAGATTTTTTTCTTGGCAGAGGCGCGGGCTGACGATCTTCGGGGGTTGCATCGCTATCCAGTATAGGCATTGCCACCGAAGAGTAGAGTTTTTGAATCCAGTCGGTCGCCGCTTTATCATCAACCTGCAGCAGTTCAATGCGCCGCGCTCTTATTTCCTGAATTCGCAAAGAGCGGTCGCGCTTGATTTTCAGATAATTCCGGATGCGTCTGATAGACTCGCCAAGCTCACGCTGCACTCTCTGGTTATAAAAGTCCAGTTTTCCGCTTTCCGGATTAAAAAATACGAGCAGTGAGTTAAATTTGCGGCGAACATCGCCCTTGCCTGAAGAGTTGCTCTGCTCAATGAACCCGTCGATGCCGGTCAAAAATTCTTCAAGGCATGGATGTCGCTCTATAGCACTGAGCCTGAGAAACAAACGGTCGACTTCCCGGATCAACTGGGAAAGATAGCCCTGATTGTATGCCTCAAGCTGAAACATAAGCCGGTCATAATCTTCTGTATGAAACTCGTCGTTAGCTTCAAGAAACGAATGAAGCTGATCTGCCAGACCGGTAAGTTCTGAAACCGTATCTTCTACTTTGGCATCCATTGTGTCAATGAGGTGGCCGGCGCGTTGAAGCTTATCCTGAGAGCGATCACCTGAGAAAAACTCTTCAAGAATAATTTCAAATTGCTCGAGTGAAGTTCTGAGATCCAGCAAAAGCATGAAACCGCGGGCCACCGTTTTTGTCTGCCGGGGTTTGAGCTGCTGAAAAAGAAAGCGCATCAACTGAAAGGTCTGCTCTGAAATCATCAACAGATTCCGGCGCAGGCTGTTATCGGAAAGCGAGCGAACCCGGCGGCCCTCGACCTTACGGGTGACGTTCCCCCATTCTACCAGTTGATCGATATCTGAGCGGAACTGGGCATCAGTATAAAAACCTGTAACCTTTTCGACAGGTTCTGCCAGTTTGCTGAAAAGAGCATCATGAAAAATCTGGCTCTGATGCTCGAGCCGCTCATGATAAAGACATGCCAGGATCAGCATATATGGTTTCTGTCTTTCACCGGCAGTCAGAAAGCGAAAACAATTTAGGTCAAGGTTTAGAAAAGCTTCAGTCATAACCAGATTTTCATATTGTTTTCTTCAGTAGATTTTTTTTCGAAACAGCGTTCATGAAGCTAATCTAACACGGCATTACAAAAGCTTCAAACCCGAAGAATGCTTTTATTCATCACCGCTGGATTCCTCTGCAAAAGTTCTGCGAAAACCAGCTAAAAATCGAGACAGCCTCTGAATTAATCAGAGGCTGTTCTAACGGTACCAATGCCGGGGACGGGACTTGAACCCGTATGGCTTGCGCCACACGCCCCTCAAACGTGCGTGTCTACCAGTTCCACCACCCCGGCGGGAACGTGAGAGCTATTATAGCGAAAACGGTGACGGCAGTCAAGCAAATTTTATACGAAAATTTACGCAAAGCAGGTATGTGTAACACCTGAACGCAGCAGTTAAAGATTTGATGAGCCTCGATCATAGCTCATCATAACCCGCATGCCTGTAAGCAAACACTGAACAAGATCATCTGCCGCACAAAAGCGGCTTCAAACAGCATAGAAAAAGCCTGCCGACACCATGGCCGGCAGGCTCTGATCAGCAAAACAATCTGTTATTCGATGATCGACTTCAGATGATTTACGTAATTTTCAGCGCCGCCCTCGATATAACCGGTCTTTTTAATAACCTTGCCATCAGCATCGACGATCAGCACGGTCGGGAAACCGGATACACCGTATTCCTGCAGCAGCTTATTGTTCTGCGCCGCCTGATCGGCAGGAAGCTGCGTCTGGCGCGGGAAATCGGCAACAAAGGTTTCCATGTTGTCCTTGGCGTAGTTCTGGAAAGGCGACTGCGACATAACTTCGGCCTGGAACCGTTTGCACCAGCCACACCAGTCAGATCCTGAGAAAACCATCATGATCGGGTGGCCTTTTTCTTTGGCGAGCTTTTTGGCAGCTTCAAAATTAGTATGTTCAACATATTTGCTGGCTGGAGCAGGCTCCGGTTCGGCTGGTTTCTCGGGCTCGGCCGGCTTTGCGGGTTCGGCGGGCTCAGCAGGTTTTGCAGGTTCAGCCGGCTTTTCTGGTTCAGCAGGTTTGGTCGGCGGGTCTGCCGGCGGAGTAGCTGGTTTTTCAGGCTCTGGTTTCGGCTCAGGCTTGGGTTCGGGCTTCGGCACGACCTTTTTAGCCTCGACCACCTTGATCTTGACGTTTATGCCCAGCAGTTTATTCATCAATCTCGTAATCAGCCGATTCAACACGTTCTCAAGACGTTCAAGCATTGACTTGAGCTTGGCCTGAGCAGTCGGCACACATTTCCCGTCGACGCATTCTTCGCCGGCCGGGCAGGTTCCGGGTTTGCAGGTGTCGCTGGCGCAGTTTTCGCCTTCGCAGGTCGGCGCAGCGCAATCTTCGCCAACGCACTTGTTGTCCTCGGGGCAGTCGACACCAGGGGTACACTGACTGTCGTCAAGATTGGCAACGCCCTCGTCAGACGCCTGATAAATGGTATCAAGATAACTGTCGTTGCCAGCGCCCACTAGACCAGGTGCCAGAATCGAGCTGATAAAGAGCAGCAACACGACACAATACAGTTTTTTCATACAACCTCCTCAAATCTCATCTCTAATCTATTATACCTAATATAACGTTACAGAGGCGCAAAAAGTTTCATACGATTTCACCAGCAAAACTGCTGCGCCAATTTTGTCTCGTGCAGGTAGACAAATTCGTGGCAACAATGGCAGAATATGCGAAAGCAATAAAGGCACAAATATGTTCGACCAATTTGAAAAACACCTCTATCAGACTGTATTTCCGACGCGACCGCCCGAAAACATCTTTCATTTTACCACTCAGGCAGGCATTCTCGGCATCATTTCCAACCGTGAAATGTGGGCAACCCAGGTGCATTTTCTCAACGACAAGCATGAAATTTTCTTAACCTTCAAGCTGTTGGAAAAAGAGCTGAAGCGGCGTATCGGCAATGCGCAGACACCAGCGCTGCGCAGTCTGCTCGTCGACATAAAAAAACATCTTAAAAACATTGACCAGAGCCACATATGCATTGCATCGTTCTGCGAAAAGGGCGACCTGCTCAGCCAGTGGCGAGGTTACGGCAATCAGGGCAAAGGCTATGCACTCGGCTTTGATCTCAGCGAGTTACGAAAAATCGCCAAACAGCAGCACTTTGTTCTCTGGCCATGCGTATACAACGTCTCATTGCAACTTGAACTGGTCAATTACCTGATCGAAAACTGGCTCAGAGAATTCTGCGACAACAAGCTCAGCCACGAAAAGATGCGCAAAATCATCGACATCAGCACCGGGCAGCTCGCGCCGATTCTCAAAGACGAGAGTTTTTCTGAAGAGGTGGAATGGCGTCTGGTTTCGTCGGTTTTAACCAGCAAATCGCCGGGGTTCGCGTTCAGAGAAGGGCAATACTCGCTGATTCCGTATTACAAGTTTGCGATCACCAACCAGAGCGGAAAAGACTGCATAAAAAGCATCATTGTCGGCCCATCGCCACACCACGAACTGGCACGCAACAGCCTGACCACCTTCTTAAACACGCAAAAACTGTCGCGGGTAGAAATAAAAAGCTCCAAAATCCCTTTCCGACACTGGAAA
>MFYY01000153.1:27520-28252 GCA_001787855.1 Candidatus Riflebacteria bacterium GWC2_50_8 | reverse complement strand
TACGTCCTGGGCAGACTGCATGTGACGCTTGTATTCGGCCGGTGAGAGCACGATGTCGGGGTATTCGTTGCTGACCCAGAAGCGACGGCCATCAGGAGCATTGCGCCACTGGCCATCATACAGATTCACTTCGCAACCGTAGATGTAAGCAATTTTTTTGCCTCTGATCGAAGCCGAGGAACCTTCACCAGCGCCCTGCATTTTATCGAGAAGAATCTGCAGGTCGTTGCGGTGTTCCTGGCCGATTTCGAAGCGCAGACGGCTTTTAAATCTCTCGTCAAGACCAGAACTTGAAGAATCGATTACTGAAATCAATTTTTCGACTTCTTCGTTTGAATTGATGATCGCAGAAAAAAGTTTGTTTTCTTTTTCACGCAGTTCTGATTCGCGGGCGCCAGTATTTTCGAGATCCTGACCGGACATTTCGACCAGTTCACGATCGATGTCGAGCAGGTCATTTATATTATCGCCATAAACCATGCCGGAAAGGCAAAAGCAAGCCATCCACAGGATCACAGCCAATCTAATTTTTTTCATTTTTAGCCTCGAATAAGGTAGTGTTACGCCAATATAGCCGCAAATTGCGTACCAGTTCGGCAACGCCAGCAAACAGCGATTAATTGCAGAACTCTGGATTTAGCTGCACAAAAGTGCTAAATTATCAGCACTTACATGCCAAGAATCTTACAATGAACAAGCCAAACCTTATTATCAGAATTCACAACTACAACA
>MFYY01000153.1:13198-27258 GCA_001787855.1 Candidatus Riflebacteria bacterium GWC2_50_8 | reverse complement strand
CGATTACGTGGTTTCCGGTGAAGCCGAAGACTTCTTTCCGCAATTTCTCGGCGACTGGCTGGCAAACAATGCCAGAAAGGGCCTGCATACAACCTCGCGCGGCAAGGTCGACCTTAATCTGTATCCCGGCTTCAGCGAACTTGTCGGCTACCTGCCGCCACTTGAAATAAGCCGGGGCTGTAAATTTGGCTGCATGTTCTGCGGGGTCCCGCGACTGCATGCCGGCACTCTTCGCCACCGCAGTCTCGCCAGCATTGAAGCAATTGTTAAAGAATATTTTCGCATCAAAACATCGCGAAAACGCATGAAGTTTCTAGCGTCAAACGCTTTTGCTTACGGCTCAGACGGCCGCCAGCCAAATCTCGCTGCGCTGAAAGACCTGCTCGAAATGCTCAAAGGCATCGGCGTGCCAGAAATTCATCTCGGAAGCTTCCCTTCAGAAGTCAGGCCGGATTTCGTAACACCTGAAGTCATGCAGCTTGTCGCGCCATACCTGTCAAACAAAACAATAGTCATGGGCGTTCAGACCGGCTCTGACAATATGCTCAAGAAAATGAATCGCGGCCACAGCCGCGAAGATTCAGTCAGAGCAATCGCATTACTGAGGGAATTCGGCTTTCAGCCGCACATCGACTTTATCGTTGGCAATCCCGACGAGACCGAAGATGATCAGTTCGAGCTCATCGACTTCATGGACGAAATGCTGGAAAAATACCAGGTGCGGATTCACATGCACACCTTCGTGCCTTTACCCGCCACCCCCTGGGAAAACAAGCTACAGTCCCCGATCAACGAAAAAGTTAAACAGCGTCTGCGCGAACTGGAACGCGCCGGCGTACTCGACGGCTGGTGGGAAAACCACATCGGCTATTTTCGAACCGCCAAAGGCTGACCGGCGTAATTTTCACCGCAAAAAATTGTTGACTTGATGGTGCAGCGGTGCTAGTATAAGCGAACCGCATTGGGGTGTCGTCTAATGGTAGGACAGCAGTCTCTGGAACTGCCTATTGGGGTTCGACTCCCTGCACCCCAGCCGAAAGCCCGCTTATAGCGGGCCTTTTCGTTTAAGGCCACAGCAACACCTTCAACGAGAAAATTGATCAGGGCAAAATCTGATCAGAACAAGCGCCGGAGTAGCTCAGGGGTAGAGCAACGCCCTCGTAATGCGTAGGTCGCGGGTCCGATTCCCGCCTTCGGCTCTGATAAACAATTTAAACAGGTTTAATAAAGCCTGCAAGACCCGCTGACAAAGCGGGTTTTTTGTTGCAATCAGACTGCCCGGGCGGCTCAAGAAACAGGTATAAACAGGCGCTATTAAGCGCCGGCATTGTCTTGACTGGTGATAAGATCAGCGTATACTGAATAGGTGGGAACCACCCATCTCCGAACAGGCCGGAAAGATGGCCGCATGATACCGGGCAGGAAATGAGAGCAAATGACAAAACTCATGCAGATCGACAATGAACACCTGGAAAAAAAGATATACCAGGTCAGAGGTCAGAAAGTCATGCTTGACTCTGACCTTGCCGAGTTATACGGAGTTGAAACCTCAGCACTGAACAGACAGGTTAAGCGCAATATTGAACGCTTCCCGTCTGATTTTATGATGAGACTTACTGAAAGCGAGTTTCAGAACTTGACATGCCAAATTGGCATATCAAGTAGCGTTCACGGTGGACGTCGAAAGCCGCCCTATGTATTTACCGAATTAGGCGTTTCAATGCTTTCCAGCGTTCTTAACAGCGAAAGAGCTATCAAAATCAATATTGAGATTATGAGAGCATTTGTAAAGATGAGAGCTATTACAGCGATTCATGGCGAGTTCAGCACGAGACTGGCAGAGCTTGAAAAAACCGTTAAGACACAGGGCGGCAGCATCGACTTTATTCTTGACCTGATAGATCGTGAGATGAAAAAGAAACGAATTGGCTTCAAGCCGGGCAAGAAAGACGATGACGCCTGAACCGTTACGAACGGTAGCACAGTAGCAACAGTAGCAGTAGCAAAAGTGTAATGATATGATTTTAGCAGGTGGCGGCCGGTAAATTTCTTGCCGATGGCGTGATTAACTTCAAAAAAAACATGGACAGACAAAAAATAAATTTTTACGAAAATATTTTTCTGGGGTAACTTTCTGGGGTAACTCAGAAAGTAAAAACACATAAACCCGCTATTCATAACCACCTACAGATAAGATACGATAGCCGCCTTCGCTCTGATAATCAATTTAACAAGGTTTAACAAAACCTGACAAGCCCGCTGACCAAGCGGGCTTTTTACTGCCGAGAGACTCGACTGAACGAAGATGGACTCCAGCTTTTTACCACACAAATTTCACAGTGTTATTGTGTGGTAATTTGCCGGTAAATAATTTCATTAACAAAAAACAAACAAAAGGATTCCGGTTTTCCCCGAACATTACTCACGGCGTGGTTTCAAAACAAGCACCGGCATTGTCTTGACTGGTAATCAAATCAGCGTATATTGAATAAGACGGCCCATACACTTGAACTCGCCGAAAAGATTGCCGCTTGATACCGGGCAGGAATGACAATAGATGACAAAGTTAATGCAGATCGACCATGAGCACCTTGAACAGAAGATTTACCAGATACGCGATCAGAAAGTGATGCTCGACTCTGACCTTGCCGAGCTTTACGGCGTTGAAACCAAAGTATTTAATCAGGCAGTAAGCAGAAATAAAGACCGCTTCCCTGATGATTTTATGTTTGCCTTAACCTGGGAAGAAGCCAAAGTTTTAAGGTCACAAATTGTGACCTTACCGACTGACAGCCACTTTAGATACAGGCCGAGAGTATTCACCGAACACGGTATTCTAATGCTGTCGAGCGTTCTGAAAAGCAAGCAAGCCGTTAAGGTAAACATCGAAATCATGCGGGCCTTTGTTAAGATGCGAGCTATTACAGCCATTCACGGTGAAATGAGCAGCAGGCTGACCGAACTTGAAAAAACCGTTAAGACGCAGGGCGGCAGTATCAACTTCATTCTTGACCTGATCGACAAAGAACTGAAAAAGAAGCAAATTGGTTTTAAGCCGGGCAAAAAAGACGGCGAAGGCTGAACCAGCCGCAACCCCATGGCAGCCGAAGTGTAGCAGAGCAGCAAAAGATTCAGGGCTTTTTGGCTGGCGGTTGGCCGGCTTTAGGCGTTTTTATAACGCCCTGATGAGGCTGGCCAGGCTGGTGATTTTTTACGCCGCCCTGAGGCTGCTGGCCGGGGTTTTTATGGTCGGGAACTTGCGGTTTAAAAGATGGGTTTTGCTGCTTCTGACCCGGATTACCTGGAAACATGCCCGGCCTTTTATCAAAATCTGGCTGACGACGCATCTCGTTCGGGCCAGGCTGGCGTTTTTCGTTGCCAACCGGTGGGCGCATATCACGCAGAACCGGCAAACCATTGTCACTGCCAGGACGTTGGCGCTGACCGCCGGGGCCGGGCACCTTGTCATCTGAATCAGCAGGTCTCTGTGGCCGCTGGTTAGAATCGCCGGGTGGCATCGGTTCAGGCTCCTGTCCGGGCGGCGGGTTAAACCCGTCACGAAAGTTATCTATCTCGCGCCAGCGCCTCTGCATAGGCCCGTCACCGTCTCTGGGGCGCTTATCGCCCATCATATCCCGGCGAAATTCCCGGATATTCTGACGACTCCCTGGCTGCTGACCGGGTTGATGGCCATGCTGCCGACCAGATCTGAATCCTGACTGCGGCTGACGGTCAGGTTGACCTGTTTTCTGACCTGTCTTCTGGCCTGTTTTCTCACCTTGCTGCTGCTGTGGCCTATCCTGCGGTGGCTGCTGGGGTCCAGGCCGATCTTGTTGTTGACCAGGTTTAAAACCGGGTTTACGATCAGGGCGATGATCCGGCCTGAAACCGGGCTGTTGCCCGGGCATGTTTCCCGGCCGCTGTTGCGGCACAAAGCCCGGATGCGGCCTGTTATCCGGAAGACGCTGCGGCTGAGGAACAAACTTTCTACGCATCTGCTGCCGCTGTTCAACAGGAAGCTGCTGAAACCGCTGAAACTTTTGGCGCAGGTTATCCTGCTGCTGCGGCTTGAACTGCCGCATGCGCCCGAAATTTTCCTTAACCCGCACCTGCTCAGCTGGCTCAAAACTCTCGACGCGCTCAAAATTCTTTTCGAGCTGCTTGAATTTCTTCTCGTTCATTGAACGGGCTTTCTGCCGAATGGAATCTTTCTGCTCTTCAGAGAAACTGTTCCAGCGCGCCAGTTTCTCTTCGTAGCTCAGCTTCTTAATAATCTTCGATTCAGAAGCATTTTGCGCACAGAGATCCGTGCCAGTCAGCGCCATCAGCAGCAGAACTGACCACACCAGGCAAAACAGTTTCTGAATCATGTTTTTCTTCATTTTTCAGTCGTCCGCATCGAAATTTTCTACTGCTTCAAGGTCTACCAGAAGATCAAGATTTTCGAGAATTTCGGCGTTCTCGTAAATTTCCAGATCGCGAATAATGGCTTCATCGTCGAGGTTACGAACAATTTCTACTCTCTGACCGCCCGCCGGCTTTTTCTGCTCAACAATTCCGGTCGGTCGACCCGCCAGCAGGAAATAGCCAACGCCAGCCAGTATGGCAAGAGATGCCAGAGCCGGCATTGTCGAGAAGTTGCGCGGCGAGAGGAGCGCGAGCAGTCGCGACAGCAGGCTTCCCTCGCTCACTGATCCCTTCTTTTCATGAACTTTCTGCAGCACCTGTCGAGTGAACTGGTCACTGATTTCTGGCGCATCATAATCGCCGAGCATTTCCCAGGAATCGCGCAAAGAATCGCATTCTGCCTGGCACTCAGCGCATTCCTGCAAATGTTTATCGACCATCTCATGCTGGTCCTTGCTGAGATTGCCATCCAGATACTCGAGTAGAAGCTCTTTTGTAATCTTACATTTCATAATATCCCCCACCACCGCGAAACCATTCAAGATTCATCGCGAAAATACTCCTTCAGATATTCTTTCAGAGCAGCCCGGCCTCTGAATAACAGTGACTTGACCGACTGAACAGAGCAGTTCATCACTTCCGCCATTTCCTCATAGCTCATCTGGTCGTAGCGTCGCAAAAGAATGGCCAGTCTTTGAGACTCCGGCAGCCGGTCGAGCGCTTCAACGATTTTGCCGGCCTTTTCATCATTCAGAGCGTGCTCAGATGGGCTTTCTGCGCGAGTGTCAGCAACCGTTTCGAGCATTTCAAGGTCTGTTTCCCGCGAACTGTCGTTTATAGAAATCTTCGTGCCGAGTTTCTTCATGGCCTGAAGACAGGTGTTTCTGGTGATCACATAGACCCAGGTCGAAAACTTTGCGGCCGGACGGTAAGTGTCGCGCGCAAAATAAATCTTCACAAACACCTCCTGAGCAATGTCTTCGGCCTCCGGACTCCGACTGAGAAATCGGTAGGTAAACGCATAAATTCTCTGTTTATACCTGTCAACGAGGATTCGAAAAGCTGCTTCATCTCCACTCTGGAATTGCAGCATCAGCTCCTCGTCTCTTTGTATTTCCAGGTCGTTTCCCAAACCATACCTCGTTATTAAAAGCTGTTTATATGCTATTTGCAGGACACCATGCAAATAGTTTCCTGACCAGAATACTTTATCAGGCAAACACATTTCAACATGAAGAAAAGTAGATTCGATGAACGCCTGCAATTGCTGTTTTTCAACCCCCGCGTCTGGAAAAGGCAAGACTGACCAGAAACATTTGTTCGTGGTCAGTCAATGCCGCGTTACTTCTGCTTTCTGTTATTCTGAGGGCGAGCAACGCTATTGCCAAACTGATTGCTTTTGCCAGCAGCGTTGCCAACACCATTGTTCATGCCATTTTTGACATTATTCAGGCCATTGCCCTTACTGCCGCTGTTGCTGTGATTGCCGCTCCAGCCGTTGCCGTTGTTCTGTTTGAAACCTTTGCCTTTGCCGTTATTGTTGCTCAGACCGGGATTGCTGCCCTGCCCATATTGATTGCTCTGGCCGGGATTGTTGCCCTGACCGCACTGGTTGCCCTGCCCGGAGTTGTTGCCAACGCCAGGCTGGTTACCCTGACCAAAGCCGCCTTTGAAACCCATGCGCGGGCCTACGCGACGACCGGGCATACGGTGATTGAAAGCAGGTCTCTGACCACACTGACCAACCTGATTGTTGTTGCCCTGGTTGGGATTATTACCCTGGCCATATTGGTTGCCCTGGCCGGGATTGTTGCCCTGATCGCACTGGTTGCCCTGGCCGGTATTGTTGCCAACGCCAGGCTGGTTACCCTGACCGAAGCCGCCGTTGAAACCCATGCGCGGGCCTACACGACGACCGGGCATACGGTTGTTAAAGCCGGGTCTCTGACCGCACTGGCCACCCTGATTGTTGTTGCCCTGGTTGGGATTATTACCCTGACCATATTGGTTGCCTTGTCCCGGCTGGTTGCCTTGTCCCGGCTGGTTGCCTTGTCCCGGCTGGTTGAAATTGTCAGCTGGCACATCTGTATTTCCTGCGTTCTGACCATCTTTGCGGTGTCCAAGACGCTGGCCAGGCATATTGTCACTATGACCGGTCCGGCGACCTGATTTGCCTTCGTCATGACCATTGCCATTTCCGGTGTCATCTTCAAACGTCAGTTCCTGAGTATTGAACTCCTGCTGAGACTTTGCAGGCGTCAGATTACCTGACACCAGTATCAGAACGACCATCACCGACAATGTTACAGCCAGTCGGAACATAGATCCAATGTTGCTCACGCTAACCTTTTGTGAAGTTCTCATTTTTGATTCCTCCTGAAATTTCTGATCGCACCTGAATGGTTAAATCAAAAATTCTCCAGAAAGTTGCGGTATTTTTTTTATCTTTTGCAAATTATCCGATGCAATTTCACGGCATAAAAAAAATCCCGGGGCATCCCGGGATCTGGATCAGCTAGCAAGTTATACTTCAAATATAAAATTTCAGTCTCACAATTCAAGGGTTCGCGAGGAAATTGACGAAACCCGTTCGCGCAACAGCGCTTAACAAGGCCATTTATAAAACAGGTTGCGACATTTCAAATATCGAGTATAATCAAGTTAAGAGAGATGAAAGAGAAAAAGTGCGCAAAATTTTGAAATAAAAAACATAATTCAAGTTTTCGCGACATGAGTGTTCAGATCTGCATAGAGCTTCTGAGAAGGCATAAAGCTTTTCAGAAGAATTTGTCTATTGGCGGAGTTCTCCTGATTGAAGGCAACAGAAGCAGGCAATAAGTGCACAAGTTCTGTTCTATTTTGATCATCAGGAGGCAAAGAAATGCCGAGATTCGGGCTCATTTTCCCAGAGAGGTATTTGACTGCAGGGGTATTGGAAGTATATTGCTGACAATTCAGCAAAAGTCAACAAGCATAACGCCAATACAGGCTAACGATCTACCTCATTACAACAAAATAGACTGGCATGGTATTTGCATAAGCACCTTCTCAATCTACAAATGCCAGGATCCTAAAAGCTTATAAGAATCTGTAAAAAACAGACATGGGGGGAACAATTATGTGGGCAAAAATATCAGGAGCTATTAAGGATTCCGATGCAAAGCTGCTCCGCTTTTATCTTGATCAGGAACCCGGTCTGGTATATGAACTGAACAACAATGAAGAGACCCTGCTGCACCATGCAGCAAGAAATTCAGACTCTGAAACAATTCTCGAACTTCTTCGCCGTGGCGCAAGAGCTGACAGCAGCGACGATTTTGACTGGTCACCGCTGCACGAGGCCTGCCGTAGCAACAACGAAGCTGCCGTAGCTCTCTTCATTGAGACCGGTATTGATCTTAACATCAAGACAGCCAAAAAGGATACCCCGCTGCATATAGCTGCGCGCCATAACTCTTTCTCGATCATGGCAAGACTGCTCGCAGCCGGAGCTGACAAGGAAGCGACCAACAAGAACGGCAACACCGCACTGCATCTCGCTGCCCAGAAAGGCTTCATACCTGCAATCGACGTTCTGATGACCGCTGGCGCCAACTTGCGTGCACGCAACGAAATCGGGCTGACTCCGTTACACATGACAGCCATCAAAGGTCATTTCCGCTGCGCTGACATATTGTTGTCCAATGGCGCCAATCCGCTTCAGCTTGATGACACCGGCAAAAATTTCCTTGAAGTAGCCGAAGCCTGCCGCAACTACTTCTTCATCATTCAGGCAAAATCCCGCATCGAAGAACTGGCCGAAGAAAGTCGCCAGGCAACTTCTGAAGAGGCTGGCGCGATTGTTAACAAGGCAAAACTCAGCGACTTTTTCAACAACAAGGCCCTCGACCCTGACAGCAAAATGAAAAACAGCTGCAGCAAAATAGTCAGCAGTCTGATCACTGGAGAAAATTCGCATTCCACCCTGCTCGGCAAAATCACCGAACACACTCTCTGGTTCGCGGTTTTTCCGATCCTGCTCTTCCTCCTCTGGAAAGGCTTTGAAACTGGCACACTGCCGTCAATAATCAACCTGAACCTGAACTTAGGCAGCCTGGCAGACGCAGAATCGATAAATGCAATTTTCAACATGCTGATTGTCTTCTTTGTATCACACCTGCTTATAACCACCGAACAAGAGTCGCTTTCAGCACTGCATTTTTTCAAAGATATCCGTGAAGCTGTTCATTTCAGAGTCACACACCTTCTGTTGATTGAAGTTTTCTATGTCGGCAAGCTTGCAATAAACCAGTCATTCATCACAGAATTTGCAGTATTCTGGGTCTGGTTCATGATTCTCTACGTGGCTTCTTATCTGATGTGGTGGTCCAGCACTCACGCTGAACCTTCAAAAGCAAGCAACAGTGCAACCGAAATCTGCTATGCCCACGACTGAACGATCTTCTTGAATAATCCCTCTCATCTATGTTTTATAAAGCCCGCCAGCGCGGGCTTTTATTTTGCCATGACCGCTGCCATCTACAGATTTTTATTGCGTTAACTGCTAATCCCGTCTAAAATACCGGCAGTCTTTTATAAGCGTTAGCTGGCACAGGAGCACCGGGTCATGATTACAAGCATAATTCTCTGCATTATCGGGTTCATCATACTTTCGTATGCAGCCGACAAACTGGTCGAAGGTGCTTCCAACCTCGCAATCAACTTCGGAGTCAGCAAAACCGTTATCGGCCTGACAATTGTCGCGGCCGGCACTTCCCTGCCAGAGTTGGTGGTAAGTGTGAATGCCTCTATCAAGGGCAATCCGGCGCTTTCGCTCGGCAATGTCGTCGGTTCGAATATCATGAATGTCGCGTTGATTCTGGGCATTGCATCGCTGATCAAGCCGATTCAATGCGGGCGCGAGATGGTGCGCCGTGAAACGCCGATAATGATCGGAACAGCGCTGGTGATGTGGTATATGGCACATACCGACAGTTCTGTAAGTCCAGCTGAAGGTCTGATGCTTATGGGCATGATGATAGCCTATACCGGTCTCAGCTATTACTGGAGCCGCAAAGAGAGCGCGATTGCCGCCGAGATTGCCGAGAAATGCGATGAATTTGCCGATACTGACGCGGATAAAATGCCGACTACCGGCACCAATATTTTTTATCTGGTGATCGGACTTATAGGGCTGGTATTCGGGTCAGAAATCCTGGTGAAAGGCGCGGTTGAAATCGCCAAAACATTTGGCCTGTCAGACGAAGTAATCGGCCTGACCCTGATTGCTATTGGCACTTCGCTGCCTTAACTGGCGACCTCGGTTGTCGCAGCGCACAAAGGGCAGTCTGAGATCGCTCTGGGCAACGTCGTCGGCTCGAACATATTCAATATATTAGGCATTGTTGGCTGTGCCGCCAGCATATCCTGGTTCAACGCCACACCTGAAACCCAGGTTCTCACAGTATCTCCCAATATGCTCGGCATTCACATTCCGCTGATGGTAGTTGTCAGCATGGGCGTATTGCCGATCATGTCGACCGGCATGCGCATCATCAGGGCAGAAGGCGCGCTAATGGTAGCTGTATACATGGCTTATAATGTCATACTCTTTCAAACCACCTCACCAGCAACACCACCAGACTTGAAAGAACAGGATATGCCGGCGCAAATTCAGCCAAAAGATTCTGACCCGGCCCAAAATGACCAGCCGGCGATTACGGCAACAGCAAGCGCAGTGATTGATTCGGCAAGCCAGACGCAAATACTGCCGGCCAATGAAGAGCCTGCTGCGGTTAATAAGCCGGCGATTGAGACCGCTGAAAACGGCAACACCAGTGTTAACAACGCCAGCGGCTCAACAGAACCGGCTTCGACAACGACAACAACTGGCAAATAGCCGACTTCTACAAGACCGATACAGCAACGCTTCAAACGTAAAAAAGCCCCCAGCCAGTATTCGCGGCTGGGGGCTTTTTTTGTGTAATTTCAGCTGCCGGTCTGCCGATGCCGGGCAGGATCAGATGATAGCGGGTCGAGATCGGCAAGAAGCTGCAGATTAAGCGCGAGCATGGAAGTAAGCAAAGCGTGCGCTTCTGCCCTGGTGATATTTTCGAGATGGCCAAACGAAAAGTTTTTGCGGAACACCTGAAATTGAGCTTCCGACATGTTTTTTATCTGTCGCAACTCACGGCGATGCAGCTGATTCATTTTCTCAAGCTGCTCACGGGTTAACCTGACTTCATCCTGCGTCATCGCCAAACCCCAGTCCACTGCGGTCTACTGGCGGCTGTCTCTTTTTGCGTTTGACAATGATCTTACCTTTTCTAAAGGCATCAGCAATAGCATGAGGTATTTTCATTTCAGCCTGAACCAGATTAGCTTTTGCTTCCTGTTCAGCAGCCTTGTTTTCCTGGGTGAGTGCCATGGCAAGCGCGCGACGACCTTCCGCCTTGGCTTCGCCGACTTTCTTGTCAGCAATGGCCTGGGCGTTCTTGAGGTAAGCGCCAATATTTCTGCCGACATCGATATCGGAAATATCCAGTGAGACGATTTCAAAAGCGGTGCCGACATCGAGGCCAGCAGAGATGATTTTCTGGCTGAGAATTTCTGGTTTGTTGAGAATAACCTGGTGCGATGCGGCAGAACCTATGGCAGAAACAATTCCCTCGCTGACTCTGGCCAGAACAGTATCTTCGCCGGCGCCACCAACCATGGTTTTCAAATTTGAACGCACAGTGATATTTGCTTTTACGATAAGCTCAATACCGTCTCTGGAAATACCGTGAATATCTGGAGTTTTGATAACACGGGGATGAACTGACATTTTGACGGCATCTTCGACATCGCGGCCGGCCAAATCAATGGCGGCAGCCCGTTCAAAATCGAGATCGATCTTTGAGTTCTTGGCGCTGATCAGTGCCTGCACGACTTTCTGCATGTTTCCGCCGGAAAGATAATGCACTTCGAGGCGATCAAGGCCCAGCGGCACACCGGCCTTGCGTACACGCACGTAAGACTCGATAATCAAGCCGGTCGGCACGTTGCGCAACTGCATGGCGATCAACTGAACCACCGAAATCGGCACATTTGCAGAAACGCAGTTCATATAGGTCATGAATGGAAACAGGCTGATGGCATAAAGCCCGACCAGAACAGTAAGAATGAGTAAACCAGCCAGAATAATTTGCATTTAAGCTCCCCTGTTCATGTATTACGTCTGTCTCAATGCAATACAACATCAGTAAAAGATCTATACTGTTCAAATGTACATAATAGTTTGACTAAATGCAACTTTATGCTAGATTTTTGTTGTTAAATAAATATAAAGCACAAGCAGGAGGCCGCACTTGAAGCAGCAGATATGCAAGGACATTTACTGGGTTGGCGCGCTCGAATGGAGCAAAGAACACTTTCATGGCCATGAACTCTCTATTCGCCATGGCACAAGCTACAATTCATATTTTATCAATGACGAAAAAAAGGTTCTCATCGACCTGGTAAGGTGCTCACACGCCGACGATCTGATCAGACATATCGAAGAATTCGTCAAGATCGAAGATCTTGACATTCTCATCATCAATCACGCCGAACCCGATCACGCCAGCGCTTTACCCAGGCTTCTCGCCCGCAATCCGAAGCTCGAAATTTATGCCAGCCGCGGCGGCCAGGTTTCGATAAAGCGCCACCACCCACAGGTTGAGAATCTTAAAACGGTTAAAACTGGCGACAGTATCAGCATCGGCAAACGCACTCTCAGGTTTTTCGAAGCCCAGATGCTGCATTGGCCTGACACCATGTTCACCTACTGTCCCGAAGACAAGATACTTTTCTCTACCGACGCTTTCGGGCAGCATTTTGCCAGTCCCGAGCGCTTTGTCGACCAGGTAGACCAGAAAGGGCTCTGGTTCGAAGTCGAGAAATATTTTGCCTGCATTCTCACCCTTTATTCAGCGCAGATTCTCAAGAAAATCGAAGAATTCAGCAAGCTGGGCTGGGAAATTTCGATTATAGCTCCTGCGCATGGCCTGTGCTGGCGTCAAAACCCGGCCCAGATAATCGAGAAATACGTTGAGTGGGCAAAAGGCGTCAATCGTGAAGCCGCCGTGATCGTTTTCGACACCATCTGGGGCGGAACCGAAGCGATGGCACGCGCGATTGCCAATGGCCTGGAGTCCGAAGGCGTCAGCTACCGCATGTTCAACGCCGGTGGCGCCGATATGCACGACGTAATGACCGATATACTGACTTCAAAAGCCGTTGTACTTGGCTGCCCGACTCTTAATAACGGCATAGTTCCGACTCTGGCCCTCTATCTTGAAGAGCTGCGCGGCCTCAAATTCAGAAACAAAATCGGCATGGCCTTTGGCACCTATGGCTGGAGCGGCGAAGGCAGCAAGCGCATCGAAGCCGGCCTGCAGGAAGCCGGTATCGAAGTAGCTGTGCCGGCTGTTAAATGTCAGTTTAACCCGAGCGAAGACGATCTCGAAAAGTGCCGGGAACTCGGCCGTGAACTTGCACATAAGATAAAGGGCAGCTGAAACTCTGATGCGCGATAAAACAAGACTGGCCCGTGCTCTGGCATGGGCCGGTTTTTTGTTGGTTGCAGCCGGCGTGCTTAGCGCGGCAGAGCCTGGCCGTGTCTACGATTTGCCGCTGAGATTCATTGCCCGCGCCGAGGTAAGTCGCCTGAGATACGACTATTACAGCGTCAGAGAGTGTCTCGACGTCTACAACGATGACAACCTGATGCCGCTGGTGGTAACTGCAGTTACAGTTGACTCATGGCGCGGGCACCAGATTGACACTCTTGGCGAAAACTGGTTCGAAAACCGGCAACCGTTAACGATTGCACCCGGCAAGACCCTGCGCGTCGTCGAACACAAACACACCGTTCTTGGCCGCAGAAAGCGCGACTGGTGGGTGCGCTGGATAAGATTCAACATTTTCACCAACCGCGGCCAGTTCATCTCGAATTTTGTCGCTACTCCGTTCAAAAGGCCCGGCAAAATACTCAGTGAGCACATAGAACCGCAAATTGACACGCTCGCTGAGCCCGGAGCGCTGTCTCCGGCCCAGAAAATTCACGGCGGCGACTGGTGATTGCACGCAGCCAGAAAATCATTATAATTTCGTCTGGAAACTAATCCTGAAACTGGATTCTGGAGCAAAAAATGACAGAGCTTTTTACTGAGAGCCGAAACACGCCAGATTTTTTAATCCGCAACACCTTCATCCACCCGCAGGACAAGCCTAACATTGATTATCCTGTCGATGGCTTCAAATTGCCCGGCATCATCGACATTCATTTTCATGGCGCCTATGGCTGGGATTTCGCCTTCGGGAATGTCGGCAAAATAAATGCAATGCTCGATCAGCTTCTAACTACCGGTATAACCGGAGTTTTTCCAACGCTGATCACCTGTTCTGAGGAACAACGCCTGCAGGCTCTTGCTGATATAGCGCAGGTTGTCAGAGAGCGTCGCCGGCTGCCGATCATACATGGAATCTACCTGGAAGGACCGTTTCTGGCACCAGCGCGGCGCGGTTCTCACCCCGAAGAACTCTTGATGAAACCAGACATTGAACTGCTGAAAAAGTGGCAGAAAGCAGCTGACGGGCTGATCAAGCTGATTACTGTCGCACCCGAACTGCCGGGAGCACTCGAATTCATC
>MFYY01000153.1:9764-13190 GCA_001787855.1 Candidatus Riflebacteria bacterium GWC2_50_8 | reverse complement strand
CTGGGCGACCACTGAAAAAGCGGTTGAGGCTGGTGCCAGCCACATAACACATCTATTCAACGCCATGCCGGCCTTTCATCATCGCCAGGCGAATATGCTCAGCTACGTTCTGGCCAACCGTGAACTCAGCATCGAGTTGATCGGCGACTGCGAACATGTCGCGCCCGAAATAATCAAGCTGGTCTGCAACCTGCATGAGAACAACCAGATCATCTTCGTCTCTGATGCGGTCGCTCCTGCCGGCATGCCAGATGGCGATTACCAGCTCTACGGAACGCATCTGATCAAAAGCGGTTGCCGATGCTGCCTTCCCGATGGCAATCTCTTTGGCGGTGGCACCCTGTTGCCAGACTGCCTCAAGCGTCTGAATGAGCGTGCCAACCTGGCCTGGGGCCTTCTCGGCACTTCGGTCTGGCGGACACCCTGCAATTTTCTGAAGTTAGCCACGCCAGACACCGAGGTGTATTTTGATCAGAACATGAAATGGCTGGCATCAAGATACGAGCATACCTGGTATGCCGGCACAGAAAAATGAAAATACACAAGCAGGCTCTCGCATCAATTCTTTTCGCGCTGACACTGCCGATTAGCGCCGCCGGTGCCGGCTCGCGCCTCGAAAATTACTATTACTATCTCAAGCAGACGGCATCTGAAGCCATGCAGTTTGACAGCGAAGCGGCAAGAAACTGGTATGAGAGCCTGCCTGACCTGAAAATAAAAGAGAATGTCGAGTCTTCGGTTGAAAAGCTCAAAGAACTGCTGTCACAGCCACCAGAAACCGCTGTAGACAAGAATGACCGTTCTAACCGCATGCTGATCGAGCGACTTGGCCGCACCAGAATCAGCAGAGATGGCAAAACCCTCAACGAATACGCGCAGGATGCCATCGAACGTGTCCGCCCCGACCTGCGTAACACCGACTATTTCAGCGACCCGGCCCGCACGCTAACCTATTTTGTTGTATTCGACCCCAAGGGATTTGTTGAAAACGTGCGACTGATCAGGGGGCCGCTCGACTCGCCGATGACGCTGAAAGAAGCTTACCAGTATTACACGCGCACTGACCCGGAACGCGCGCAAAAAATACTGAACATGCTCGATCGCCTGCAGAGACTTTACGGACCAGGGCACAACCCTGATGAAAAGCAGCTTGACGTGATCATCGAATCAATCCAGCAGACCGTTGACCTGCTGAACACTCCCGACCGCTAGCTTCTTACTACAATCAAATCTTCTTTGCCAATGGCCAGAAGAGCGGCATTAAGCACTGCCAGGTCGTCGTCGAAACCAAAACGGTCAGAAAAATCGAGCTGTGCGTCTTCGCTGTCGAGAAAATAGCGTGCAGCCACTGAGATCACTACTTTATCTTCTTCTCCGAAACGGTGAAAATCGCTTAGCAGCTTTTTAAGCGTATCTATCATGCGATCGACCAGTTCGATATCTATGCAGCTGTTCTTCAGGCTCGCGGCCGCCACCATTTTGCGGTAATCCTTGAGCTCGTCGCGCAGATAATCAGCGGTGGCATTGTCGAGAGGTTGGCTGTGGCGTGCGGCAACCGCCCGCAGGCTTTCTGGTAAAAGATCATAAAATTTCTGCAGCGTTTTCTCCAACTTCGGCCTCCTTGATTTCATCCTGCTGCCTGATCCCGTCGAGGATCTCCAGCAGCGCAACAGCATCGCCAAAAACATCTTCGTCAGTATCCCTGATTATACTCAAGTTTATCGTATTTTTCTCTTTCGGTTCAAAATAAATCTGCCGCAATATTCCGGCGGCATGCTTGAACAGGCGTCCAATATCGGGCAGTCTCGTGTCAGCGAAATCAAAGCGCAGATGATTAATCACCCTGGCAATCTTCTTAACGCCGACAGAAGCGGCCAGTATGCGCAACTGGCTGATAGCGAACAATCCCCTGGCCTCTTCCGGAAGCCTGCCAAAGCGGTCTTCGCATTCAGCACGAATCTCTTCGAGCAAAAGGGTGTCGTTGCAACGTGCCAGCCGTGAATAAAGCTCTACTCTCGTCTCTTCATCTGCAATATAGAAGGTCGGGAAATAAGCGGTAACCGGAATCTCGATCGACGAATCGACCTTCATCACCGCTTTTTTACCGCTCTTAAGCCTGGTCACGGCTTCTTCAAGAAGTTCCATGTAGAGAGAGAAACCAATGCTGGCGATATGACCACTCTGCGTCTCGCCGAGAATACTGCCGGCACCGCGAATCTGCAGATCGCGCAACGCAATCTTAAAGCCAGAACCGAGCGCAGTATGCTCTTCAATGGTTTCGAGGCGCTCAGTCGCTTCCTTGGTCAGGCGGCGGCCCTTCGAATAAAAGAAATAAGCCCAGGCCTGGCGGGCCGAGCGCCCCACCCTGCCGCGTAACTGGTACATCTGTGACAGGCCAAGCCGTTCGGCCTCATCAACGATCAAGGTATTGACATTGGCAATATCGAGTCCAGATTCGATGATGGTTGTAGCAAGCAGCAGATCATATTTGCGCTGCACAAAATCGAGCATGGTTTTCTCGACACGCTGTTCAGGCATCTGCCCGTGCGCAACCGCGATGCGCGCTTCAGGAACCAGGTCGCGCAAGAATTGGACCTTCTGCTCAATGAATTCGACGCGGTTGAAAACGTAATAAATCTGACCGCCACGCTTAAGTTCTTCAATTATCGCGCGCTTCACCCAGGCGGAATCAAAAGGCGCCACGTAAGTCTGCACCGGGCGCCGGTCGACCGGTGGCGTATCTATTATACTGATCTGCCTGATGCCTGACATCGCCATCTGCATGGTACGCGGAATAGGCGTCGCAGTGAGGGTCAGCACGTCGATATGGCTTTTCAGCTGTTTAAGTTTTTCTTTGTGTTTGACGCCGAAACGTTGCTCTTCATCGATTATCAGAAGCCCGAGATCGCGAAAAACGATATCAGAAGACAAGATGCGATGCGTACCGACAAGCACGTCAAGAGTTCCGGCGGCAGCCTTTTTGAGAGTCACCTTTTGCTCTGCTGGCTTGCGCAGACGGCTTACCATGTCAACGCTGACCGGGAGACCTTCGAAGCGATTCTGCAGCGTCTGAAAATGCTGAAATGCCAGAAGCGTCGTCGGCGCCAGTATCGCAACCTGCTTACCCGAGCACACAGCCTTAAAGGCCGCACGCATTGCCACTTCAGTTTTGCCATAACCAACATCGCCACAGATCAGGCGATCCATCGGTACTGCGCTTTCCATATCCTGCTTGGTGGCAACAATAGCCTTGTATTGATCAGGAGTTTCGGTGAACGGAAAGCGTTCTTCCATCTGACGCTGAAGATCACAGTCTGCCGAAAAGGCAAAGCCGCGGCTGGCCAGGCGGGTTGCGTATAGTTCAAGCAGTTCGCGGGCAATGTACTCGACATTTTTGCTGACCCGGCTTTTCTGGCCGGCCCATAC
>MFYY01000153.1:2244-9720 GCA_001787855.1 Candidatus Riflebacteria bacterium GWC2_50_8 | reverse complement strand
CCAGATATTTGGAAACCTTGTGAACCTGGTCGGTAGGTACATAAAGCTTGTCGGTTCCGGCATACTGCAACAGCATGTACTCGCGCGTTCTGCCGGCGGCAGTCATCGTCTGAATGCCCCTGAACTCGGCCACGCCGTGATCAGCATGCACCACAATGTCGCCCGGCACCATCTGCTGCACGCCTACCAGGCTCTGCTGCGTAGTCGCCCGCCGATGCGTGGTCTCACGGGCCGGCCCGAGATAAATATCTTCTTCAGAAAAAATTGCGATCCGCCGTTTAAAATCCTTAAAACCGCGACCACAGGCTCCTTTCACAAAAAGAACCGAAGCCATTTTAATCCCAAACGGGCGACTCGCCGAGTGAATGCGGATATTGCGATCGCCAAGCAGGCCGCGCAGACTGTGCAGGCGCTGCTCGTCTTCGATAACTATTGCTACCGACCAGCCGGCTTCCAGCAACTGGCGAAGTTCTTTGAGCAGGGTTTCGCGTGAAGAATCAGTCGGCGGCGAGTGCTGCTCAATATCAGCAAAAAGGGAGCCTTCGCGGTCGCCAAAGCGGCTGAAACGACTGAAACCACGCTCGGCCAGGCCTTCCATTATGGTAGCCGGTCGATGATAATAATATTGCGGCGGTCTGAGCGGAGTCAGATCGTTAAGTTGCGCATACTGAGCCGCAAAACCGTCATAAATTTCGTCGGCCACCGCACTAAGCTGATCGTGCTCTTCGACAATTATGCGGCACTCTTTCCAGAAATCCCAGAGATAGCCTGAGCCCTTTTCGATAAACGGCTTAAGCTCTTTATAGTCGCGAGAATCAGGATGAGCGAGCAGATGTTCGTGTCGGCGAAGAAGCAGACTGGAACGGCGCTCGTCGAGACCCGACATTTCTTCGATGATCCGCTCGTTGATCTTTTGCAGTTCGTGTTCTTCGGTAATGAACTCAGCGACCGGAATAATGCTCAAACGTTCACGGTTATCAAACGAGCGCTGAGTCGAAGGAGCAAACAGTTTGATCGAATCAAGCTCATCACCAAAAAAGTCCAGTCTGGCCGGAAACTCGGCATCAGGCGGAAAAACATCAAGCAGACTGCCGCGCACGGTAAAGGTGCCACGTTCCTCGACGACGCCTGTTCTTATGTAACCAGCCAGAACAAGCCGTCTGATCAGCTCTTCACGGCGGACGTCCGAGCCGGCAGTAATCTCAAAGCAGCTTGCCAACCAACGTTCCGGCGAAAAAAACCGCTCAAGAAGCACGCTGACCGGTGTGATAATCAGACCGCCACTGTTCAGTTCCGACGCCATGGCTGAGAGGCGCCGCCACATCACCTCGGGGTCGGCGGCAGTCTGGTCATAAATCGAAGTTCGTTCAGGCAGCATGCTGACCACCCGACCCGAGCGCGGCCCAAGCCAGGTTATAACCTGTTGCTCAAGAACCTTGGCACGCGCCACATCGCTGCAGACAAACAGAGTGACACCGGCATGCTGAGCCAGGTGAGCCAGACACAGTGGCCCCAGCGCGCCGGAACAACCAGCGAGGCTCGTGCGGGTAGACAGGTTGAGTTCAGCAAAAAACCGTTCGAAAGGTTCGCCTTTAGTCGTGTTTTGCATGCTTATATTGCGTGTCCGTTAATTATTGCCGGCCTCGACCTGTCATTGAGTCAAATAATTGCACCCACCGGCAAGCCTGTGTATAATGTTACCTGTTGAAGCATAGTACAGTAGATCAAACTTCGTCAAGACGCAAACTTGTAAAGGGCGCCAATAGCGCCCGGAATGGGAAAAGAATTTGAAAGACCGCAAACGGATCAATCTGAATTCATATCTGTTCGCCAACCTGGTCATCGTGAGTGTTCTGTTGATCGGCCTGTGGAACCGCAAACCAGTCTGGGATGTCAGCCTCAGGTTTCCCAATCTTCTGTTGATTCTGGTGTTAATCAACACCATCCTGATTTTCCGCGAAGTCATTCTTGGCAGCAAACCGGCTCAGACACGGGTTCGGCAGCAGAAGCAGTCGCGCCAGAAACTGCGCAACCTCAACGAGCTGCGCGCGGTATTGCGCAATTCGCCGCAAATTGACGAGAATCTGTTAAATCGCGCGCTGGTGCGTCTACGTGAAATCAGTGGCAGCGATTCGGTTGCACTGTATATTCTCGAAAACTCGCAGTGCCGGCAGGTTGCCGGGGCCGGAGAATTGCCGGCGGCGCTTAATGGCAGCCGTTTTCTCAACCGCGAAAACTCTATTTTCATCAAGTTCCCCGGGTCACTTGGCGAGGAAGAAATCGGCAAGATTTCTGCGAGCAACCGTGCGATTGCTTTCAAGTCGGCTCTGATCCGCCTTGAGCTCACAGCGCTGCCGCTCACCCTTCACCAGAACAAGATTGGCCTGTGTGTATTTTCAAGCCGCGAGGCGCACAAGACCCCGCCAATCCCGCTTACCAGCGCCGCACTTTTCCTCGAAACGCTTCTGGCTCTTGTTGACAATGCAGGCAACACGGGTGACGGGCGTTATAAAGACAAATCGACCGGCCTGTTTTTGTTTGAGTGTTTTGCCGATTCATTTGAAACAGAAGTCGAGCGTTCAGAGCGCTACAAGCAGGAAATGAGCCTGCTCACCATCTCGATCAAGGGCTTTACCAAGCTCGAAAGTGCTAATGCCCAGCAGGTTGCCAGAAGCGCGGCAGCGGCTCTCAAACAGTCTTTGCGCCGCCTCGACCTCATGTTCTGTGGCCAGCACGATGGAGAATTTCTGGCGATTCTGACCGAGACCGGTGCCGAAGTCGCCGAAATTGTTGCCAAAAGAGTGCAAAAAACATTTGCTAAACAGAACGAAAAGTTTGATTTTATTAAGAGCAGCGACTTAAAAATGTTCATCGGGTCGGCGGCCTACCCCGTCGATGCGACGCACGGTGCCGGCCTGCTCGAGAAGAGTCGCGAGTCGCTAAACCAGGCGATAAACGAGAACGCCGAGTTCAAATCTTACGGCGCCATAAACCGTTAGCTGCCAAGGAGACTATCATGCAGAATAATCTGATAAAAATCAGCTTCAAACTGAACGGGAATCAGGTCGAAACCGAAGTTTTACCGGAATTGACCGTTCTTGAGATGCTGCGCCGTAATTTCAGACTGACAGCGGCCAAAGAAGGCTGCGGGAAGGGCGAATGCGGCGCCTGTACAGTTATGCTTAACGATAAGCCGATCAACAGTTGCCTCAAGCTTGCCGCAACGCTTAACAGCAGCGATCAGGTGATCAGCGTCGAAGGATTCAACGAAGACAAGCTGATGAATAACATTCAACAGGCATTTGTTGAGGAGGGCGCTGTGCAATGCGGGTTCTGCATTCCCGGCATGACAATGGCCAGCTACCACCTGCTGCAGCACAACCCGAAACCAGACGAGCACGCGATAAAGCAGGCCCTATCAGGCAATATCTGCCGCTGCACCGGCTACCGCAAAATCGAAGCGGCAGTTAAAAAAGCGGCTGACAGGAGACAGTGACCATGAGCAACGTCGAATTCATCAAGGCAACCGACATTCAGTCGGCCTGCACCGCGCTTAAAAACCCGGGATATATGGCTGTTTCCGGCGGCAGCGACCTGGTCGTAAAGATCCGCAACGGCATGTACCCGAATCTCAAGGGCCTGGTTGATATCAGCGGGCTGAACCAGCTCAACCATATCAGAACCGATGAAAACAAGGTCATTATTGGCAGCGGCTGCACCATGAACCAGATCGCCAGCGACCACCTTCTGCAGGACTACTTTCCGGTTCTGGTCAAGGCGGCATCAACAGTCGGGGCTCTCCAGATTAGAAATTCCGCAACAATTGGCGGCAATGTCGCCAATGCCTCTCCAGCCGGCGATACTATTCCAGCTCTTTATGTACTTGAAGCAAACGTGTTCGTAGTCGGCTGCAATGGCAACAGGAAAATACCGATAGCGGAATTTTTCATCAGTCCCGGAAAGACCAAACTCGAACCTGGGGAAATAATCGAGGGATTTAGTCTACTGCTACGCAAAACCCGAGGAGAATTTCTCAAACTGGGCGAGCGTAGAGCGCACGCGATCTCAAAGATCAACCTGGCCGTAGCAACCTGGAACGACGGTCGCGACCATTTCCGCATCGCCATGGGATCAGTTGCCCCAACCGTGCTGCGTTGCAAAGAGGCCGAAGAATATCTCGAAAACTGCGAAAAACTCGACGAAGCTGCAATTGCAAGGGCAGCAGAGATAGTAAGCGATACGGCCAGGCCGATCAGCGATCTACGCTCAACCAAAGCCTATCGCAAACAGATGGCTGGAGTACTCCTGAAAAGAGCGCTAACCAAGCTTATCTAATTCACAAACAGACAGTCAGCAAAAAAGCACCGCGAACAAGCGGTGCTTTTTTCACACCAACTTCCCCGGTCGACACAAAGATATCGCAATAAAGTGCATTTTTCACACAATACAGTCTGTGAAATACTTCACTTTAAGATCTGATATACCGTTAGGATTGAACATCAGAAAAAGACTCTCACAATAAGACTCTCAGCACCAGAATGCTTTCAAAAAACTACGATCAGGCATTTTACAACCAACAATAAAGAGTCTGACCTGCTTTTCGCACCTATATAGGAGAAACCGCCATAAGAAGCTCTTTTCCGTTCACACTCCAGGCCAAAAATGCCGATATATTAATGGGGGGACATAAAAGATCAGCCAGTCCGCCAGCAGAACTGCATCTGACGCGCCTCAGGGCGCAGGCATAGCGGCAGCGCAAAGCACTGCCGGATTTTGGCATCTAACTTGCTTATAAAAACCATGAGGATAGCGCGATGAATAAATTTGCAAAACATATAATCCTGATCATAATGTTGCTTACAGCAGCACAGCTTAGCGCTGTGACGTCTGGGGAACTGTACAACGACGGAACCAGAGCATTCAAAAACGCCAGGTGGCAGGAAGCCGAAGAAATCCTGACTCGTTTCATCGATACCTGGCCCGATCATCTTCTGCGACCACAGGCCCTCTATTACAAAGCCATAGCTTCGACCCGCAACCTCAGTGGACGTATCAATGCAAGTCTTGCCAGCAGCGCCGAAATATGGAAGAACGAGCTTACAAAGCTCAAAAGCGAGTTGCCAGGGCAAGATCTCAGCGAACTTCAGGTCGCTATCGACATCGCCAACCGCCATAACGAGCAACCTTCATGGAAAGCCCTGAGCGACCTCAAACCAGCCGAACTTAAGCATTACATGCAGAGAGGCTGGCATCCGGATTCAACAATCGACCCGATGGCTGCCCTGGCATGGAGCAACGACTGGTTAAAAAAATACACATCGGCCTTGGACCCTGATCTGGAGAGTAGAATACAGCTAGTAAGAGCGCAAGCATTTTGGCATCTGCTACTTTCCCCCTTGTCACTTAATGCAAATTCCGATATACTCAAAGCGTGGGGATGTTGGCCCGTACACAACCAGCTTGAAAATTCGCTTAACCGTGGATTTATCACTGGGAGTGCCGATTTAAAAAGACAGATAGCATTGTTGGGGTATCACTTCGACTTTTTCAGGGAAAGAGGCTTGACTGACACCAGTTCTGCCACCTCCAAAAGCCGTTGGTATTCCTATCTTTCAGAGCGCGGAATCAACCTTAAGGAGGCCTGGTGTCCGAGATGAAAGGCAATCTGGCAAAAATAATCAAAGTCGGAATCCTCGTCATCCTGCTGTTAGCAGCTGGGTACATGATTTCCGAAGTGCCGAATTCTACGGCAATTGATTTTTCGAGCGTCAGACGCAATCTTGGCAGCACGGCTGAGCGCACCCCCGAACCGGAGATCGAAGACGAACTGGCCAGCGGCCCGGAAGCGCTTGAATTAATTCAGACACGCAAAAAATATGTTAACGAAAGCCGGGCGCGGCAATATGTGGAGTCGGCCACTAACGACTATTATCAGGGCAGCTACGAAGAAGCACTGCGCCGCCTGGAACGCGCCAGAATATACGACCCGAGCAACTACAGTATTTTTAAGCTGAGCGGCCAGATATTTTTTGAGAAAAACAAGTTTCGCAAGGCCTTTAACGACTGGGAACGTGCTAACCAGCTGCCAAACGATGACCGCACCATTTCCCGAGACCTCGACGTTCTGCGTCGCCTGATCCGCTACAGCCGCACCGAAATGGATCGTCTGCAGAGAACTGTTAACAAAGAACCCGACAATCGGGTAGCTCGCGCCAGACTCAAAGAATTAGAAGAGCAGATGCGCGACTAATTTCGGGTACATAATCTGCGTTTTCCAGTCGATATGTACAGCGATGTCACCAGTAAAACAAAGTCCAATTGAAAAAATTGCCGACTGGTCATTCAGCAGCACTGGATTTTACGCCGACGATCCGGCTTATCTGGCCAGAATACCTGAACAGCTTCGTCAATCCGAGCTTTATAAGCTGATAGCCAGCCGCGCGCTTTTTAGAGAGTTCTGCGCCAGCATACAGATATTGCAGCCAGAATTTATCGCAGCAGCACAATTTGACAAACTGACAGCCTGGGCTGTCAAACGCAACCTGTTTCCGCTCGCCATGAAATCAGCGGTTAACGGCAGCGATGCTGATCACTGCTATATTCTCAAAGCTTTTCGCGAGCTTCCTGAGTTCTACGAAGCGATTGTAAGTTTCAATCAGGCTCCGGTGATACTTGAAGAATTTATCACTGCCAAAAGCCGCGTCGAAGTAACTTTTGTCGCCGGCCTGCCGCGCATCATCTCGCAGTTAAGCCTTGAAAAATCAATGCGGATGCGCCCGATATGGCGGGTCTTTCCGATCAGGCCGCCAGAAGCACTGGTCGACCAGCTATGCGCAATTGCTGGCAAATTTCCTGGACTTGCCAGCTTAAAAGACGTGCCGGTGCGTTTTTCTTTTGCCATACGCAACGCCCAGCCAGTGCTAATTTCGCTTAACGCCGGCCTGAACCGGCCGGAATACCATCCAGACTGGAGCCATGCCGCAGGCATCACCAATATTTTCAATCCGGCAAGCAGCGTAGGCAGCCGAACAATCTGCAAACTGCTCGTATATTACGACACCGTCGGGTTTTCTGAAGACGCACTGCGCGCACTCGGCGGCAACAACCTGGTAAAAATCGCAACCAGCGAAGAGCAGACACTGGTTCTTCTCAGGTCGACTGACTCCAAAAGCCTTCTTGAGAGCGCCGAAAAGGTAGACACCTTTTTCAAGCACAGCAAAGACAGCCCCTATAAGCCACCAACCGCTGAAGAAGACTAGAAGAACAGACTAAAATTTGCTGCGATAACCGCGCCAGACATCATAGAACAGCTTATTGCCCTGAAAATGCGGGCAGTATTTGTAAAACGAGTAAGTCGCGGCATTTTTGACGCGAACCTGCTTGCCATCTATGGTCATGACAACCTTTTCGCCACGATCAAGTTTGGCTTTGGCATCATTATAGTGGCGGCGATAGGTCTGAGCTGCGTATTCCACC
>MFYY01000153.1:1631-1922 GCA_001787855.1 Candidatus Riflebacteria bacterium GWC2_50_8 | reverse complement strand
TCGCGCGCGTCCGGCTCGCCGAGGCGGGCCACCCGGTGCCCGACGCGCGCGGTCTGGCAGCCTCGGCGAGGCTCCTCGAGCTGGCGCGGGGCGCGGGCGAGGCCGACCTGGTCCTCTTCCTCGTCTCGGGCGGCGGCTCGGCGCTCACGCCGGCGCCCGCGCCGCCGGTCACGCTCGCCGAGAAGCGCGAGGTGACGCGCCTGCTGCTGGCCGCGGGCGCGACGATCGCCGAGCTGAACGCCGTGCGCAAGCACCTCTCGCGCTTCAAGGGGGGCCAGCTCGCGCGGGCGG
>MFYY01000153.1:0-1534 GCA_001787855.1 Candidatus Riflebacteria bacterium GWC2_50_8 | reverse complement strand
GCGCCCGCCTCGGTGCGCGAGCGGCTCGAGGCCGGGCGGCGCGGAGCGCTCGAGGAGACGCCGAAGCCGGGCGACCGGGTCTTCGAGCGCGTGGAGAACATCGTCGTCGGCAACAACGCCCTCGTGACCGACGCGGCGCTGGCCGCGGCCGGCCGCCTCGGCTACCGCGCCGAGCTGCTCACGCGCGCGCTCGAGGGCGAGGCGCGGCACGTGGCCCGCGACCTGGTGGCGCGCGCCCGGCGCCTTCCGCCCCGGGCCTGCCTGATCGCGGGCGGCGAAACGACCGTGACGGTGCGGGGGCGGGGACGGGGCGGGCGTTGCCAGGAGCTGGCCCTCGCCGCCGCGCTCGAGCTGACGTCCGGCGAGCCGCTCACCCTGCTCGCGGCCGGCACCGACGGCACCGACGGGCCGACCGACGCCGCCGGCGCGATCGTCGACGCGGGGACCGTGGGGCGCGCCCGCGCCGCCGGCGCCGATCCGTGGCGCGCGCTCGACGACAACGACGCCCACACGCTGCTCGCGGCGAGCGGCGACCTCCTCGTCACCGGCCCGACCAACACGAACCTGCTCGACCTCTACCTCGTGCTGCGGGACTAGCGCCAGGGGGAGCGCGCTGCCTACGCGCCGGGCGAAGCGGTCTAACCCACCGGAAACCGGACCCGGAGGCCGGGTTGCCCACGTGGTTATCCACGGGTCGATCACAAGAGCTGTGGAAAACTGCTATCCTTGCCCGGATGTCGCGCGTGAATCTCGTCGGCCTCCTGCCCTCCGAGCTCGAGGCGCTCGCCGTGGAGCTCGGCGCCTCGCGCTACCGCGGCCGCCAGCTCGCGACGTGGATCTATCGGAAGGGAGTCTTCGACCTCGAGGCGATGACCGATCTGCCGAAGGACTTCCGCGCGCGTCTGACTGAACGTGCCGTCATCGAGGTCCCGGAGCCGGAGCGGGTGACGGCCTCGCAGGACGGCAGCCGCAAGCTCGTCTTCCTCCTCGGGGACGGCAGCCGCGTCAGCTCCGTGCTGATGCCCGACGACGACCGGATGACCCTCTGCGTCTCGACGCAGGTCGGCTGCGGCTTCGAGTGCCGGTTCTGCCTGACGGGCGTGATGGGGCTCGAGCGGAGCCTCGGGCCCGCGGAGATCCTGGGCCAGGTGCTCGCGGCGAACCGGCTGCTCGCGCCCGCCCAGCGCGTCACTCACATCGTCTTCATGGGGATGGGCGAGCCCCTCGCCAACTACGCGGCGCTCGTGACGTCGCTCAGGATCCTGACCGATGTCCGGCTCGGCGTCGGCTACTCGCCCCGCCGCATCACGGTCTCGACCGTCGGCCTGGTGCCGGGCATCGAGAAGCTCGGCCGCGAGGGGCTCAGGGTGAACCTGGCGATCTCGCTCCACGCGGCCAGCGACGAGGTGCGCTCGCGGCTCATGCCGGTGAACCGGGCGTTCGACCTCGCCGCGCTGATGGCGGCGCTCCGGCGCTACCCGCTCGCGCCGCGCCAGCGGATCTTCTTCGAGTACGTCCTGCTCGACGGCGTCAA
>MFYY01000152.1:5410-5867 GCA_001787855.1 Candidatus Riflebacteria bacterium GWC2_50_8 | reverse complement strand
TGAATCAGGATTACCTCGCAAAAGTCCTTGGTATCTGAAAAAGGTTTGCGTTTGCCCTGAGTCTGAATATCGCATTTGTTGACAGGTTCGAGTAAATATCTTAGAGTTTCTCTAACCTTTATTGGAGACTATCAATGCACGACCAACGAATCGAGTATGTCTGTGTCAGCACCTTTGAGCAGACCCGCCCGGTTCGCAGCATATGGGCAAAGGTTAAGCATCGGGAAATCCATGAGCTGATTTCGGAATCAGCAGCGAGATTGTGAGTCAATACCTTCACTTTGAAAGCGAATGTCCGTTTTCAGAAAGACCTGGCGCGCGTTAATCGCCTTAGTTTGTTGTAGTGACCCTGTTATAAATGGAGGCTGTAATGACTGCTATAAAGACAAGGATCTGGCTGGAAGAATCTGTTGCCGGCAATGAATTTGCGCCTGAGCAATCTTTCTTGTATGGCCAG
>MFYY01000152.1:4564-5387 GCA_001787855.1 Candidatus Riflebacteria bacterium GWC2_50_8 | reverse complement strand
GAATGGCCGGCTCCCGACCAGCCATCAGGAGAAGTGGCTGGGTTTTCTTTTAAACCTCGCCGCGAACCCGGGGATAAGAGATGAGTCGTCTCTGGTCGCCATGAATACGGCTATTGGCTCGCCGCCATCGGTTAACTCAGTTCTGGCAGGTCTTATGGCGCGCAGCGGCCTCAGTCGCGGCGCTCAATGGGTTGAAAAAGTAATGGAAAACCTGACTTTGGCAGAAAGCGGGAGTGCTTCTTTCGCCAGCTTGCAGCCACATAACGGCCTGGGTCGGCATTACGACGATGCTGACCGGCGTGCGATGTCGGCCGTGCCCTGGCTGAAGGACAATTCATGCTGGGGAAAACACTGTGAACTGCTAGAAAGTCACGCTGCTCAGGAAGCAGAAATATTGCTCGAAGGGCTGATTGCAGCCGGCCTGCTTGATCTTTGTTTTTCGCCGGCTGCCGGCGCGGTTTTATTTTTGCTCGCGGCTGGACCGGCTCTGGCGGCTTATGCTCTTGAGCAACAGGCTCTCGGTTATAAGAATTTTCCTCATTACTTTGCACCTGGCCATTACTCACATTCAGGCGCCGACCTAGATAAAGAAAAAGAAACGGAGGCAGAGTGACACCATGTCAGTAAAAGCATCTGATCGCGATATAGCTACCCTTCGACTCTGGCAGCAAAAGGCATATTCTGATCTGGGCGGCGTTAATCCTGACCAGAGTGTCACTCTTGCAGGTTACAATCTGTTTTCAGAACTGGTTGGAAACCTTTCGCTCGCAGCCTGTTTCCATCTGTATGTAAAGAAGAGTTTGCCGTCGCCACAGGTCGAAAG
>MFYY01000152.1:4170-4470 GCA_001787855.1 Candidatus Riflebacteria bacterium GWC2_50_8 | reverse complement strand
ATCAGGATCTGGCCGAACCGGGCGGTGGCGTTTTGCGCTTCAGCAGGCACGGGAAACGCAGCAGGTGTTTCAAGCGGAATGCTCGGCATGGAAGGATTGATGTTTGGTGGAGATTCTGTTGCCGCATGTTTCAGGTTCCTTTCTGACATAAAAGATGAAGAGTCCAGGGGAGTTCCTGTTGAACAGCAGATTGAAAGACTTGCCATCGGGAAGCTGAAAATCCCAGGATTTGGCAGGCCTTTGGTAAAAGGTGATGAGCGCCTCAGGCCGATTTTGAGAATTGCCGAAGAATGTGGACTG
>MFYY01000152.1:950-4128 GCA_001787855.1 Candidatus Riflebacteria bacterium GWC2_50_8 | reverse complement strand
AAAAAAATCGGCATCCAACTCAATGCTTCCGGTCTGATGGCCTGTCTGTTAGCAGATATGGGTTTTTCCTATGCTGAGGTGCGTGCATTTGGAGCTTTCACACCAATGATATCTTTTTTTGGCATTTTTAATGAGCACGCCCGCACGGAGGCCAAGCCGGTATTTCCTTTGGCAATCAGTGATATTGAGTATCTTGGTGAGAAAACGTCATGAATTGTGCTGAACAACTGACAAAGTTACTGCAGGGTGAAGGAGTTAAATACATTTTTGGCGTTCCTGGAGCTCCACTGATGCCGCTTTTCCACGCGCTGGATCGCCCGGATTGCCGAATTAAACCGATCATTGCCAAACATGAGGCTGGTGGCGCCTTTATGGCTGATGGTTATGCCCGTGTTTCCGGGCGTCTTGGGGTTTGCTGCGGAACTGCCGGCCCGGGGACAACAAACCTGGTAACTGGTGTCGCAGTCAGTTTCAAAGATTCAATTCCGTTGCTGGTTCTCACGGCGCAGGTTCCACTTAATGTTTTTGGTAAGGGCGCGACTCAGGAAAGCTCGGCCGAGGATAGATCCTTTTCGTCAGCCGAGTTACTCAAGCCACTGACTAAATACAGCGCAATGATCATGACCCCTGAGCATCTCTCCTTTTTTGCGAGAAAAGCGGTAAGAAATGCTTTGCGACACCGCATGGGGCCTACTCACCTCAATCTTCCTCCCGACGTGATGCGCTGCCCCAGCTCTTCTGACGGCACTCTCATGGAGATTTTTGAGGATGATGCAAGGTATTTTGACCGTGCCAAGGTAAAAGAGGCGGCTCAGGCAATCTTAAGCGCAAAAAAGCCGGTTATATTTGCCGGGTTTGGCGTTATTCTTTCCAACGCTACCCAGAAACTGCTTGAACTGGCAGAATTGCTGTGCATTCCGGTGGCTTCAACTCCCAAGGGCAAAGGTTGTTTCCCTGAAAGCCACCCGCTGGCGCTCGGAGTAATGGGCCTGGCGGGATCTGAGGCCGCTGAAGAGAAGATACTGACTCCCGACAGCTCAGACCTGATGATTGCGATTGGTATGAGTTTTGACGAATGGAGCACAAACAGCTGGGATCCGAAGATTAAGGGAACAAAAAAACTGATTCATCTGGATATTGATCCACAGCAGATCGGCAAGAATTATTCGGCCAATATTGCTCTTATCGGCGATGCCAAGACCGTGATCTCAGAGCTTCTTTACGAGATACAGCGACAAAGCGAGCAGACCGGCTATGTTCCGGCCAGATCTCAGGAGCCGCAGGTGTCTCCTTATGGCAGGCTGCTTAACAGCTCTGAAGCAGAGCAGATGACGTCAGAGAGCATGCCAATCAAGCCACAGAGACTGATTCATGAGCTTCGCCGCTCTCTTCCCGATGAAACCATATTTTTTATAGACGCTGGCAATCACACGCTCTGGGCTTTGCATTATCTGCAGATAAATCAGCCGGGGACTTTCGTCATTGCAGCAGGCTTTGGCCCCATGGGCTATTCAATTCCGGCGGCTATTGGTGGAAAGCTTGCCGCAGGCAACCGGCCGGTTGTCGCACTTTGCGGCGATGGTTGTTTCCTGATGCATGGTATGGAAGTGGCAACAGCGGTCAAATACAATATTCCAGTGATCTGGGTCGTTTTTAATGATGGCCGCCTGAACATGGTTTATCAGGCTGAGCAATTACAGAGCAGAGGTGGCCTGGAAAGCTATGAATTCCCGAGACTTGATATTGCAGCAGTGGCGATAGCGCTTGGAGCCATCGGCGAGAGAGTCAGTCGCCCCGACCAGATAAATACTGTAATTACCAGGTGTTTGAAAGCTAACAAACCAGCGGTAATTGATGTTATTATTGACCCTGAAGAAGTTTCGCCGCTTAAGAAAAGAATCGAATCCATACTGAAAAATATGAAAGCCTGAATTCCTGCCATGGTTTCTAACGATAGTTTACAGCAAGCAAACGAGGAACTGCGAGTTCTTTCCAAGATCATTCGCAATGTTTCCGGCAAGGTTCAGGTTGATGAATTTTTGCAGGAAATCGTCGAGGACGCACGCCGTTACATTGGTGTGGATGCGCTGAATATTGGTCTTATTTCTAAGGACTCGCGATGCCTTGAACCTTTGTGGGTAAGCGGTATTTCGCCCAAGCTTGCGCGCAGGAATTTCCCCAAGATTCCATTGGCGAACACAGAGGATGTTGCAATCAAGTGTCTGACCGAGAAAACAATGGTCAGCGTATCAGATGTTAAAGCCAATTCAAGCGTTCATGATGACATAAAAACTCTGTCAGCTGGAATGTCGTTTATTCTGATGCCTTTAATCGTTGATGACAGCGCAATTGGGCTGGTAGGGTTCAGCAACAATGTCTCAAAGCATAATATGGCTCCAGACGTTGTTGAGCGTTATCAGCGATTTGTTGATACGCTTGCCATGTTTTTTAACAATTCTATGATATATACTGAGCTGGAATCGCTGAAACAGGGCCTTGAGCGCCAGGTTGAAGAAAGAACCGCCGACCTTAAACAGGCGCACGAGACAATCTGGGAAGTAAACGAAAACCTTTCAGCAATCATTGAAAATTCAACCATAGGTATTATCGCAACTGATCCCGGTGGCGTGATAAGAGTTTTTAACCGGTCTGCCGGCTTGATTCTCGGCACCAGACTTGGTTTATTGCTTGAGCCACGTATCAGTTCTATCATAAGTCCCGAGCTGATTAGCAGGTTTGCAGAGTCGAATTCTGGCGAAGCGCATGACACCAACGTGTTATGTAGAAACTTCGAAACAGAGCTTTCGCGCGGTGACGGATCTTCAGACGACTCTGGGCTTGTGCCCGTGAGCCTTTCAGCAGTAAGGCTGAAAAGTCGTGAGGGTGTAGTGTCTGGTTATGTCTATGTTTTTCAGGATATTCGTGAGGTCAGATTCCTTGAGACCAAGCTTATTCATGCTGAAAAGCTCAAAATGATCGGTCAGATGGCCGCCGGTATCTCGCATGAGTTGAACACGCCCCTTGCCATGATCAAGGCTTCTGCCGCCGTTATTAAACAGGCAGAGATTGAGCGTAAAGGCGAAATGGTGGAAAAGCATCTGGGCTTCATCAATGAGGCTGTGGGTCGGGCTTCTTCATTTGTTAGCGATTTTCTGACGCTTGCCAAGCCTACGGCAAC
>MFYY01000152.1:0-927 GCA_001787855.1 Candidatus Riflebacteria bacterium GWC2_50_8 | reverse complement strand
CCGATATAATAAGCAAAGCAATCGAACTTTTCCGGCTTAAATCTCACACCAGGAAGACTGATGTTACAAAGTTTTTTGAAGAAGGCATGCCGCCTGTTTACTGTGACACAAATAAATTGATTCAGGTTTTTATCAATCTTTTTGATAATGCCGTTGACGCTATGGGTGGGTATGGAGAAATTGCAGTTAAAGTGTTTCGTCGTGAGCTTCTGCCCGCCGATGTTTTGTCGGAAGATCAGTTAAAAAGACGTGCCAGTGATCCGCCGCGAAGCATACTTATGAACTATCGAAAGTTTCATTTACATGATATCTCAAAGTTACCGCCTGTTTTTGAAGTCGGCGCCAGAATAATACAGATTGAAGTGACAGATACCGGTGCAGGAATGTCACAGGGATTAATTGAACATGTTTTTGATCCGTTTTTTTCTACAAAAGCCGGAAACGGCAACGGCCTTGGCCTGACAATTTCCCAGGGCATCATTAAGGAACACAAAGGCTGTATCGCTCTTAGTTCAATTCCCGATAAAGGTACAACAGCAACGATAAAGCTGCCAACGTATCAGACAATGACCAGATTTGAAAGGATGGCTTAAATGACCCAGGATCCCAGATTTAATGTTTTAATTGCAGACGATGAACCGCGATTTTGCGAAATACTTGAAGATCTGCTGGCGAGTGAAAACATAAACCTGTACAGCGTTCACACCCCCGAAAATGCTGTTAAGGCAGTTTTGAATTATGATATTCATCTGGCCCTTCTGGACAAGCGTTTCCCAACTGATCATGACGGCGTTCAGACTCTGAGGCGGGTAAAAGAGTTGAAGCCGGAAACAGAAGTGATTATGATGACTGCCTATCCTGACTCCGAGTCAAATCTGGATGCTGTTGCGCTGGGTGCCTACTGCTATCTTCACAAGACGATGGATT
>MFYY01000151.1:34588-39120 GCA_001787855.1 Candidatus Riflebacteria bacterium GWC2_50_8 | reverse complement strand
CAGTTTCAGTCGGAGATGCATCACAAGCCCCTGAACTGGCCGGTCAGTTAACCAGCCTGAAGCTAAATGCAGCTACTGGCGCCTTTTTTGGGTTTAATGTGCTACCAACCATCATATTCTTTTCCGCTCTTATGGCGATTTTTTACCATCTAGGCATTATGCAGCGCCTTGTTTATTGTGTTGCGTGGGTAATGCAGCGAACCATGAAAACCTCTGGAGCGGAATCCCTCAGCGCGGCAGCTAACATATTTGTCGGCCAGACTGAAGCTCCTCTGGTGATCAAGCCATACGTAGAAAAAATGACCTTTTCTGAACTCAACTGTATCATGACCGGCGGCATGGCCACCATCGCCGGAGGCGTTATGGCCGGATATGTCGGCATGCTTAAGGACTCCATCCCAGGGATTGCCGGGCATCTCATTGCAGCCTCAGTCATGTCTGCACCGGCAGCGCTTGTATTTGCCAAGATTCTGGTTCCTGAGACCGAAGTCCCGGAGACAAGTGGCAATCTGGAGTTGCGCATTGAAAAAATCGACCAGAATGTTATCGACGCTGCTGCCAGAGGCTGCTCTGAAGGAATGACACTGGCACTCAATGTTGCCGCAATGTTGATCGGTTTTATTGCGTTGATTGCCATGGGCAATTACATCTGGAGTGTAATCGCTAACTTGGTCGGTCTAACCAGCTACAACACCCTCGAAACGCTGCTGGGATTGATTGCCGCGCCGTTCGCCTGGATGCTTGGCGTTCCTTCACAGGATCTGGCCATAGCAGGAGAATTGCTCGGAAAGAAGACAATTCTAAACGAATTTGTAGCCTACGCAGATCTGGCCAACTATCTGAACGGCAAAACTCTGGTTAATGGCGCTGCAGCCGAATTGACCATGCGCACCAGAGTTATTCTCAGCTATGCACTGTGCGGATTTGCCAACCTTGGCTCAATTGGAATTCAGATTGGCGGCATCGGTGGCATCGCTCCGTCAAGACGCGGAGATCTCGCCAAGCTTGGCCTGAGAGCTCTTCTCGCCGGGACTTTTGCTTCGTTTCTCACCGGAAACATTGCCGGCATGCTGATCTGACCTTATTATAAAAGGCGCACCGCATATTCGGCGGTGCGCCTTTTTGTTTAGCGTCAAAACCCCTTCTATGCTATTATACAGCCTGAAAACCTTAAGTTACCGCAGGAGCATTCAATGAAAATCGGCTTAGCTGGTCTGCCAATGTCTGGCAAAACAAGCATATTCAACATGGCCACCCGCGCCAAGGCGCAGACTCGTGACTATCTCGCCCAGACTGACGAGATAAACAGCGGTATAATTAAAGTGCCTGACGCCCGCATAGATCACCTGACCACTGTGTTCAAGCCAAAGAAAACCACCTTTGCCACGGTTGAATTCACTGATATCCCTGGCATCAGCAACGTAGAAAGCAAGTCGGCCAGCAAAACACTCGGCAACATTCGCATCTGCGAAGCGATAATGCTGGTTGTCAGACTCTTTGAAAGCGAAGAAATACCGCATATTCACAACAAAGTCGACCCGGCAGCCGATCTTGAAGAGCTCTGCCTCGAATTCATCTTCAGCGACCTCGAAATGGTTACCAACAAGATCGAGCGTCTCCAGAAGGAAATCAGGGTCGTTAAAAAACCAGAGGCAGCCAAAGAACTGGAGCTGATGGAACAGTTACGCAAAACGCTCGAAGATAACAAGTTTCTCTCGACGCTCGAACTTAGCGAAGATCAGTTACAGAGCCTGCGTGGCTACCGTTTTCTGACGCAGAAGCCGATGCTGCTGGTGGGCAACTGCTCAGACACACAGTTCACCACGCCAGACGACAAGGTTAAAGCCTTCACCACAACATGCCGGGAACGCGGATGGTCGCCCATGCTGATTTCAGCAGCGACTGAGATGGAGATTTCCGCACTATCGCCCGAGGAAGAAGCAATATTTCTTGAGGAATACGGTATCAAGGAGTCGGGACGCAATCGCCTGATTTCAGAAGCCTATAAGCTACTCAATTACATCAGTTTTTTAACGGTCGGCGAAGATGAAGTTCGCGCATGGCCGCTGCAATCTGGGACCAACGCCCACAAAGCCGGCGGAAAAATCCATTCAGATATCGAAAGAGGCTTTATCAGAGCCGAAGTCGTAGCCTACAAAGACTTTGTCGAGAAGGGAAGCATGGCAGGGGTAAAAGCTGCCGGGCTTGCACGACTTGAAGGAAAAGAATATGTTGTTCAGGATGGAGATATTATCAACTTCAGGTTCAACGTCTGACGCTGCAATCTTGAGGATTAAATGAGCCTGCAACGCCGCCTGACACGCGGAATTACGGCGGTCCTGGCCTTAATTCTCGTTTTCATGCTGTTGACTTCGATTTCCTACTGGGACATCGAAGGTTTTGTGACTTCGATTTTGCCAGTCAATATAACCATTGCGCGCTCTTACGAAAGAATTGCCGGTTACTGGACCCAGTTGGCGGACTCTGCTGACGAAAGCTTCCTGGGTACCATGACCGATGCCCAGGATGCCGCCATGGCAGCCAGGGCTGACGAACTTATTGGCACAGTCAAAAAGCTTGAAAACCTGGTAACCGATGATGAACGACTGCAAAGCCTGCGCAACATTGGCAAGCTCAGTTTAAGCTTCATAAAACAGCTTGCCAGCTTCAAGCTGCTGATTAGGAACCGCAACCGTGCTCTGGTGCGCAACGCTGATCGCCGCGCAAAAGCGGCAGATGGCCTAAGATCAGAGGTAGTAAGCCTGCTCGACCGATTCAAGAGCATGATGATCGACCTTAATACTGCCTTTAAGAATCCTGATTTTCAGGCATCTCTGGGCAACACATCAAATCTGATGGATAAAATTGCCCGAATCGAAAAAGATTTGATTCTCGCCGAAACCGAAGTTGCTCTTTATTTGAGCATTAAACACGGCAAAGAAACTCCGGAAGAACTGAAAAGCGGCAAGAGTTCTGCAATGCGCGTTGAAAGCAGATTGCGCGCTGTCATGTTTCTGCTTGAACGCTCAGTCCAGGAGAGTACGACAGTCCTGCATAAAAGGGTTCTTACACAGGTCGAAACAAAAATACGCGGATTTTACGAGTCTTTTCAGAAACTTCGAAATATCCTTGAGGCGCCAGAGAGCGATCTAATCGAATTTGAAGATCAGCTGCAGCGAATCATGAGCGAACTTACCCTGCTCAAGCAACAGGGAGTAACGCTAGCCACAGGCGAAGCCGAAATTTTCTGGAACAGGATTTTTTATATTTCAGATCAGTTGCAACAACACGCAAGCAACAATCACCGCCTGATACTGGCTTTTCTGTTCATTGTATTCGGAGTCGGCATTTATCTGAACATTTACTTTCCCAAACAGATTGGCGGGCCATTAAACAAGCTGAGCACAGAAATAGCAGACTTCGAGCTTGGCAGTGCCAGCATAGAAATCCCGCACTCAGGCACCGAAGAAATCGATTCGCTTGGCCAGGCTTTTCAGATAATGGCCAGCCGTTTGAATCAGCAGGGTGAAGTTAACCAGAAGTACCTGGAGTCTATACACAGTCTTACCAAGATTTACCGTGAACTGCATGAAACAACCAAGCGTACAGACACTCCAAATGAGCGAATCGAGAAGGCAGTTAACATGATTCTTGAGCAGCTGATCTGGCACTGTCCGGGAATAGATCTGGTGAAGGTCATGGTGGTAAAGCAAGAACAGGAAATGCCCGAGTCAGAAGATGCTGCTAAAAAGTCTGAGCAGAAACCTCCGGCCCGTTTTTTTACAAGACTCGGTGACCCCGAATTCAGCGAGAGATTCAAAACCAGCGATGAATTCGTTCCTTACTGCGAGTCGGCAGGATATGTACCACAGGATCCCGTTAGATCCGCAGAAGAAAAAATACCATTTGATCAAGACGACAACGGCGTCACCGGCTGGTATTTCGAAAACAGTCTGGGCATAAAGACCGGCTCAGATGGTGCAAGCTTTTTTCAACCCATCTACAAACCGCTTGCCATTGGCAATAACCCAACCCTGACCGATCGCCGGTTTGAAAAGGGCCTGAAAGGCAGTCTGGTAACCGAACCGCTCAGCATGCCAGTTCATGGCTCAGACGACCTGCAGGAACAGCGCGGGCTCTTGTTTGTCTACTTTTTAAATCCAGAAACCAGGCTGTCATGGCAGGAAATATTCTTCATTCAGATCATTGCCAGCCAGATAGCATCTATTATTGAAACCGATGAACTTCTGCAGGAGCGTGATCTTAAGAAAAAGATAGATGACCAGCTGCAGATGGCAAAGGAGATTCAGGAAAACCTCTTACCGCAAGCAGTTCCAGAAATTAAGGGCCTTCACATAAGTAGCATCTGTAAACCCGCTGAAGAAGTGGGGGGCGATTACTACGATTTTTTCCGGCTCGATGAATCACGCCTGGCAGTGGTGATTGCAGACGCGGCCGGCAAGAATGTACCGGCCGCCATAATCATGACCGTTTTCAAGACAACTCTTTCAACCATGGAACTCGAAAAGCTT
>MFYY01000151.1:16107-34570 GCA_001787855.1 Candidatus Riflebacteria bacterium GWC2_50_8 | reverse complement strand
AAAATATTACGAACGATCGCTTTATTACTGCAATGTACGTTATAATAAATGCAGAGACAGGTGAGATTGAAATGTCATGTGCAGGACATAACCCGGCGTTCGTCGTCAGTGGCCGAGGTATGGAGAAAGCCATTCACGAGAAATCATCAAAAGGCCTACCCTTGGGCATTCTTGAAGATTACGCCTATGAATCGGTCTCATTCAAATTGAAAAAAGACGATCTTCTCTTTCTCTATACCGATGGGGTAACCGAAGCCCGCAACAGCAATGACAAAGAATATGGCGAGAGCAGCCTCAAAAAGTTTCTGACGAGGCCCCGCAGCAAAAATATTGCAGGGGCTCTTCTTGAAGAAGTAGAGACCTTTTCCAGATCAACTAAGCAACATGACGACATAACTGCCGTTTCGATAGAGTTTACCGGGAGAAACTGATATGAGCCAGACCGAAGCTCAGGCGCGTCACTACTGGGAAAAAACCTGGAGTAAATTTTTAAAATACCATGGCATGATTGCGCCATCTGCGAAGCTTGTACAACATCTGTTTAACCATGTCCCCAGAAACGGCACCATTCTCGATCTTGGCTGTGGCGAAGGGCGCAACAGCCTTTATTTAAGTCAGGTCGGTTACAACATAGTCGGCATCGACCTATCATTTAAAGCGGCCAGGGTGATGAAAAACAATTTTTTCGAAGAAGAGCTAAAAGGCCTTGTCATTACTGGCGATGCAAGAGTTCTGCCCTTTCAGAGTGAGTGTGTTGACGCTATTCTAGCTCATCACCTGTTCGACCACCTCGATGCCGCCGGTTACGCATCAGCACTTGATGAAGCCTTCAGAGTTCTCAAGCCTGAAGGCGTAATGCTGATGACGGTCGACAGTTTTGGTGAGTTTGCGAATGACAATCATGCGGTCGTACGTGACGATGGCTCAATCATTTTTGTTAAGGGTGGTTACAAAGGCATGCTGGTGCGCCCGTACCGTGAAGACGAACTGGCAGCGCTCCCTGACAAGGGCTGGAAAATACTTAAAGACGAAATTACTCCGCGGCGCAGCAAAATACTGCTTTTACAGAAAACGACCGACAACAAAAACTGTCAGTAGGTTTATTGGGATTCAAAGCTTTAACAGAGCCTATTTAAAAGCCTGTATGCGCCGATCAGATATCAATTTCTCGCGACACTCGTGATGGCGCGGCGGTAACCTGATTTCTTCCATGTTCCTTTGACCAGTACATAGCCACGTCGGCGGCCTTGATCAAAGAATCCATGTCATCGGCGCAATCCGGGAATACTGAAACGCCGAAGCTGGCGCTGATTTTATGGACAACTCCGGTTACTTCGAGATAGTCATTTTCTATCGAGCGTCTTACCCGCTCAGCAACCGCGACTGCACCTGTCATATCAGTCTCTGGAAGCACCAGAGCAAATTCTTCGCCGCCATAGCGCACGGGCAGGTCATGAGTACGCACGGCACGGCGCAATATCGCGGCCACGTGCCGCAAAACATCATCGCCGGTCTGATGACCGTAATTATCATTCAACGATTTAAAGTGATCAATATCGACCATGATCAATGCGAGGCTGCGCTTAAACCTGGCTGCACGCTTGATTTCATCAAGCAGACGCTGTTTAAAATAGCGATGCAGATAGAGTTTGGTCATGCCATCGGTGATTGCCTGCTCATAAAGTTGAGCGTTTTTAACCGCTGCACCCAGCTGTACAGCAAAAACCTTGATCAGCCTGATATCACGATTGGTAAAGCCATTTGCACCTTCTGCCGCGCAGAGATGCACCAGACCGAGAAATTCACCTTGATTAAGAATCGGCACGACCACAAAAGAAGCGCCGAAAACCTTTCCATCAAGGCGTTTCAGGGTAGCAGGCTGTTCAGACTTGCCCTGCTCGTATTCAAAAGATTCTTTGCGGTCATGCGACATCTGAAGAATGTCAGAATCTTCAAGAGCCAGAGTGTCAGGGAGTTCAGAAGCATCGCCAAGATGACTCATCAGATTAAAAGAACGGTGCTCTTCGTCATAGAGCCAGGTCGAGCCTCGTTCAATCTCAGTGATTTCAGCTATCGCGCTCATGGCCATGTCCAGCAGAGCCTGCAGCTGCAGCTCAGACGAAATCATCTGTGATGCCTGATAGAGAATGCTTACTTCCTGTATCTTTTCGTCAAGCCTGACATTGGCTTCGCGCAGCTCAGAAAGCAACAGAAAATTATTTATGGCAACCGAGATATTACGGGAAAGAGTTTTTAAAAAGCTCATTTCCTTGTCGGTCAACGGCACTTCTTTGAGCTTATGCCCTACGACGAGAAAGCCGATAAGCTTTTCTCTAACCTTGAGGACTGAGATACAGTCAAGGTTATCTTCGACAAAATCATGCAGACAGCTTTTGAGAAAAGTAAAATCCTTTACACGATAGGTAATTTCAGCAGATTCATCCTCAAGGGTTTTTACTTCTTCCTGATTGAGTTCGAAATCGTAGGTTTTGTGAACCAGTTTCCAGGAGCAGCGCAGAGAAACGCGTTTGCTGTAGTTCTCAAAAAGAAAAATGCCGCCCTTGCGGACGCCGAGAGTGCCGAGAAGAAGATGTAAAAGCGATTTCAGCTGGGCATCAAAACTGCTTACGCGGCAAAGCTCGTCACCAATATCGCTCAGAGCCTCAAGAACATACTCATAGCGCAGCACCTGCTGCTGCATTTTCTGTTCAAGGTCAGACATCTGCTCAGACATGTGTGCTTAACCCTTAAATTTTGCGACTGCTTCTTCTTCTTTGTCGAATGGCTGAGCGAACTGCAAAAGCCCCATCATTTCAAAAGTTTTGCGGTTAGTTGGGGTGAGGTTGGTAAATGCCAGCGCACCTTCTGATTCTTCGATAGCTTCGATAACGCCGATCAGAATCGAAATACCTATACTGTTGATCAGGGGCGACTGCTCAAGATTGATTACGATTTTATTAATCGATTTTTCGAGATGCTCAGAGCATATCTCATCAACCTGTTCAGCGCCCAGGTCATTCAGATAACCATTGGTTCTGATGATCAGCACAGTATCATCAACCTGATGCGTTAGAGAGAATTCTTCTGACATAATTGCTTGTTAAGCTCCCTGGCAACTTAAATTCTTCCTGATCTCGTCTCTGTCCTGCTGGAGGAATTTCTCAATAACACATTAGCACAAATAACTTAGATAAACAACAATCATTTATTATCTCTTATGCAAAGAACACAGATATTTTTTGCCTTGCTATTTCCGGCAACTTTTATATATTGCTGTTCTCATGTGGAAATATTCGCACCAACTAACAGTAAGATGGCTGTCCTTTGTGCTGTCGGTGGTTCTGCTGGCAGGCCTGCTCTGGCAAATTTCGGCATCACGCCCTGAAATATTGACCCGAGCCGGCATAACAGCAGAACTGACTCGACTGTCAGTAACAGCCGAATTTCAGCCAATATGGGTATGGCCGGCAGTATTTTTCGCCATAACCATCCTGATGATTCTGGGTGTACCGTCTCTTATCTGCTTTGCCGGACTTCTGATAATCCTGGGTTTTTATCTGGCCTTTATAGTAACCTTTCTCTGTCAGATTTTTGTTACCAGAATATCCATTCACCGCGCCTGGAAGCTGGCAGACAGCGAACCATACCAGAAATCGATCAGTCCCGCCCTCAAATCTCTGCTGTGGCAAAGTCAGGATAAATTCATCACCTTCGCTTTCTGGGCCAGGATTTACTTTGCATACCCGCTGCGCACCATCGACTTTTTAACACCCATGATACAGCCAGATGAGCAGCAACTGGGAAAAACGCTCATGCCCGCTGCTCAAGCGATATTTGTGCGCATGCTGATTCCGACCCTTTGGCTGGATTCTCTTCTGATGCTGATCAAAAACCTTACCCCTGACCCGGCAGCTGACATTTCGCGGTTTCTGCTCTGGTCTTCAGCGCTGGTTGCTTATACAATGCTTCCGAGAGTTCCCGAGCTCTTTGTCGGGCCGGACTCTGTCAAAAGCATACTCAAAAGGATTGAAAACCCGCCGCAAAGTGCCCCCAAAACCGATGCTGCCATTGGCCAGCCACAGAAACAGAATAATACCGCTAAAGCGGCGGCAAAGCCAAAGTCGGCGAACCCGCAGGCAGCAGCAAGTCCGGCCAGCCGCCCAGCTATCGAAATATAAGCTCTGAATCCGGCATCTACAATCTTAATAACAGCCTGAATAGCGTTATCCAGATTATTGGTTGACTAAGCCTCCGATTTTGTTTAAAGCTATAGTGTGTTTTAAATGAAATTTTTATCGGAGGGTAGAATGTCCTACGACACTTCACTTATCAGAGAACTCAAGCACCGGGCTGCCCGCATCAGATGGCTGTCACTTAAAACTACCGCTGAAGCTGGTTCAGGACACCCGACTTCCTGCTGCTCCTGTGCCGAGATTCTTTCTGCACTTTTCTTCAAAGTTATGCGCTATGACCCGAAAAATCCCGGTGCGCACGCCAACGACCGACTGGTAATGTCCAAGGGCCATGCAGCCCCGGCACTCTATGCCGCCTGGTGTGAAGCCGGCTACCTTGACGAAAAAGAGATTTTTACTCTGCGCAAAATGGGCTCGCGCATCGAAGGGCACCCGATGCCCATTCTGCCATTCGTCGATGTCGCAACCGGATCCCTTGGACAGGGCCTTTCAGTAGGTCTCGGTATCTCACTGCAACAACAAAAAGTAGTTAAAAACGGTGCACGAACCTTCGTTCTGCTCGGCGACGGCGAAATGGCCGAAGGCTCGGTCTGGGAAGCATTCGCACTTGCTGACAACATAAAAACCAGCAATCTTATCGCAATTATCGACGTTAATCGCCTTGGACAAAGCCGCGAAACTATGCACGGCCATGACATCCGCACCTATGCCCGCAAAGTCGAAGCATTTGGCTGGGAAGCTATTGTCGTCGAAGACGGCCACAATGTCGAAGCCGTTCTAAAGGGCCTTGAACAGGCCGTCAACGTGTCTGGCAAGCCAGCCTGTGTAATCGTAAAAACCTTAAAAGGCGGCGGGCTCAGCCAGATTGCCGACAAGGAAAACTGGCACGGCAAACCGGTCATGCCGGGACAGGGCCTCGAACAGGCATTGGCCGAAGTAGAACAGGATATAATGAAGTCACCACCGGCACCGGCCATCGCCAGACCAGAAGAAATGGCCGGCAAAATAGTTACCGGTCCGGTTGCCGCGAATGTTGCACCAGCTCCTTATAAACTCGGAGAAAAGGCAGCGACCCGACAGGCAGTAGGGCCGGCCCTGGTTAATCTTGGCAAGGCTGACGAGCGCATATGGGTAATCGATGGCGACACCCAGAACTCTACTTATGCGCAGAAATTCGGCGAAACTTTTCCTGAAAGATTTGTCGAATGTTTCATTGCCGAGCAAAATATGGCAGGAATCGCTGCCGGCCTGGCATCTCGCGGCCTGATTCCTTTCGCTACCACTTTTGGCGCCTTTCTGGCAAGAGCATTTGACCAGATAAGAATGGCAGCACTTTCTGGCCTTAAAGTAAAATTTATCGGAACTCACGCCGGGATCTCGATCGGCGAAGATGGCCCATCACAAATGGCTCTCGAAGACCTGGCATCATTCTCAACTCTGCCAAATGGCGCGGTGTTTTACCCTTCAGATGCAGTATCTGCCTACCATTGCATAGTCAACCTTGCCCGTCATGAAGGCCCCGGGTATATCAGACTTTCGCGGCCAAATTCTGAGGTTCTCTATGATCCGAACGAAAAGTTCCCGATTGGCGGTCTCAAAGTGCTTAAAAAGTCAGATTCCCCTGCCCTGACCGTCATTTCAGCCGGCGTGATCGTACACGAAGCCCTCAAGGCAATCAAGGGTCTGCCAGGCAGTGAAAAGATCCAGCTGGTTGATATGTACAGCCTTAAACCATTCCCGACAGAAGAGCTGACCAAACTGGTTACAGCTTCGGGTGGAAACGTGGCGGTATTTGAAGAGCACGCGATCGAAGGCGGCATTGGGGCAACCGTGGCCCTGAAACTGGCCGGACATATCAAATCTTTCAAACACGTGGCCGTAACAAGTGTACCCAAGTCAGGTACACCTGAACAATTGCTCGCATCATTCGGTCTGTCGGCTGACAAAATCGCTGAAACACTGAAGAGCCTTATTGGATAAGCCCGGATAAATCGGAGCAAGTCCGTATAAAAACTACGGACAAACAACATCAGGGTACAGATGTTGTTTGTCCGTTTTTTTTATTTTAGAAAAATATTTTAAAATTTTCTGGTATTTTGCCGCCTTTTAGCGGAGTAATTCGTTTGCCGGTGCCCGCGGTTGTTTGCCGATGTTTGCTGAAGTCAGCGCAGAAATCGTTAAGAAAACATCATTCGTGGCCGAAAAGGTTTATGGATTTGTTTGCCTCCTTATTTTTCAGGTCCGGGTATAACCCGGATCTTTTTTTTTAAGATTTATGTGGCAGAATCGGGCTTTTATGGTAAATTAGCAGCATGTACATAATAGGAATTTGCGGTTTATCCGGTTCTGGCAAGAGCAGTGTTTCAAGAGCGGTTCTCGAGAGGTTTCCCGGGAAAATCTGCGTTCTTGAGCACGACATGTATTACTACGCGAAGAAAGACAAACCCACGATCAAGAACTACGATCATCCTGACGCACTGGAAACCGGCCTGTTGATTAACCACATCAATGAACTTCGAAACGGACGCGCCATTGAACGCCCGATCTATGATTTCAAAGTATCAGACAGGCACAGTGATACGGTAATGGTAGAGCCCAGACCAATTCTTATCGTTGAAGGGCTGTTGATTTTTAACATTCCCGAACTTATGCCTCTTTTTGATCTGCGCATCTACATAGACGTCTCTCTCGACAAGGCGATCATTCGCCGAATCAAGCGCGACCACTGCGATCGCGGCAGAACAGTGCAAAGCATCATTACCCAGTATGAAAACACAGTTCGCGATGCGGCAATAAACATGGTACAGCCGTCAAGGTACCTGGCTGACCTGATTATTCCGCAAGGCGCCAGCAACCTGGTAGCGCTCGAAGTTCTCTACGGTAAAATACGCGATCTGCTCTCGACCGGGGATCACCCTGACGGTTTCATCAAGAACTCTGAAGACATTTAAAGAAGGCCGTTTTCTCTGAAGCTGAAATAACCCTTGTCGTCACGCCCGACGATTACATGATCGAGCATGCGTAGATCAAGTGCTTCAGCTGCGGCAACAAGCGACCTGGTAATGTTAATATCAGCATTCGAAGGACGAAGTTGCCCGGTCGGGTGATTATGGACAACAATTATGCCGGTGGCATGCAGCGCCATGGCTCTTTTCATTATTTTTCTTGGATAAACCGCGGTCTGGTCTTCTGTTCCGGTTGAAATAACCTCATCCTTGATAACCCGGTTCATATTATTCACAAAAATTACCCTGAGCTGCTCTTCTGGCAAGGATTCCATTGAAGAGCCAAGATAGGTCATCAAAGCTGAGCCTGAAGCGATAGCCGGAATGGCGTCAACAATTTTTATCCGGTTGATACGCTGCATGATAGCGCGTGACATTATGATCAGCCGGGCAGACGCAGCTCCAACGCCAGCGACGCCGCACAATTGCTGAAAATCTGCCGCAAAGACTTTTTCCAGACTGCCGAATTCTTTTATAAGCGCTTTGGCAGCCGGCTTGGTGTCTTTCTGGGCAAAGGTATAAAAAAGCAGAATTTCAAGAATTTCATGGTCAGAAAAGCCATCGAACCCGGTGTCGTCAAATCTCTTTCTAAGTCGATCTCGGTGCCCGGCATTCTCGTTCACATCGCTGCCTCCTCGTCATTAGCCTCTCAGCAGCATTTTAACACAAACTCACACAAATCTTCAAAATCGAATTTCGCTGCAAAAAGGCTTGCCGAAAATTCCTTAAAGGATTAGACTCAGCAGATAAGTTCGCAAAATAAGGGCTGAAAAAGGACAAGGAGATTGAATATGACAGAGCAAAGCTGCCTTAACTATCTTGGTGTTACCGGCTGTAGAAACATCTATTTAAACAGGCCGGTTGCAGAGCTTGTAGAACGCGCAGTCATTTCCGGCGAAGGTCGAATTGCCGCCAATGGCGCATTACTGGTCGACCGCAACAACGGCGAGAGATTCGGCAGATCACCGAACGATCGCTTTATTGTCAAAACCCATGGCACCGAAGACGTCTGGTGGGGCGACATAAACCGTCCGCTCGAAACCGAAAACTGGCAGAAAGTTTTTCAGGCCGCCAAAAACTACCTCAAAAACCGCGATGTATTTGTATTTGACGGCTTCGCCGGTGCTGCCCCTGAATATAGACTACAGGTAAGAGTGGTAGCTGAAAAAGCCTGGCATGCCCTTTTTGCTGAAACACTTTTTATTAACTGCGAAAATCCATCTGAATTGAAAGAAACTCCCGACTTTACCGTTCTGAATGTGGCAGACATGCGACTCCCGGAATGGAAAAACATGGGGCTGAACTCAGAAGTTGCCATATTAGTTAATTTTGCCGAGAAAATAGTGCTGATCGCAGGCTCACACTACGGCGGAGAAATCAAAAAGAGTATTTTCTCAGTACTTAACTACCTACTGCCCAAACGTGGCGTTTTTCCAATGCACTGCTCGGCAAACGTCAGCGAGAACGGCGAAACAGCACTGTTTTTTGGCCTTTCAGGAACCGGCAAAACCACACTTTCTGCAGACCCTGAACGCCGACTGATCGGTGACGACGAGCACGGCTGGCACGATCACGGCATCTTTAACTTTGAAGGCGGCTGTTACGCAAAATGCATCAAGCTCTCTCAGGAAGCGGAACCGCAGATATTTAATGCTATCAGGTTCGGTTCAATTCTTGAAAATGTAGTTGTCGACGAGCATCGCACACCAGACTACGATTCTGATGCCATCACCGAAAATACGAGAGCTACCTACCCGACCAAACATATTGACAACTGTGTCAAGGAAGGTGTTGGCGGGCACCCGAAGAACGTTTTCTTCCTGGCAGCAGACGCATTCGGCGTCTTGCCGCCAATTGCCAGACTGACCCCCGAACAGGCAATGTATCACTTCCTCTCTGGATATACAGCTAAACTGGCTGGAACTGAGGCTGGCGTAACTGAACCCACGGCTACATTCTCGGCATGTTTTGGTGCCCCATTTATGGTGCTGCATCCATTTACCTATGCCAAAATGCTTGGCGAATGCATGAAAAAGCATGGTACCAGGCTCTGGCTGGTTAACACCGGCTGGAGTGGCGGGGCATACGGCCATGGCAGCAGAATGAAGATAAAGTATACCCGTGCACTGTTAAAAGCAGCCCTTGATGGTAGTTTGAACAATGTCGAATTCAAAAAAGATCCGATATTTGCTGTAGAAATACCGGCACAGTGCCCTGGTGTCCCAGTAGAGATCCTGACCCCGCAAAATACCTGGCAGGACAAAGCTCAATTCACCAAGACCGCCAATGCTCTGGCCGTGCGCTTTAACGAAAACTTCAAGAAGTATGCTTCGCAGTCAAGCTCCGAAGTATGCAACGCCGGGCCTGTTGTTAAAGCCGAAGCAACCGCCTGATTCGCCCCTAACTCTCTCTTCTAAAACAAGGCGGGGCCACCCTGTTGGTGGCCCCGCCTTTGTTTATACTTATTCCAATGCTATCCAGCAATTTCATTTTTGCCAGAGAAGCTAGGCTGCGTCCTTTTGAGCTGTCGCTTCAAGCACCAACTGCTGTTTTTCGGTTGCCGGTTCGCCTGATTTTCCTTCTGCTTCGCGCAGTTCGCGCATAAAATCTTCTTCCTGATGAGCCATCTGGCGATCGACATAGTCTGCGGTCATCAAGATCTGCTTTCGATTATTTTCACGAAGCATGAACATGTCATTACGCAAAATCCGTTCAAAAACAGCGCGCAGTCCGCGTGCCCCGATTTTCTTTTCGAGAGCAATGTCGACAATGCGATCTAGACCACATTCTTCAAACACCAGTTCGCAGCCATCGAGTTCGCAAAGCTTGGCATACTGACGAACTATCGCATTTTTTGGTTCGCTCAGGATGCGCTTGAATTCTTTTTTGCCAAGACCATTCAGGGCGACTTTTACCGGCAGGCGACCGATAAACTCAGGAATAAATCCGTATTCCATGAAGTCTTCAGCTTCTGCTCTGTGAAACAGACTGTAATCTGCCTTGTCAATCGGCTGTGGATCGTTGTTGAAACCAATAAAGGCACCTTTGCGCGTGCGTTTCGCGATGATTCTCTCTAGACCGACGAAAGCGCCACCACAGATAAACAAAATATGGCGGGTATCCATCTTAACCACCTGCTGTGAAGTCGGGTTCTTGCGACCGCCAGCAAGCGGAACATTGGCTACCGTTCCTTCGATCAGCTTGAGAAATGACTGCTGTACGCCTTCTCCTGAAACGTCACGCGAAATCGAGACATTGCCGGAAGTTTTCGTCTTCTTGTCAATTTCATCGAGATAGACGATACCCTTCTGCGCCTCTTCGACTTCATAGTTTGCATCGATCAGCAGCGTCAGCAAGACGTTTTCGACGTCATCGCCGACGTAGCCGGCTTCAGTAAAGCTGGTGCAGTCGCCAATGGCAAAAGGAACCCGCAAAATTTTGGATAATGTGCGCGCCAGCAGGGTCTTGCCGCTGCCTGTCGGACCAAGCAGCAAAATGTTCGACTTTTCGAACTCGACATCGCTGTCGTCGATCATTGATAAAATCTTGTAATGGTTGTAAACAGCCAGAGAAATGACTTTCTTGGCGGTTTCCTGGCCGATAACGTATTCAGAAAGGGCATCAAAAATCTTTTTGGGCGAGTAATCGCGCACGATCTGCTTCAGATCAACCTTATTTGGCTGATCGCCCGTTTTTAACGAGTTTTTGACACTGGTGTCCTTGCGAACAAAAATATCACTTGCTGTTGACACGCAGCTTTTACAAAGCAGCGCACCATCAGTATTTTTAACAAAATCGCCACCCTTACGCAGGTCTTTTCCGCAAAACACGCAGTAACTCATAGCTATCTCCAGTCAATTATTCACCTGAGAACAGGAACACTCATTGTAACCCAAATCTGATCAGGTTTAAAGTCTTTTTGGATAAAAAAAAGCTGCCGACAACAAGCCGGCAGCTTTTTTATAGAATCTTATTCGTTATGAGCTTCGTTGAACTGTCTGATTTCGCGAATGTCTTTGGCAGTAAGAACAGCGCCATTGTAGGCGGAGGCTATGATACCGCGTTTTGCAAATACCTTGTCGATTTCGACAAGATTCTTGCCTTCGAAATGGTCTTTGTCAGCAGTTACGATAGCATTGTAGCCATCGATAAATTTTGCGCTGCTGCTCTTGAGGTTATAGTGACTGCGATAAATCAGCACGTCAGAGATTTCTTTACCAAGAGCTTTTCTGATGTCCCAGAGGAGGGCGCCCCAGATTTTGCCGTCGGCATGAACTTCACCCTGAATATCTTCGGGGTAATGCAGATCGTTTTCAAGAATGCGCAGATAGGGTTTTCCCATTTTGGCGACAACCCATTCGCCGAGAAGCGGATCATCCGTTACGGTGCAAGCAAAATAATCGGCCTGACCTTCGTTGATGGCTCCGGATTCACCACTGTAGGTGAGGTTTTTGATCGAATTCAACACTGCGTGTGAATACTCATGATAAGCAACCGAAGCTTCGCGAGCCAGGCAGTTAAACTTGTTGCCATCGCCAAATGCGAATGAATTCTGCCAGGGGCTGAAGTATGCGTTGTCATAGTTGTCGCCGAGGTGAACAATTGCCTTCATCGGGCGATCAAGTTTGTCATGGCCAAGTGTCGCATAATAATCGTGAATCGTGTTTATGTAGTTATACATGCCGATTTCGTCAAAATGAGTGTTATCGACATCATAAATGTGAATGCTGTCTTCACGATCTGATTCCGGACCATCTTCGTTATCAATAGCAGCGAATTTACCGGTCGGAGTAGTGGCGGTAAGGTTGAGAAGTTCTTCTTTGGTGATTTCGCACTTAAGCGGATTGGTAACATATACTGCACCAAGACCAGTGTGAAAGTTCATTTCGTTGTTAACCTGCATAATGTCGCCGGTTTCAGCATCAACAATTACTTCCCAGTCGCCGATCGGATTTTCTACTGCCAGTCTGGTCACATATGCCATTTTGGCGGTGCCATCGTCATCGGCAACAATCTGCAGTTCAGCTTCAGGCACTGAGCGGAATTTGTCAGCCTTGATGGCTGCCTTGGCCAGGCCGATTGCCTGATAGCGCTCAAGAGAAATCTGGTTGGTAATTTCATTGACTTCTGGCAGCGAGCCGTTAGCGAGAGTTACCACGCCTTCTTTGCTGATTGTAATTTCAATCACGGCGTTACGAACGAAAACGCCGTCGATAATCATGTTCCAGGCTACATAATTTACGCCATCTTTTTCGAAATTTTTCATCATTCTCAGGAAATCTACATCTGATCTCGGGAGATTGAACAAGGCCGCGTTTTCCTGAATGTAGTCTCTGGCTGCAACTCCGATGTTGCCTGAGAGAGGAGACGAAAGAGTACCCCTTACACTGGAAAGTCTTTTGCCGTCGTCAGTCACAGAAAGCATTTCGATGCCTTCAAGCAGTGCTTTGTTGTTAAACAGCTTGCGGATAAATTCCTGAGAAACGGTTACCTTTTTGGCTTCCTTTATTCCAGTATTGATCTGGGTTGGTGAAACATCAAAGGCAAATGCCTGGGTACAACAAAAAACCGCCGCAATTACGGCAACCAGCTTTTTCTTCATATTCTTAATCTCCTCCATACAGAATTGCTTGAATACAAGTTTATCATTCTTTACCCTGCACCCGCAAGCTATAATTGCCCCAAATATGCAATGCGCTAAAACACAGAAGAGAGACAGATAATTTAATCTGTCTCTCTTCTGAGCGCCCCCCAGGGGATTCGAACCCCTGTCGCAGCCTTGAAAGGGCCGTGTCCTGGGCCTCTAGACGAGGGGGGCAGACAATGTTTTCGCGAGAATGGGCCCAGCAGGACTTGAACCTGCGACAATCCGGTTATGAGCCGGAGGCTCTAACCAACTGAGCTATAGGCCCGCGATGCGACAATCATCATAACATAGAGAAATAATGATTGCAAGCACTTTTTTTATTCCATGTAGAATTCTTTTAGTTTCTTGGAACGGCTGGGGTGCCTGAGTTTGCGCAACGCCTTGGCTTCGATCTGACGAATACGTTCTCTGGTAACACCAAACTTCTGGCCAACCTCTTCAAGCGTTCGCTGCCAACCGTCTTCGAGTCCAAAACGATACTTGATTACCCGAGATTCGCGCTCAGTAAGAGTTGCCAGAACCTTGTTGATCTGCTCTTTCAAGATAAGATTGAACGCAGTTTCGGCAGGCGGAAGCGCTGATTTATCTTCAACAAAGTCACCAAGATGGGAATCTTCTTCGCCATTGATCGGGGTCTCAAGCGAAATCGGATCCATGGCGGTCTTCATGATATTCTTTACTTTTTCAACCGGCAACCCGACCTCAACAGCCAGTTCCTCAACTGCCGGGTCACGGCCAAGTTTTTGAACCAGCTTGCGCGAAGCCTTGCGCAGCTTGTTGATAGTTTCAACCATATGCACCGGGATGCGTATGGTTCTGGCCTGGTCTGCTATGGCACGGGTAATTGCCTGGCGGATCCACCAGATTGCGTATGTCGAAAACTTGTAGCCCTTGCGGTATTTGAACTTTTCAACCGCCCGGATAAGCCCCTGGTTTCCTTCTTGAATGAGGTCAAGAAACAGAAGACCGCGCTTGGTATACTTTTTGGCAACTGATACAACCAGCCTGAGGTTTGCTTCGATCAGTTTGCGCTGAGCTTCCTGGTCGCCGTGCTCTATACGCTTGGCAAGAGTAACTTCTTCCTGCATGGTCAACAATCTGATCTTGCCGATTTCGCGCAGATAAACACGAACCGAGTCATCAATATCATCAAAGTCCTGCTGCTGCTTGTCTTCTTCTTCCTTCTTCTCTTCAGCAACAGGCAGCTTCTTGTCGAGCCTTACTTCATCGTCATCAACAAGCTCAACACTCTTTTCCATGAGCTCGTTGATAATGTCTTCAAAGGCTTCAGTCGGCAATCCATCCGGCAACAGCCGGTTGATTTCCTGGTATGACAGATAACCCTGCCGGGTTCCGATTTCTATAAGTTCCGCTCTGACTTCGTCGAGAGTCAGCGTTTCTTTTTTTCGAGCAACCTTACCTTTGGCCTGTGCGGCCTGCTCAGTAGTCATAATTTTCCCTCATTCTGGAGTGAATCAATACAACATGTCCATCTTGCGTCTGATATCTACCTGTTCCACACTCAACTGCGCCATCAAAGTGTCGTCTCCAGCTCTTTCCGCTTCCCTGATGTGCTGCTGTAACGCCTTCAGCTCCGCTTCAAACCGGTGTTTGACCAGACCCTTTACGCATTCCATAAAAGGTTCGGCCGGGCGATCTCCGAGAGTTGTTATCAACTCACTGAGTCGCGACACCAGGCCCGAGTCGTCGAGAGCCGCCAGAATCTCTGCTGGTTTTAACGAACCACCTGCCACTTCCTGTTGAAAGCTTATTGCTTCAAAGATTTGTCTTAAGCGGGGGTCGGAAAAATCATCAGGACCAAGCAGCGCTCTTACCCGGTCAAGTTCTTCAGGGTGCTCAAGCAGATGCATAAGCACCCATTCCTGACGCTGAGTTTCGGCATTCAGTCTGGGCGAGATAAAGTTTCGTTTCTTGTGAGGCTCTGCGGCCGATGCCGTAGAGCTGCCTGCGAACTCTTTTTCAAGTACAAGGGGGTCCATATCCAGCAGTTTCGAGATTTTTCGTGTTACTTCACTTCTCGCAATTGAACTGTGAATAGCGGGGACAAGTTCCTTGAAGTCCTGAATAAGTTTTTCCTTTACTGGTATTTCGAGGGGAGGCTTTAGACCACGGGTGTGCGTCTCAATGAGAAAAGTATATATATCAGTGGCTTTTTCAAGCAGTTTTTTGAAACTGTCAGCCCCTTCTCGCGCAACAAAACTATCGGGGTCGTCTGTAGGATCGGAAAAGCTGATCACCCGCGCATTTACCGGGGCATCTTTCTGCATGGAAATAGCGCGTAGAGTCGCGCGTTGCCCAGCAGTATCAGCATCATAGCAGAAATAAATGGTTTCGCAGTTGCGGGCGAGCATGTGAATCTGATCAGGAGAAATAGCTGTGCCAAGAGCCGCAACAGCATTCTTTATGCCGTTCTGCCAGAGGCTTATCACATCCAGATAGCCCTCGACCACGATCACAGAATTAAGCCGCCTTATCGCCGGCAGTGCTTCACGGAAATTGTAGAGCAGCTTGCGCTTATTAAAAGTCTCACCCTCAGCACTATTGAGGTATTTTGGTTCGTCTTCGGGCACAAGAACACGACCGCCAAACCCGGCAACCCGTCCGTGTACATCAAATATAGGTATCATCAGTCGATTGCGAAAAACGTCGTAGCAACCGTCGCCCTGATTTCTTGGGCGCACCAGACCTGCTTTTTCGAGCTGCTGTAGATCCTGGGAGGCGCGGCCAAAACGAGTGGATATCGCATCCCATGAATTTGGTGCCACGCCAATTCGAAATTTCTGTGCGGTCTCCGATGAAATCTTGCGTTTTTTCAGATAGTCTCTTGCTGCTGCACCTGTCGAACTGTCGTGCAAACATTGCTCGTAAAATTTGCTGGCCATGTCGAGAAAATTATACAGATCGGCCCGCGAATCAGCTTCTGGATCATAATCTTCAGGGATCGCCACTCCGCAGCGGCTGGCCAGATAACGCACAGCCTCGGGAAAGGTCTGATGCTCAAGCTCCATAAGATACCTGAATACGTCGCCGCCTTTGCCACAACCGAAACAGTGATATATCTGCTTGTCGGCTATCACGTGAAAGCTTGGGGTTTTTTCCTTGTGGAACGGGCAAAGGGCCTTGTAACTATTACCAGCGGGAATCAGCCGTACATGCTCACCGATAATCTGAACGATATCGGTTCTCTCTCGTATCAACGCTATTATTTCGTTTGAAATAAAGCCCAAGAAAAACCCCTGATTACAAAAAAACGTACAAAACTCGACCCGAATTTGCAATGATATTAGAATTGCGATTAAATGTCAAGAATCATGAACGTTTTTTGTTTCAGATGCGGTCAATGATCCTGGCCAGCACCAGGGCCGAAGCAACACAAAGTGCCGCAGCCAGATAAATCATGGCAGACAGCCAGAAGGTTTTTTGTTCAATGAGATTATACGGGTACATTGCGAAAAGCATATAATCTGGCACCCGCTTAAGAGGGGCCGCCGCTATCAGCCAGCTTTCACCACCCATAGAGTCGACCATATACTGTTGGACTTCGGTGCTGACAATCTGCTCGTGCATCTGACCAACAAATGGATATTTGTTAAAATCACGCGGAAACGGCAGTTGACTCCGCTGCCGTGGCACCATCGCGAGACGTATCGGATCGTCTTTAAGATACTGATTGTCGACATTACGCTGAATCTGGCGCTGAAGATAGCGTTGTGCAAAAGTTACAGTACCCTGCCAGATGTATAGAAGCCAGGGGTCCTTTTCATTTCCGCGCTCTACAAAGCTTGTGTAAACATAATGCCGCCGGTCTGCCAGCCAGAATTCATTGACCCGACCAAGATTCTCAAACGTCCTCAACAAGCTGGCGCCAGTGTCTCCCAATACGTCGGCGAAACTGTCAGCAAAAGAATCAATCATCATGTCGCTGACCTTATCCTGGAGACTCTCTTCATCACCGCGCTGTGTTATAAAAATTCGCCGCGAAATCGCCGGCATTATCTTTTTAACAAGATCACTCGAAGAACGCTCGGCCGGCCAGGCAAACTGCGTGTTTCCGTTACGGTCAACGATGTGCAGGCGGCTGATGGCGTCTTTGCGACCGAGATCGACAGATAGCTCTTCAAGTCCTTTAACATTGAGATCACGCACTACTTTTAAGCTGGAAACCCGTTGATAAATCGATTCAAGATTGCGCACTGCCACCTGATAATTTTCGTCAATACTTTCGATTCTATCCGACAGTCTGGCAAATGTTTCCTGCGACAACATTCGGCTGAATGCGTCGCGATACTGGGCCCCCATTACCAGAATGACCAGCACCGGCACTACAGCAGCAAACAGCACAACGAATTGTCTCAGAGAAAGGCCAAAACAGACAGGCTTTGCATGCATCCCTTCTCCCGACTCACCAACAATTTTCTGGCCAACAGCAGCTCTGGCTACAATCAGTAACCAGACCAGAATCAGAATCTTGAGAAAGGTAGAAATATCTTTATAAAAACCTTTTGGTGACAGCTCAAGACAGAAAAGAGCCTTATCTGGCGTAAAGAATTCGGTGACCAGAAGCAGGTCTTCTGATTCATCCAGCGCTTCAAAATTATTGCGCAGAACAGAGATTTTCTTAGCCAGCCCAGCATGCGAAAAGTTGCGGGAACGAAGCTCGATTTTTGTCGGCAGCGACTTTGCAGGATTCGCCAGATCAATCAGTCCGTACACCCTGTGCCCTCGCGCCTCATCGTTTATCGAAGCAAGCAGATGCTCCAGAGCCATGTTTTCTGGCATTGCCGACTCGCTGAAATATGCCAGAAGCCCCCCATTCAAACGCGTTTCAGGCTCAGGGGCATGAAACGTGTTCCAATAAAAGTGGCCTGGCTTTCCATTCATCATTACACGCAGCAATGACGATTTTTCCTGGGCGACCTCCGAGGGCGTAATACCACCAATGAAAGCATCGAAAAACGGTCGGTAGCGAAGCAGCAAAGAGTTCTTGCCCGTTGTATCCGGCTGAATGAGAGCTTCAAAAATCTTCTGCAACATTGCCCGCCGGGTTTCGCTCTGCCCTTTTAGACTCAATGCGCTTGCATCAGGGGCAAAAAATCTGAAGTTAATGAACCCGAAGCCATCTTCCCTGAAACTGGCAATAGATCTTTCGATAACCGGCGCCTTAAAGTCTTCTTCGGCAAGATTGCCATACAAAAAATTCAGACGCCGCTGAATGTACAAGCGGTCATCAGCATCACGGCGCAAGCGCAGTAAATTTTGCTGAATTTCAGCGACAGAAGAATCTTTTAGACCGGCAATCCGCTGCCCGCGAATAAAATGCCAGCCCATAAAAGCCAGAAATGACGGTACAACAGCAAAAACAAAGAAAAACGCCAGAGCAAACCGCATGCTTGTTACGCCGTCGCCATTTTTTGATTTCATCTGCCGTGACTTCCTGATATGAATTAGGTATCTTCTACTGACTGAATGATATTGCAATAATGACAAGGTAGCAATATTCTGATATCATAAAAGTGGAAGGTACTAATGACAGACCCGAGGGAACCATGAAAAAAACTGGTTTTACTGTTCTTCTCATAACGATGCTTGCCGTCGCG
>MFYY01000151.1:11335-16051 GCA_001787855.1 Candidatus Riflebacteria bacterium GWC2_50_8 | reverse complement strand
GACGAACCTGACCGAAGCGCTTAAACTCGAACCAGACAACGCCGTATTCCGCTACATCCTTGGCCAGGTTCAGTTTATGAAGGAAAATCATCTCGAATCCAAAAACAATCTTGAGATCGTCTCACGATCCCGACCATCTCCCGACAAGGGCGAAGACTACAACACCAAGCTCAAAAACTACAAAAAGAAAATAAAGGATCTCCAGGAAAAATTTAATATATCAGGGCAATCCAAATTCGACGTTTACCAGAAAAACAAGGACAACGCCCAGAAGCTGAAACTTGCGGTAACCGTTTTTCAGGCATTTCGACTCAACCCGCCCTTACGTTACCGTAATTTTAAACTGCTCGAAGAAATAATCACAATCTATGAGGGAGCATTGCAAAAATCTTTCGATGGCAGCGAATGGCAGAAAGAGCCAATGCTGCAGCTGGCATTTCTCTATGAGATCGCCAACAAGAAGGATAAAGCCGCGGAAGTTTACATGCGCGCCCTTGACTACGTCGAGAATCCCAACGAAGAATTTGTTATAACCCACAAGTTTGACTATCTCAACCGCTCGAACAAAGAGAAGCTGCTCGACACAATCGAAGCCGGCGATTTCACCAGACAGGATCTTGAAGAACTTATCGGCAGCGGCAGCCAGAAAGTCAGCGAAGAAGACAAACAGAAAATCGAAGATATCATCACCGATGCCCGCGAAAAGCTTGAAAACGCATCTTCAGACGAAGACCGCGAATCAGTTCTTGAGGAAATCAAGGCTACCATTATTGAAAAGCAGAAGCGTGGCGAACTGCCTGGCCAGGACGAGCTGAAAAAGAAGCTCGAAAAAGAAGGTAAAACCATGGAAGACTACCTCAAGGAAAAGGGCCTGTAACAAGCCTGCAATAATGACTACCGCGACTTATTCCCTGCTGGTGTTTCATGGTTCGGCCCGCGAAACTGCCGGTAACGCTGCAACTTCTTTTGCTGACAAATTGCGCTCAGCCAATTGCCAGAGAGATTTTTCAATCTGCTTTTTGAGGGGCGCAGAACCAGTTCTCGACAAGGCAATAGCCACAGTCATTGCTGATGGGCACAAAAAGCTGCGCCTGATACCGCTTTTTCTACTGCCAGGCTCGCACACCAGCGAAGAAATTCCGGCTATTGTCGAGCGGTTCAGAAAAGAAAATCCCGCAGTTGAATTTGAGGTGTGCGAATGCCTTGTACACAGCCCTCAATTTGTCGACTTCGTTGCGGATCAGATTACCAGAGATTGAGTTGGAAAAAGCAGAGCAGCCTGTAAGCCGGGTTCTGTGCCTCTTGCGAGGTGTCGGTCATCTATCTGGGATCAGAGTTACCTCTGACCTCTAGCGACCTACCCGGGGTTGTAGCGAAACGGGCCGTTTCATCCCCCCTGTTCGGTCTTGCTCCGGCGGGGTTTACCAGAAGCGCTGTCACCAGACGCTCCAGTGCGCTCTTACCGCACTTTTTCACCCTTACCTGTGTCTCGCGACCATCGGCGGTGTATTCTCTGTTGCACTTTCCGTCCCCGGAAAATCTCTTTTCCGAAGCCTGGGCGTTACCCAGCGCCATGCCCTGTGGAGCCCGGACTTTCCTCATTTCCTTGCGGAAACGCGACCGACCAGCTGCCCTGCAATTTCCAACTATTCAATCCTGACATTTCGCCGGGTTCCTGTCAATCGCATTATCAGGCCAGCTTTTCCAGATGGATACACCGGCTCCTTTTTGCGTCTCGAAAAACCACAGCGTTCACACGCATAAATCTTGCGCTGCAAGCCGAGAGTGTTTACTCCGGGCTCCTTAAGCACCTCACTCGACACCTTCAGGGCGCCATTGCACCTGGGGCAGCGTTCAACGAAAAATATTATATAACAGAGGAACAGCCCGACCAGTAGCGCAAGCAGTATCTCTTTTGATGTCCACAGAAAACCCTTGAGATTAAAAGCCTGAGATCCGCCCCCCACCCTTGATGAATCACGCTTGAGCTCATCAAGCAACATGCGCCTGATCGCTTTAACGCCTTCCAGAAAGCCAAGTCCATCATTGTTTATCGCGTTGTTCGGCAGAATGACCTGATTCAGAATCTTTTCGCCCATTTCACGTGTCACCAGGTATTTCAGACCGATTCCAACACGAAGGTGCACTTTGCCATGCGCGGCGCCCTCTGGCAGAAGCGCAAAAATAAGGATTCCACGCTTATCCATTCCAATGCTTCTGATCCATTCGGCAAAGAACGTTTCAACCTGCACCTGACCATCGGCCAGATTGGCAATGCGCAGAGTTTTAATCAAAACCCTGATTTTTGTTTTACTTTCGATTTCGCGGCAATTATCTATTAACTGCTTTCTAAGATCTTCCTTAATCAAGTCGGCGCGGTCATCAAGATAACTTGCGGGCTCAACAACGATCGGCTTGTTTTCTTGAGCATACATGGCGGGAGCCAGTAACGCACACATCAAAAACAGGCACAAACCGATCTGTAGTTGCAGAAGTTTCATTTAGTCTCTGAGTCCTGTCCAGTAAAGGAGAGCATCGCAGTTAGAGCAACTCTCAGCTTCATCATGAGATGTCAGTGAACTGAGAAATCCTGCCGGCAATCCCATGCCACAGGCTGGGCAAGCTGGATTTTCGCAGGCATAAAGAACCTGCCCCCGTCTCTTCTTTTTCAGCTCTTCGTATTTTTCGAGAATTCCGGTCTCTATACCCAGACTGCATTGGCCTCGCTGGGTTTTCAGGATTTCAATTTCCTTCTTGATAACAAGTATTTCGTCGTTAAGGCGCGCTTTTACCTGAACCAGATGTTCGCGGCGACCGGCGACGACTTTAAGTCCCTTTTCGATATCTTTATCGAGGACTTCGATTTTCTCCATATCTTCAAGGATTTTTGTCTCAATCTCTGATGTCTTCGCTTTTTGCACGACAATTTCGCGTTCGAGGGCAGAATAAGCAGCGGGAGGAATTCCTGCGCTTGCCAGTTTGAGCTGAGAGCTTTTGACTGCCGCATTGAGACCTTCGAATTCGGTCTCTGCTGCTCGACGGCGCAGTTGAATCTTCTTAAGCAACGCCTGCTTCTTCTCAAGCAAAGCTGCATCGTTATCGATTTCGGTCTGCATGCGCAGAGCTTTCTGTTTTTTTTCTTCTATCTGAGCATTTGCGGCGTCAATCTTGAGATCCAGCTCCTGAAGCGGGATAAGCGTCTTGCATTGAATCACGGGTTACCTCATGATTTAGATTTATCGAGGTTGTACATTAGCAGAAGCCCCGCCTCATGTCAATTGCATGTGGTAAAGCAATGACAGGCTTACGGCAAACTTGTCGAAATTCTGCATTCAATCGGGGGTTTCGCTGCAAACAGCATTGACCTGAGAGACAAACAATGCTATAATCACCTTTTCCAAACTGGAGGTAGCCATGGAGTCAATCCCTACAATCGCCATAGTTGGCAGACCCAACGTCGGCAAGTCTTCTCTGATGAATAGAATAGTTGGTTATCGACACGCAATTGTCGATGCGACTCCCGGCGTAACACGCGACCGAAACTATGCCGAAGCAAGCTGGAACAGTCGGCGTTTTAATCTTGTCGACACCGGCGGCCTCGACCCTGATGACAGCAAACCGCTTATGCAGTCAATAAAGCAACAGGTCGATTTTGCCCTGAAAGAATCCGACGCCATTATTTTTATCTGCGATGGCAAGGCTGGCCTGGTTCCAGACGACAAGCAGATTCTCAATTTTCTGCGCCGGCAATGTTCAAAACACCAGTTGTTCGTTGTAATCAACAAGCTCGACAATGCCAACGACGAGTCACAGCTTGCCGAATTTTACGAACTTGGCATTGATCCGCTGTTTCCGATTTCTGCGACACACGGTCACGGTGTTGCCGACTTTCTTGATCGTCTGGTCGAAGATCTGCCGCGCAACGAGACATTTGAAGAGATTACCGAGACACGCAAAGATCGTAGTCTTGAGCGAATAGCGATTGTTGGCAAACCAAATGTCGGCAAATCTTCACTATTTAACAGTCTTATTGGCGAACACCGTTCGATAGTTGACAACGTGCCAGGCACAACCCGCGACACCATTCAAGTGAAGTTCCACCGCAGCGGCAAAATCTACAATTTTATCGACACCGCAGGACTGCGGCGGCCAGATCGAGAAAAGGACAACGTCGAACAGTTCTCAGTTTATCGCACACTCGGAGCGATAAAAGACACTGACCTGGTCATACTGGTCATGGATGCGAAAAAAGGCGGAATCACAAACCAGGACAAGCGTATCGCCGGTCGCGTAATCGAAAGTGGCGCCGGTTGTATAATTGTCTGGAACAAATGGGATATTTCAAGCCACGACGAACACTTCTGGAATGAGCTGATCAAGGAAACCCGCGAAGAATTTCCACTGCTTGCCTTTGCACCAATGCTCTCGACATCTGCCAAAACCGGGCTGAGAGTTAACAAACTGTTCGAAATGATTAATCATGTTCAGGAAACTGGTCGGCGACGTATTCCAGAAGAACGTCTCAGAACCATACTGTATGATGCGGTCACCATTCAGCCACCTCCAACGTTCAGGGGTCGTGAAATTAAAATCAAATCACTCATGCAATATGACGGCCCGCCAGTTATTTTTAAGCTCAAATGCTCAGAGCCAAAAGGGGTGCATTTTTCATATCAGCGCTATCTGCTCAATCACATCAAACAGGAAGAAACCTTT
>MFYY01000151.1:0-11190 GCA_001787855.1 Candidatus Riflebacteria bacterium GWC2_50_8 | reverse complement strand
AGCAAAAACATGGGCGCCACTAATGTTTTCCGGGTGCTTGGCAAAAAGCCCGGGATGTTCACACTGATGATCGATATAGTCAAGGGTATGGCCCCTGTATTAATTGTAAGACATATCTTTCCAGAAAATCCTCCTGCCGCCTTTGCTGCCGCCGCTGCCGCGCTAACCGGGCACACGCTGTCTTTCTGGGTGAATTTTAAAGGTGGAAAAGGCGTAGCAACCGGCCTCGGGGTTTTTCTGGCACTCGCCAGCAAGGCTTCGCTGTGCAGCCTGATGCTTTTTCTGACCGCACTGGTTATCAGCAGAATGGTCTCTCTCGGGTCAATACTCGGAGCAGCTGCCCTGCCCTTTTTCATCTACTATTTCGAAGAGCTTGGCCCGATTTACAGCCCATACCTCACCGGATTTTCGGCATTTGTTGCCGCTTTTATCATCTTCAAGCATAAAGCTAATATTCAGCGAATTCTCAGGGGTGAAGAATCGAAACTCGGTAGAAGCGCGACGTCATCACCCGCAGGATCTGCTGTAAAAACCGACTCGGAGAAGGCCGCATGAAATTTGCAGTTATAGGAGCCGGTTCATGGGGCACCACTCTTGCCAGCCTGCTTTGCGAAAACGGGCATCAGGTAAAGCTGTGGGCGCGTGAGCCAGAAGTAGTAACAAGCATCAACAGCGAGCACCGCAACCTGTTTTTTGTGAGCCACCTGCAGTTGGACGAAAAACTTGTCTGCACCGGCAACCTTAGCGAAGCTATTGCCGGGTCAGAAATTGCGCTGCTGTCAATTCCGTCTGGATTTATCAGAACGGTAATCGAACCATACCGTGATGAACTTAAAAAACTTAATGGCGTAGTAAACGTTGCCAAGGGCTTTGAGCGTGGCAGTGGTCGACGCGTATCTCAGGTCATCTGTGACGTTCTCGGTATTGAAGCAGATTCTGATAGCGACAGAATAGCCTGTCTGTCTGGCCCGAACCTGGCCGACGAAGTCGCTCAGAAAAAACTCGGAGCCTCAGTAATTGCGGCACCGTGCCAGGAACTTTCGCAACAGCTGCAGGAATGCCTTTCCAACAACTATTTCCGGGTGTATAGACATTCAGATCGAACTGGCGTCGAACTGGGCGGCACCTTGAAAAACATATTTGCCATCGGAGCCGGAATTGTCGACGGGCTCGAACTTGGCGACAACGCCAAGGCCGCCTATTTAACCCGCAGTCTGCACGAACTGGTGCGTCTTGGTACCGCTCTTGGCGGCGACACCCAGACATTTTACGGGCTGGCCGGACTTGGCGATCTTATGGCAACCACTTCGTCGCCACTTTCCCGCAATCACCGCCTTGGCATGGCCCTGGCCAAAGGACAGAGTCTGAAAAATTTTACGGAATCCACCAAGATGGTCGTAGAGGGTGTTGAAGCCGCAAAAATTGCCAGCGAATGGGGTAAAAAACTAACCCTTCAGCTTCCAATTACCGAAGAATTATGCAGGGTTCTTTTTGACGGATGTCCACCTGGCATTGCTGCCACCAATTTGATGGGACGTTCTTTAAAAGCCGAAACCGACTAATTTTTGGAGCGTTGCCGATGAAAAATATTTTAAAGCCGGGACTTCTGATCGTAGGGGTCATCTTCATCCTGTCTGCAATTTTTGCAGGAATCATGTATTTTCAGGGCAAAACGCCCGCACTCCCAGGCATCACACCTGACGGAAAAACGGCGCAAACGCCTGATGATCAGCCAAAAGCGCCGGGCGCTGCCACAACTGATGGTGCAACCAAGGTCGAAGAGCGTGTTGTCGACATCGCTTTCGTGAGAGACAGCGAGGATGCTATTGAATTTCAAAAGGTTCCTCTCTTCAAGGTAACTTACCAGAATGAGCAACCCGTCGAAGTAATTGCCGATGGCGATCAGATCAAACAGCTGGTTGACCGGCTGCCCGAGCTGACTGGCACAAAACTGCCGGTAGCAGCAAAGTTTGAAAAGCAGCAGAATGGATTTTCCAGAATTATCAGAGGAGAACCGGGTTATGCTGTCGACAAAGAAAAAACCCTGGCAGCTTTTGAAAAAAAAGTTACCGAAGACCATAACGCGCAGAAGCTCGAAATAGCTTTGGTAATGAGCAAAACTGAAGGAGAAGAAGGCTTTACAGTCAAGGCAAAAAAAATGAATTTCAACCAGCTTATCGCATCTTTCTCGACAGTGCACGACGCAGACCACATCAACGATGAGAACCGCAATGTCAACCTGCGTGTCGCAGCAGAAAAACTCGACGGCCTGATCATTCCACCTGGTGGCAAGTTCAGTTTTAACAAGGTTGTTGGCCCCCGCACCGAGAAGTGCGGCTTTAAGAAAGCCGGAGTCATTTCGCAGGGGCGCGTTATACCAGGACTGGGCGGCGGAATCTGCCAGGTCAGCACAACTCTTTATCGGGCCGTTCTGATGTCTGGCATGAAGATCGACGAACGTCACAACCACTCGATTTATGATGGTATTAATTATGCGCAGCGTGGCTTTGATGCTGCTGTTGCCTGGGGCTATAAAGACTTCAGATTTACCAACAGCCTCGACATTCCGGTTCTGATTTCCTGCAGTTCCGGCAAAGGCAGCGTCGAACTCTCTATTTATGCCGAAAAGAAACCTTTTGAAGAAATCATTCTTGAAGCCAGAAACGAGCAGAAGCATCCTTTCCAGATACAGAAAAAGACCAACACTTCCCTTAAAAAGGGCGAAGTCAAAATCGTTCACCCCGGGGTGCACGGTTACAGCATAGAAGCATTCAGACGCATAACACAAAGCGGCAAAACGCGCGAAGAAAAACTTAGCAAAGACAGATATCTGACCTTTAACCGAATTGAGGAGTCAAACAATTGAGAAAAAGCCTGTTTTCCTTTAAATCACTGCTGGCTCTTTTGCTGTTTAGCCTTCTGGCGATAAGTGCCGGAGCCGAAACATCTCTGGATTTTTCAGTATTCAACAGCAAGGGTTTTGAGGGAAAGGGACCACTTGAATTCGGCAGCCCAGAAGACCTCATCATCACCAGAGAAGGTCTGATAATAGTTGCAGACCATCGCAACAATCGACTGCAGGTGCTTAAGGGCGATGGCGAATTTGTCGGAGTCGTACCGAATATTGCCAAGATCGACGAGAGCAAGTTTGATGCTGCGGCTCTTGAGGCGCGCAAAAAAAATCTTGAAGAACTGACCACACTGTTCAAAAAGCCAGTCGGCCTGGCACAGAATTCTCAGGGACTCTTGTATGTAACACTTATGGAAAGCGATAAAATCGCTATTGTCGACCCAAGAAATGGCGCTCTGACTGGCACATTGTGCAAATCGGGCAAGGGACAGGGCGAACTTTACGGGCCGATGGACATCGACGTCAGTTTTGATGGCAGAATAGCTGTAGCCGAATGGCGCAACCGCCGCGTTCAGATCCTCAACGACGAAGGAAAATGCCTTAAAGAACTGATTTATCAGGAAGAAACCAAAAAAGGAGCTCTGTCCGCAGTAGCTCCCCGCGGTGTACACTGGATGTCTGACGGGAAACTGGCTGTGTCATACCCTCTTTACAATCAGGTGGTCTGCTGGGAACCCAACACAGGAGAGGTTCTCTGGCGTTATGGCGGAATCAAGGGAAACGACAAGGGCATGCTCAACAACCCTTCATTCATCACATCTGCTCTTGGCAGCAATCTGCTGATCGCCGACACTCTCAACCATCGGATCGTTGAGATTACCGGCGATGGCAAGTATTTTGAACACCACGGCAGGCGCGGCTCACGCCCTGGCGCCCTGCTTAGTCCCCGCGGAATCGCTTTGAACCGTGAAGAAGTTCTCGTGATCTCTGATCAGGGCAATAATCGCGTTCACTTCTTTCAGCCCGGGCAGACAACCCTTATGTTGCGAGAGGTCAAGCAGATGGCGCTCAAAGACGACTGGGACAACGCTGCTCCGCGCATCGAACAAATCCTCTATTTGCAACCCAACAACAGTGATGCACATGAGTTGATGGTTAATGCGCTTTATTATTTCGGCAATCGGTCTTTTAATGCACGAGAGTATGATAAGGCCGAAGAATTTTATCGACGGATTCTGCGCTATCGCCCTGAAGACCCAAATATTCCACAAAAACTCGATGCAATTTTCTGGGCGGTAAATCAAAGCTTGATTGCCAGCATAGTTTTTGGCATCATAGCTACCATAGCTGGTCTGATTCTGATCTGGGTTCTGAAGCTTCTCATTTCCCGGTTCATTTTCACTCAATCTCAGGAGTAACCCATTGTCACTGAATAAAATACGCAACTTCTGTATCATCGCACACATCGACCACGGCAAATCCACGCTGGCAGACCGCCTTATCGAGACAACCTCTACCGTCAGCAAGCGGGAAATGAAAGAGCAGATTCTCGATTCAATGGAGCTTGAGCGCGAACGTGGCATTACCATCAAGGCACAGGCTGTGCGCATGATGTACCAGAGTAAAAGTGGCACTGAATACACTCTTAATCTGATCGACACACCAGGGCATGTTGACTTTTCCTACGAAGTCTCACGTTCCATTGCCGCCTGCGAAGGCGCACTGCTGGTCGTTGACGCCAGTCAGGGCGTTGAAGCGCAGACCATGGCCAACGCCACTCTGGCTCTGGCACACGATCTTGAAATTATTCCGGTTATCAACAAGATCGATCTGCCCGCATCTGACCCCGACAAAGTTAAAGAAGAAATTGAGAATCTTATAGGCATCGACTGCTCAAATGCTCTTCTTGTTTCTGCCAAAGAAGGTCTCGGAGTACCAGAACTTCTTGAGGCGATTGTCGAAAGGATTCCAGAACCGCGCGGCCTGCCAGAACAACCGCTGCGCGCGTTGGTTTTCGACGCAAATTATGATTCTTACAAGGGTGTAATCGTCTATTGCCGCGTTGTAGACGGAAAAATAAAGGCAAAAGACCGCATCAAATTTTTAGCCAGTGAAACAATATTTGAAGTCATAGAAACCGGTGTGTTCTCGCCAAAACCTCTGGTAGTCAACGAAATAGACACAGGTCAGGTTGGCTTTTTTCACGCGACCATCAAAGATATGGCCAAAGTGCAGATCGGCGATACCATCGTGCTCGAAAAATCTGCCAATGTTCAACCAATACCAGGCTTTCAGAAGGCAAAACAGATGGTATTCTGCGGACTTTACCCGGTTGAAACCAATCAGTTCAACGAATTGCGCAATGCCATTGAAAAGCTGACCCTCAATGACAGCAGCCTCTCGTATTTTCCGGAAAACTCGCTTGCACTTGGCTTCGGCTTCAGATGCGGCTTTCTTGGCCTGCTGCACATGGAAATCATTCAAGAACGGCTCGAGCGCGAGTATGATCTTGATCTGGTAACAACCGCGCCAAACGTTATCTACGAAGTAATGTTGAACGACGGAACTGCCTATGAAATCGACTCACCGGCGAAACTACCTGATAACAACCAGCTGGCAGAAATACGCGAGCCGTTCGTGCATGCCACTATTTTCATGCCGAAAGAATATATCGGCACCATCATGGAACTGGCCCAGGATCGCCGGGGCGTCATGAAGAACATGGAATTTATCTCTGAGTCAAGAGTGTCGTTGTCATTTGACCTGCCATTATCTGAGATAATCGTTGATTTTTATGACAAGCTCAAAAGCCGCACCCGCGGCTACGCGTCACTCGACTATGAGCATATCGGCTATCGCTGCGGCGACATCTCACGCGTCGACATTCTGGTTAACGGCGAGCGTGTCGATGCCCTGTCGTTTTTGTGCCATCGCGAACGCGCTGATTATCGAGGCCGCGCCGTAATCACCAAGTTGCGCACACTGATTCCCCGTCATCAGTTTCAGATTCCGCTGCAGGCTACCATCGGAGCCAAAGTCATTGCCCGCGAAAACATTTCTGCACTGCGCAAAGACGTTACCGCCAAATGTTATGGTGGCGATATTTCACGCAAACGTAAGCTGCTTGAAAAGCAGAAAGAGGGCAAGAAGCGCATGAAGATGGTCGGCAACGTCGAAATCCCGCAAAAAGCTTTTATGGCTATTCTGAGACCAGAAGACTGATCAAATCACTGTTCGAGCTGGTAATAATCGAGATCCCCAGAGCAGACCTGGCAGGTCTTTTCGTCTTCGTCTGGACAAATGAATGATTCATGACAGTCCGGGCACAGTTTAACCGGATGCACCGGCAGTTTTTTGTAATCTTTGACCCTGACAAACTGCCAGCCAAAAATGTTGCGATCAGCGGCCAGAAACTCTGCTACAATCTTTTCAGCAGACTCTTTGCGCGCTTCCATGTCACTGGCAACTTCTGGCGCACGTTTTCGCAGAAAAAACTTACACAGTTCCGGCATCTTCCTGCTGTCTAACTTTTTCTGGTTAACGAACACACGAACACCGCGGCCATCTTGGCGATCATATAGAGTCAGCGCGTATCTGCCGATGCGGTCGCGCATGATAAGATACTTGTTACCAATGGTGCAGCCAGTCATATACTGAATTACATCAGACAGACAAACCTGGGTCTCAGTCACCGCGCCAAGTTTCTCGACCACACCGAGCTTGCGACGTGCCAGATCAACCATTTCGACGCCAATTACAATGCCGGGCGCTCTTTTGGTGTGAAACTTGTATACTTCTTCAACCAGATCAATGAATTCCTGTTGTGTCATCTGCATTCTCCTGAATGGTGCTTAACCATAATCTCATTTAGTTGTTGCGTCTTTCAAGGGCGAGCTTGGCAGCTCTTCGAATATTCTTCGATTTGTCATCTGTCATCATACGATGCAGACACTCAAGTGCAATAATCTCCGTAGAAGGAGCCAGCGCCTTGACTACTGCATAGCGAACTTCTTCAGATTTATCCTTTTCGAGCGACACAACATGCCAGAGAGCGTCAGATTCAGCAATTTTACCGAGAGAGGTCACCACGGAAGCCCTGACAAATTCATTTTTGTCTTTTAGAGCTCCTGCCAGAATGTCTACAGCTTCCTGTGTCTTAAAATCGCCAAGAGTGTTAGCAGCGCTGCCTCTGATATTAGGACTGGCATCATGCAGCTTTTTAGAGAGCTTTTCCAGATTGGATGCAACACCGCGAACACCGCCATCACCAGTGCCAGCATCTTTTGCCGGCATTGCAAAATTAATCGGCGTATTCGCCGACTCTTTCATCAGGGCGACCAGCTCATTGTCCAGACGCTTGGCGGCCTCAATCAGATCTTCGACAATATCAGTATTTTCGGTGCCGGCCAGTGCCAGCGATGCGCGGTAAGAAATGTCTGAATCTCTGCCTTTAAGGTAACCACGTAAAATTTTTACTGATTTACGGTCTTTTATGCTTCCGAGAATTTCCAGAGCCATCAGAATGACTGGTTTCTCAGCATTTTCAAGCCTTTTCTCAATTTCAGCATGCACTTCATCATGATTAAATCCGGCAATTGCCTTGGCAGCCGAAAATCTGACCGCCTCACTTTCATCTTCAGCACAACTGAACAAGGCTTCAAGGGCTGCCTGTTCACCGGTGGTGCCGAGAGCGTAGGCAACAGAAGACCTTACATAACGATCCGGGTCATTAAGCCGCTCGATCAATGCCATTATCACCCGGTCGTCTTTTCGACCGCTCAATGCTGCTGCGGCAGAGTATCTGACTGCAACATTATCATCTCTAAGTGCATTGAGCAGAGAATCGACCGACTTTTCGTTCTGCATGCCTCCCAGCGCTTCAGCTGCCATGAAGCGCACTGACTCGACTTCAAACTGATTGCCCAGCGCTTCAATAAGTGGTTCGACAACCTCTTCGTTGTCAAGCCCTATGGCCGCCTTGGCCGCCATTTGACGCATCTGCTGGCTGTTGTCTTTCAAGCCTTTTACCACGAGATCTTTTCGCGGAAGTGGCGTTCCGTCAGACTGAAAATAGTCTTTGGGCAACTGATCTATTTTGAAAACTACCATTTCCTTGAAATTGTATGGATTGTGATTTGAAATAACCGCCAGAGACGTCTCGGAAGATAGCTCGGCAACCGTCGATTCATCAAGGCTATCGGTGATTTCTTTCATCAGCTGAACATCGCTGCGGCGCGATATTTCGATCAGAGGCTCGATCGCTCGCGAGTCGCCGATTGCACCAAGGCTCTCAGCGGCAGCCGTAACGATTTCAGAGTCAGGCTCATAAAGGGCCTCAATCAAGGCGGTTACCGCCTGAATATTCTTCTTCTCACCCACCTCCCTGATTGCGATAAGACGTTTTTCGGTCGGAGCAGAAAAAGTCTTGATCAACATCACCGGATCGGTGATTTCAGGTTCGCGAGCTCTGGCTGCCGGCTGCACCGCCGGAGCGGAAGCTGGCTCGTTACTGGCGACTGCGTTTACCGCTCCTGGCGGCACAAAAGAAGTGCTGCGTTTTTCTGAAGCACCCGGTATGCCAGCAACTTCTGGCTGAGGCTTTTTAACGGCAAAGGCGGCAAGATCATCAGCTGATTGACGGCGCCACAGCCATATTCTGACTATGACAACCGTTGCCAGCAGGATCAGACCGCCAAGCATAATGTAATCGAGGGTATTCATCGCCACCTGCTATCGACCGACAATGGTAAAATATTAACTGTGCCAGACTAAATTTTGCATTTTTAGCTCATTTAACATAGCATAAACATCGAACAAACACGACTCAACGCCATAAAACTTCATTACAGCAAGAATGCGACGGTTACAGCATGAAACAAATTGGAGATGTTCTCATATCAGATCAGGCCTGGCAAACAAAATTTGCCTGTGATCTTTCTCAATGCCTTGGCAAATGCTGCATGTATGGCGACCTTGGGGCGCCAATAAGCGAAGAAGAAGAAGAGAAGATAAAGAGCCTGCTCGACCAGGTAAAACCCAGGCTGTCGCGGCAGCAACAGACTTTTCTCGCCGCCGGCATCAGCGAAAAGTGGAAAGGTTCACTGCACATTCGCGAAATTCGAGAAAATACGCCCTGCCCTCTTTCTTTCTGCGACCCGAATGGGGTTATTCTATGCTCACTTCATGACCTTGCCCTGGAGAAATCCCTGCCACTGCTTGACGTTAAGCCGTTGTGGTGTTCATTGTTTCCGATTATGCTCAAACAAACTGGCGGTGGCTGGATTATCAACTGCCACATCCCCGACTTCTGCCGTTCAGTTGCCAACCCGCCACCATTGCTGTTAAGCTTTGCCGACCTTCTGCAAACCTTTTTTGGCAAAGAATGGGTCGAAAAGGTAAAAAGCGAATACGAGCGCGAAGCGCGTCTGGAGAAAACATCATGAGTATCAGAGATTTTTTTGCACGATTCTTCAGAGAAACTCCCGAGAAAAAAATCAAAAAACTGCTCAAACAGCTTGATCAGGCAATGTCCGACCTGCAGATTCGGATTGCCGACAGCATTGCCAGAAGCAGCGGGCTGACCAGAAGCCTGAACGAAGAAAGCGAGCGACTGCAGAATCTATTTTCTGAAGACATTGTTGTTCGAGAACCAATCGAAACCCGCATAGAATCAATTAACTCTGCACTTGAGTTCGAAAAGAAGGCTGAAAGCAGAATGCGCCAGATCTACGAGGATCTCAAGAACCGGCAACAGCAGCTGCAGTTGTCTTATCAGCAGAGTCTTACCAGGTTGCGCAATGCCGAAGTCAGCAATTTGCTGGCCGGTATTCACAAAGATTTTGGCAGCGACATGCAACTCAACAACTATCTCGAAAAGTTCAGCGAAGAGAGCTTTAAAATTGAGTTTACCGCCGACAGCCGCCTTAAAATCGAAATGATGCTCGACAAGGCCAGCAAGCTCTAATCAGCTGCCAGGTCAGTAAAAATATTCTTTCCAGGCCCCGCGATTAGGCTTTGTGTGTGATGGAACAGGGTCAGCCCCGTTTTTTTCGCCATATTTCAGCTCATCGTAGCGGTTAAAGTATTCTTTCGCGACTTCGTGCTGGTCCATTTTCACCAATATCTCGCCGGCACGGGCATAAAGTTCAGGGTTCTCACCATTAGCACTGATCAGATCACGTATGTGCCAGAAAGCTTCTTCAAGATAGCCCTTACTTACCAGAACGCGAGCAAGAAACCATTTGGCAGGACTATGGTCGGGCTTGATGCTGAGAGTTCGGCGATATTCCTTGATCGCCTCGTCTTCCATCTCAAGGCTGTAGTAAAGGTTCGCGATCTGATAGCTCAGTTCGGCGTTCTGCGGGTCTTTGACCCGCATATCCTTAAGCCGGTGATAATAGCGTTCGCGATCTTTTACGATCAGGCCGGTAATGCCGGGGTCGCCGCTGTAAAGACTCGGAAACATGCTTACTACAACCAGTGTGGCAGCCACAAATGTCAGTATTTTTTTAATCATAGATTACTCCGCTGCCACTATCGGAATAACCTCAGCCTTTATTTACAAATGTGTCAAAAAAAAGGCCGCCTCAAACGAGGCGGCCTTTTTATCGAATATTTCTGGCTTAGATGTCTTCTACAGTCTGACCAGCATCTTCAACAGTGCCTGATCCGTCATCCGGAGCGGCCTCATTCGTCTCGGATGCTCCGCCCTCGTCTGTTGCGGCATCTTTTGCGGCATCTTCATTGAGCTTCTGTTCGTAAGAATCTGCTTCTGCGCTACCTTCAGACCAGCCATCCTTAACAGCTGTGCCGACGTTGCCGAGCATTTCGCCGAAGTTAGCATCGGCACCCTTTGCCACGTTACCGATCTTTTCGATAGCCTGGCCGACCTTGTCAAGAACAGTACCAACTTTGACCAGCAGTTTGCCGACAGTGGTAAGAGCCTTGCCTATGGCTGCGGTCCACGGGATAGCCGAAAGAACCTGGCCAATGGTCATAAGAACCTTACCAACAGTATTAAGAAGCTTACCAATCTTCTGCAGCAACTGACCAGCCTTGATCAGAGCTTTCTGGATGCCTGCGGCAACCTTGGCCATCATGCTGAAAGTGTCTCCGCCGCCCTGAACTGCGTCGCCAATACCTTTTACTTCGTCGCCAACACCTTTGGCATCTTCTTTAACGCCCTTTACCTGGCCCTTGGCATCATCAAGTTTAGTATTGGCATCTCTGATTTTCTTTTTAGTGCCACTGCTCATGTACCACTTGGTCTTGATCTTTTTGGTCGTACTGAGTTTGTCGTCTGCTTTTTCGGTCTCTACGGTTGCGCTGGCCGCCTGGAC
>MFYY01000150.1:7156-7374 GCA_001787855.1 Candidatus Riflebacteria bacterium GWC2_50_8 | reverse complement strand
CGAACTGATAGACCGTTTCGGTGTCGACGGAGGGTTGATCAGGGAGAGGTATCTGCTGGAGATCATTGACGAGGTCTATCGGCTCTTATTTGAGCAGGGATCTCCCGATGCGGCGCGGTTCTACCGGGAAGCCCACAGGGTACTCCATGAGGTGGAGATGGGGGCGGCAGAAAAAGCAAAATTGCTCCCCGGAGCAAAGCGAACGCTGAAGAGCCTGA
>MFYY01000150.1:6746-7019 GCA_001787855.1 Candidatus Riflebacteria bacterium GWC2_50_8 | reverse complement strand
CATCTGACCCGGGTGAACCCGAATGGGGTGACAGGTGGCGTCAGTTCAAAGAAAGTGTTGACTGGGAACAATTTACCGGAGCCAATCTTTTCGCCTGGCTCGGCGGTATCGCGCTGTTTATTGGTGCCGGATTTTTTGTAAAATATTCAATTGATAAAAATTTGATTTCGCCGGTAATGCGTCTGGTGATTGGCGCCTTTGTCGGTCTCGGCATGATCGCCGCATCTTTCCGCTTTGAGCGTGGGCGCTACGATACAATGCGACACACACTTG
>MFYY01000150.1:3146-6729 GCA_001787855.1 Candidatus Riflebacteria bacterium GWC2_50_8 | reverse complement strand
GTTCTGTATTCTGTTTTCTTTGCGGCAACCCTTTATTATGGCTATCTTGAGAAACCGCTTGGTTTTGTGACGCTGGTGACGGTCTCGGCGGCGGCCTTCGTGCTGGCCATATTTCATCGCGGCATTGCCATCTCAGTGCTCGGTGGTATTGGCGCCTATCTGACGCCTCTGCTGGTTTCAACGGGCAGGGGCAATCTGCTGACTCTTTTTGTCTACCTGGCGATTGTCAATATTGGCATTTATCAGGTCATCAAGCGTCTCGAGTCGAGATTTCTGCTGTTGTTTTCGACGATTGGTACACTGTTTTCGTTGACCTGCGCGACTTTTCTCTCGCAAACCGTTCCTGAATCATACATGATCGGTCTGGCCTGGGTTGGCAACCTTTTGGTGTTTGCCGTTTTCATCGACCGCCTCGGCTGGACGCCACAGAACAGCAGTTCTACGCGCTGGTCGGCGGTTATTTTGTTTCTGAGCATCCAGCTTATGGGGCTGGTGGTTGTGAATAGTTTCGCCGGTGCAACGCCGATTTGGATGATGGCGGCAGCGATAACTATTGCGGCTGCTCTGGCTCTGCGCAATGGCGCCTGGCATGGCGCGGTTATTCCATACTCGGCATTGACCTTTCTGGTTGCGGGTTTCTGGGCGCTTACCCGGTTTAACGCTACAAGCAACATCTGGTCGTTTCTCGCATTCTTTATTTATGGACTCGCAGGTGGCCTCGGTCCGATTCTGCTGATTCATAAAAACGGTCTCGACCGTTTTACGCTCAAGTGGTTCAGGGTTTTCCCGGTTTGCATGTCGATTTTGATGTTGCTGGCAATAGTGTTGACGCCAAAGATGTCGGCACTGTTCTGGCCTATGGCTATTGGTCTGCAGGTTATTGGTATCATTGCCAGTATGCTGTTTGGCGGACTGCTGCAAATAGGTCTGATGGCGATGATCCTCGTGTTTGCCGCTCTGTACTGGATCTGGTTCGCACCGGTGCTATACGTAACAGGCGTTTACGCGCTGATTCTGCTGGCGGGCGCGGCAGTGGTGCTGGTCATGTTCTGGTGCCTCAAACGGGTGGCGCAGTGGAGCGAAGCGCTCAAGATCGACGAAAGAATGACCGGGAGCAGTGTACGCAGCAACCCGCTGCTCACCGAATGGATGAGTTCGACCCCGATCATGGGCATTTTCATATTGCTGGCCGTGGCGTTTTTGCTTGTTAAGCCGCTGAATCCACACCCGGGAATGCTGACATTGCTCTGTTTTGGCGCAATTACGCTGACCATGGCGCGTCGCATGGGTTACTCAATCATGATCGCGGTTACACTGTTCTCAGGCGCTTTTGCTCAGGCATTCTGGGCTCTGCGCCCTGACCTGAGCGGGAGCCTTTGTCTTAACTCGATGTTATGGTCAGCATTGCTGCTGGCAGCTGCTTTAATAGTGCCTTTCATTGTTTATAAAGATTTTAGCAAATTCAAGTCAGCCTGGATGGCCTGGCCGATTTTTGAACTGGCCCAGGCGATATTCATCGTTTATGCGGCTGATCATTTCTGGGGCCGCGAAATATCAGGGTGGGTTCCGGTTTTGTTGGCATTCATCAAGCTTCCATTTGTAAAAGTGCTGATGGGGCAGCTTGCCGGCAAGCCAGAGCGTAACAGTATTCTGGCCTGCCACGGTGGCGTTCTGCTCTTCTATATCTCGTCAACACCAATTCTGCTGCTGGAAAAAGGCTGGATAGGCTTTGTGCTGGTGCTTGAATCGGTTGCGCTGCTCTGGTTGAATCACCGTGTTGAGCATAATGGCCTGCGCAAGGTTGCGGTGGTGATGGCACCAGTTGGGCTCTACCTGTTGCTGTCGTTCTTGCCACAGATGAAGGGCCCAAGCAGCATGATAATTCTCAATGCCGCCGTGTTGTCGGTACTTGCCGCAACTGCAGCACTTTTTGCTGCGGTCAGGCTGGCTCCTTACCCGGACGACAGACTCGGTGAATACAGCATCAGCAAATATTTTCTGTGGCTTGCTGTCGGCACCGGTTTTTATCTGGTAAATCTTGCAGTTGCCGATGTCTTTGCCGGTTCGCAGGTGCAGGCCGGGGCGACTCTGAAGTTCCTGCCCGCCGGCGATCTGCTGCAGACAATAGCTTATGTAACGCTCTGGGGTTTGTTTGGTGCCGTACTCTGGCGTCAGCAGGACATCCCGGGCGGCGTCAGAATTTTTGGCATGATTCTGCTGATTCTGGCCACACTCTGGCTGATCTGGTTCCCGTTCAGTTATGGCACTTATGTTGCGGGCATGAGTCCCCTGTTTAATCTCGGCTTGCTGGCGTATGTGCCGCTGATGGTTATTCTGCTTTACCTTTTTCTGCAGGAACCATGGCAGGAAAGCTCGATTTCAATCAAGAACCTGTTTCTGGCAATGCTTCTGATTGCAGGTTTCTTTGCGATCAAGGTGATCAAGAGCACTATCTTTCAGACGGGTCAGCCGCTCGACATTTTTCAGGCGAAAACAGCTGGCATGGCAATTGGTTCGGCGGCCGGCTGGATCATCTATGGTCTGCTCATGCTGGTCTGGCCGAAGCGGCTCGATCGGCCTTTCCGTCTGGCCGGCCTGGTGCTGCTGATTCTCGGCTTTGTGCGCACGGCGTTGTTTCCATTCAGATTCAGCGTGCAGTTTGGCGAAATGACGCCTCTGTTCAACACGCCGACAGCCTTGTTTGCGTTTTGTATTGTTCTTTTAATCTGGCTGACGCGGCGAAAATATGATGAAACCTGGCCGGTGGCCTCGGCGTCGCCCAATGCCTTTTTTGGCACGACTCTGGCTGTTGCGGTCTTTTATGTGCTGAATATCGAGATAGCCAGCTTCTTTGGTCAGCAAGGTCGCCGGTTCAGCCTGTTGACGCGTGACAGTCTGTCGCATCAGCTCGGTTACAGTCTTGGCTGGCTGGTTTACGCCATTGGTCTGCTGCTGTCTGGAATCAGGTGGCAGATCGTGCGCGCCCGTCAGGCGGCCTTGCTGCTGGTACTGCTGACCTGTTGCAAAATTTTCCTGATGGATCTGTGGAAGCTGGGGCAGTTGTACCGAGTCGCCTCTTTTATCGGACTGGCAGTAGTTCTGATGCTGGTTTCTTATCTGTATCAGCGCTTTTTAACCAAATCGGAGAAACAACCATGAAAATAGCCGGCAAACTCATTGTCATATTGGTATTTCTGGCAGCAGCTCAATTTCTGGCTGCAGAATCTGACTGGCACGCCCAGGGCAGCATCACTACAGCTAACACCGGTCTGATCGAAAGCACTCTGCCGGCCGGGCTACATCAGGCCTGGAGCGACCGTAGTCGCCGAAATACTCTCGATCTGGCTCTTCTCGGGCCTGACGGCAATCCGCGTGCGTTTGAGCTCTTCTGGCGCTCGGCTGGTGACAACCGGATCATGGAAATTAAACCGCAGAAAAGAGAGTTGCTCGATGATCAGCGACTGGTGCTTGAATCAGCGCTGCCCGCAAGCTACTCCTTCAATTTTGTCAGGGCGGAAATAGATTATGACAACTATGCCGGCAAGGTTGATATTGAGTGTCAACTTGACGGGAAATGGCAGAT
>MFYY01000150.1:0-3131 GCA_001787855.1 Candidatus Riflebacteria bacterium GWC2_50_8 | reverse complement strand
GCTGTGCAGCGTCATGAAGGCGTTTTAAGCGTCTGGTCAGATCTGCCTGATGCCCCATATAGCGCAATCAGGTTGACTTTCAGTGGCTACAGTCGGGATTTTTCGAAGATGCCAGTTTTTGTGCGTTCGGTTGTGGTTACTGCAAAACAATCTGGCAGCGACTATGCGCGCTCTGAACTGCTGCCGTCTTTTGAAGAAACCACTGTTGAAAAAGGCGCGGAGCTGAGAGTGATGTTGCCGGGCTCCGGTTTGACTCTTGAGGGATTGGAAATCAAAACGGCCGCACCGTTTAAAGGCCGCTGGCAAATCGGTTATGAAAAGATACTGTTGGGCCGCCGGGATTTTCAGATGGTGGCGCAGGGACAGATTGACGCGATAGGCGGCGAACCGCTCAAGCTTGCGATTGCCCATTCCGGAGTATGGGAAAATCGGGTTATGCTGATTAACCTCACTTCTGATGAGTTTTTCGGCAGAGTCGATCAGGTAAAGGTTCGTGCGCGACTGCCCCGGGTCGTGTTTGCAGCTGATCAGCCCGGCATCTGGAATTTCAGAACCGGCCTCAACAAGCCAGCTATAATACTTGATAAGCCCGGAGTTGCCGAACGCAGCCCGGAACACTCTCTTGCAATTTCTGACCTGAACGAGAGGGCAGAGTGGCAGTCGAAAAACCTGTTGAGCACTTACAACCTCAAGGGCGGACCGTTTAATACCGAAGGCTATTCGTGGAAGTCGGCGTTCGATGTTGCCAGCCCCGGTTTTTATCAGCTGGTTACCAATGACAGTATTTGTCTCGATCGCAACCGTGATTCGTTCAGAATTGTAAAAGATGACACCCAGATACCCTATTTTATGGGCCGGGTCGAGCTGCGTGAGCTTGCTGTTAAGTTTGAAAGCTCATATGACTCTGCTGCCAATCGTTCAATCTATCTGATCAAGCTGCCTGAGGGCGCCGCGCGTCTCGCCGGGATCAGGTTTTATGCGCGCGGTATTTTTGAGCGCAATATTTCATTTGAACGGCATGTTGCCGGACAGGTAAGCTGGCAGCCCTGGCAGAAGCGTTTCTGGAAAAACCAGCATGAAGGTGAATCGGCTTTTACGCTAAGTTTGAGTGATTTTCCCGAGGACCAGTATGAGATCCGCATGAGCGTTGATCATGCCAGCAACCAGCCTCTCGAAATTTATGGCTTTAGCGGGCTTTACACCGCGCAGGATCTGTTTTTCATCGCTACTGAACCGGGTAGCTATGAGCTGTTTGGTGGGAACAAGTCTGTTCGCGCGCCGGTTTACGATCTCGCAATCATTCAGGATCAACTGCTCGACATGACGCCGCAGAAAATTTCTGCCGGCCCTGCTGATATATTCGCGGAAACAGTCGCCACGTCAGCTCAGCCTTTTGACCAGGGCGCGCCGTTTAACAATACCGGTTATACATGGGTTGCAACGTTCAGTGCAGAGGCCCCCGGCTTTTATCAGCTCGGGCTTAATCTGCAGGCTGCGCTCGACAACAATCGTGATGGCATGCGCCTGGTAAAGAACAGCGTTCAGATTCCGTATTTCGCCGGAGCGCGCGAAAAAGCCGCTGTTGCCGTTACTTATGCCAACGAATACGATAAAACTAAAAATATTACTCTGAGCTCGGTTACGTTGCCGGCGGCTTCGAAAAACTGGCAGACAATTCAGTTTATCAGCTCAGGAGTTTTCAGTCGCGAACCCGTTCTCGAAACTAGAAAGCCAGGTCGTCTGGGCTGGCAGACCTTTAAAAAGGCTTCGTGGACAAGCCGAACCGAAAGTCAGTCGACTCTTGAGCTTTCAGTTGCGAGCCTGCCGGAGGGTGAGACAGAGTTGCGGCTGGTTGTCGCGCATGGCGATAATCGGCCGATAGATATTTCATCGGTGCTGGCAACATATTACACGCATTCATTGTTTTTTCATGCCGTTGAGGCTGGTGAATACCAGCTTTACGGTGGCAACAGCAAGGCGCGGGCGCCGGTTTACGATCTCGCTTTGATTCGTGATCACATGCTGAAAACTGAACCAAAAGTCATCAAGCTTGGCGACGCGGCAGGCTTTTCCGGACCTCTCGATATTCAGCGCCAGTTCAACGAAGCTTTCAGCGAAACAGGGTGGGGGCTCTATGCCGTTCTAGGCGTGGTTACGCTTCTTCTAATCATCATTATTGTGAAGCTGTTTCCAGAAGATGAAAAATCCGTTCAGGCAGCGGCACAATCTGCTGCAGGCACAAATTCAGAGCCGGTTGCTCCGGCGCCCCCAGCTTCTTCAGCGACTAATGAACGGCCGGCATCAACAGGCAACCAGGCTTCGCCTGCTGCCGAATCGCCCGGCAAAACTACGACAGATAAGCCACAGGGCGACGGTTCTGATAACGAGCCGGCTTGATTTTTGGTTGCTCGTTTAACAGGCGAGCAACCTGCACAATCAGCTTTCATTGAGATCAGCTCAGAGATGGCTTTTTAGCCACGGCCGGCTTTATACTTTTGGCATACCGCTTTGGCCGGCTATCCTGGCATCGCGGCATAAGGCCATTCATGGCCAAATCACTCCGCTTCCCGCGAAGCGATATCAAATTTGCAGAATATTGCAATTGCTTCAGGCGTAAAAAGTTTTCTTAGTGGCTCCGTGACTCCGTGCGAGTCTCTCAGGTTTGCTTTATGATTGCTCAGCTGTCGGCGAACTTGATTTTTTTTCTGATTTTGATTTCGAGAACGTCGATGTCGCCTCGTATTCTCTCAAGTTCTGGCCTGAAAGTTTCCGCGGTTTTCTGGCGTTCTTGCTGTATTCTGCCGATCTGTGACATCTGATAAAAAACATTGATTACAACCACAAGCTGGGCAACTGCATAGATCTGCAACGGAAAATTGATTGCCAGTATTGCGGCCTGTACTGCAGTCGTGACGACTATTGAGGTGATCGCATCGGCTCTGCGGCTGTCGAGCATTTGCATCAGATCTTCTTTCTCGCTGACCATGACTTCAAACTGGTGAGTTCTGGTGGCGAGGTCGCTGCGCAGTCTTTTTATCGCGAGTTCGGCGTTGCCTTTTTCAGTGGCCTTTTCCAGGTTCTCGAGCTTCTCTTCGAGTCTTCTGAAAAAAAAGCCGCCGGCATTATGCAGC
>MFYY01000149.1:3086-9005 GCA_001787855.1 Candidatus Riflebacteria bacterium GWC2_50_8 | reverse complement strand
AAACCAACTGGATTCTCAACGAAATTTTCAGCAATCCGGATCGTGCCCTGTCGGAAGTGATTGGCGAAGCACAAAATCGCATCGAGCAACAGGAGGCCCGCTGGCAATGAAGAGAAAACTTGCTTTTCTTTTTCTGATAGTGGTTGTGGTGCCGATGTTTCTGGCAATTTTTACAACCACCCGGCTGGTTACCTCGCATCTCACCGACATGCTGCAGAAGCGCGCGCGTGACAGCCTGGCAGTTGCGCACAATTTTTTCCTCAGCACACTTGATGAAATGGCCCTGAAAGTGCAGATTCTGGCGCAGAGTAAAGATATCAGAGAGGCGGTGCGAACCGGAGATGTGATCGAGCTTATCGATAAGGTGCACCTCGCCAACCGTCATCTCAAGCTCAATGCTTACGATGCCGTCACTGAGATCTACGATAGCGAGGCCAGATTGCTGGCCGGTGAGCCTTGTACAAAATATCCGTTATGTCCAAAATCCGTGGTAGAGCAGGTTTTGCTGGGCAAGATTCTCACTTTTCGAGAGATTATCGACGGGCACCTGCGCATCTGCTCGGCGGCTCCGATGTATCATGAAAATGCGCCGGGCCCGATCGGAGTGGTCGTGCTGTCTCTGTTTTCGACTCATCAGTTTGCCGAAGAGATTAAAAAAATCATTGGTACTGAGATGATCTTCTTTGGCTTCGTCGATGATCGCTGTCTGATGTTTGGCTCCACTCTTCGGGAAGCCGGCGAGCGTGTGCTGATCGACATCAGTGCTGCTGAAGCAGAATGTACCATGTTCGAAAAGCCGGTTGCTGCAAGGAATTTTCTTTTTCAGCTGATGCCAATAGAAGCGCAGAATGGCCGTCTTTTCATCGCTACCGCAGTAGAAAAGGCGTTTGTCAGCGAAATGATCGCCGTTCTCGGCAGCAATCTCGTAAACATCGGTATTATGTCAGTTCTTTTCGCCATCGTGCTGGCGTTGATGTTCTCACGAACGCTCACCGGACCGATCAATTCTCTCGTGGTTTCTGCGCAGGCGCTTGGTGCTGGCGATTTTACTCATAAGATTGGCGTTGAATCACATGATGAATTTTCCTTTCTTGGCAAAACCATGGATGACATGCGCTGCGAGATAAGGAGCACGATTGAGAAGCTGAAAAATGCCAAAATACAGCTTGACCGCCAGGTTTTCGATCTTTCACTGCGCAACCTGATCAATCAGGCAATCATTTACCAGAAAGAGGGCGACCTGATCAAGGGTATCCTCGACATTCTGCGCCAGACAATAAGAGTAAGAGTGGCAGCCATGTTTCTTTTCGATCATGCAACAGAACGTCTTGAACTGACTTCGGTCGACACTGATGCTGCCGAAGGCATCACCTTCGGGCGCATATTTGTCGAAGTCGGCTGTGGTTATGCCGGGAAAGCCGCTGCATCAGCGAAGGCGATTGTGTGCGCGGATCTGGCCAAAGAACCGGCGGCTGAACTGGCCAGAGAGCCGGAATGGGTAAAGACGGCCGGCAACCTTCTTGCTTTGCCGCTTTCTGGAGACAAGGGCATTCTCGGCGTGCTCTATCTTGTCGATCATCCGCAGGGTTTTTCTGAAGCAGATGTCGAGCTGCTTTCTGACATTTCAGTGCAGATTGCAATTGCCATACAGAAGGCGCAACTGCACCAGCTCGCTATTACCGATGGTCTTACCGGTCTCTATATTCATCGCTATTTTCAGCTCAGGCTTGATGCAGCCCTGACCAAGGCCCGGCGCCGTCAGGAACCAGTCTCTCTGATTCTTTTTGATGTCGACCATTTCAAGAAGTTCAATGATACCTGGGGCCATCAGATTGGCGACAAGGTTCTCAAACAGGTCGCCGAAATCACTGCGGCCACGGTGCGCGAAGGCATTGATCTGGCAGCGCGCTACGGCGGTGAAGAGTTTACCGTGATCATGCCGAACACCTCACTGGAAGGCGCTGTTCAGCTGGCTGAGCGCATACGGACGAACATCGAGCAGGCCACTCTGGTTCAAGATGAAAAGACGATCAGCATCACCATCAGCCTCGGTTGCGCCGCTTTTCCGGAGCACGCAGTTGACAAGGAAAATCTGATAAAAGCAGCTGACGAAGCGCTGTATCGCGCCAAGCAGGCCGGCCGCAACTGCACTGTCGCCGCCGGCTGAACCGGCAAAGCCCATCCACAGATTTCGCAGATTAAAGAAAATCAGGCGTCAGGACATGTTTCAGCGAGATTTAGACAAACTATTACATGTTCTGCAAAACACAAAAAATGGGCTCAGTTTCTAAAATATATGAGCAAAAGCTCATCCATTAAGATCACTGCTTTCGCAAACTATTTCGCTGACTACTCAGATGCGCGTCAATAAATCGATCAGGCTTCAGGGCTTATTAGATGTTCTCTCATCTGCGTAATCGGGGCAATCTGCGGATGCTTTGCGGGTTTTTCTTTACCTGCCGTGTTTGCCGTGTTATTCTGCTTCCAGCCGTGCGTTGTCGCATGGAATCAGATATAAAACGAGGTGTGATATGAAGACTTTGATAGAACCTTTCAAAATCAAGATGGTCGAGCAGATTCGCCAGACCACTGAAGCTCAGCGCATCAAACTGCTTAAAGAAGCTTATTACAACCCGTTTCTAATCAAGGCTGACAACGTTCTGCTCGACTTTCTGACTGACAGCGGCACCGGCGCGATGAGCGATAAGCAGTGGGCGGCGATGATCACCGGTGACGAAGCCTATGCCGGCAGCAAGAGCTTTTATCATTTTGAAAGCGTCATTCAGAAGATCACCGGTTTTAAACACGTGATCCCGACCCACCAGGGACGCGCCGCCGAAAAAATACTGTTCACGACTGCACTCAAAAAAGGCGACAGCGTTCCCAACAATACGCATTTTGACACAACGCGCGCCAATGTCGAATATCAGGGCGCCGAAGCCGTTGATCTCGTCATTGCCGAGGGCAAACAGCCGGCGCTGGTACATCCTTTCAAGGGCAACATCGACCTCGTCAAGCTTGAGGAATATCTCAAGAAGAACCACAAGAATGTGCCGCTCGGTATGATGACGGTTACCAACAATTCTGGCGGTGGCCAGCCAGTTTCGATGGAAAACATCAAAGGCGCCGCGAAGATCTACAAAAAATACAAGGTGCCGTTTTTTATCGATGCCTGCCGTTTCGCCGAGAATTCTTATTTTATCAAGATTCGTGAGAAGGGCTACGAAAAGAAAACGCCGCTCGAAATCGCGCAGGAAATGTTTTCTTATGCTGATGGCTGCACGATGAGCGCTAAAAAAGACGGTATGGTAAACATCGGCGGTTTCCTCGCCATGAACGACGGCGATCTTGCCGCCAACTGCCGCAATCTGCTCATTCTCACCGAAGGCTTCCCGAGCTATGGCGGTCTGGCCGGCCGCGATCTCGATGCTCTGGCCGTCGGTCTGATGGAAGCACTCGACGAAGATTATCTGCGCTATCGCGTGCGCACTGCCGAATACATGGGCGATCGCCTGCTTGCCGCCGGTATTGGTATTATCCGCCCGACTGGCGGGCATGCTGTGTACATCGATGCAAAATCGGTTTATCCGCATATCCCGGCTGAACAGTATCCCGGCCAGGTTCTCTGCTGCGAACTCTATCGCACCGGCGGTATTCGCGGCGTCGAAATCGGCTCGGTAATGTTCGGCAAGAAAGACAAAAAGACCGGCAAAGAAATTCCATCTGCAATGGAACTGGTGCGCCTTGCTTTTCCGCGCCGCGTTTACACCCAGAGCCATTTTGACTACGCCGTTGAGGCCATTATCGAAACCTTTCAGCAGCGCCAAAAAGCGAAAGGCCTCAAAATCGTCTGGGAAGCGCCATTCCTGCGCCACTTCAGCGCCCGCTTCGCGCCGGTAAAATAAAGCCGCAACGGTCGCATCGACGTTTACAATTGCCGGCCATTCTTTTATTGCCGTCCTGCCGAAGTAAATCGGCAGGGCGGCTTAAATAAAGAGTTGTCGCTATATATCTTGTTCAGGTGTGAGGACAATATGGATCGAGCAACAAGGCAGGCCCGTATTAAAGAACTCGAAAAAGAGCTGGCCTACAAAGAATCGCAGTTCTGGGAAGATTCACCTTATCACGACATGAAAATCGGTGAAATCCGCAAAGAGCTTGCTGAGCTTAAAGAAGCAGAGGCCGATGCCTCTCCTTTCAGTATCAAAAATATCGGCAAATTTATCGATTCACTGTTTGGCGACGACAAATAAGGGTTCCGTCTTCTGGCACGCAGTTTTCGCTCATGAAAACCCAGCGTTGCAATATGTTGATTCTGACCGAAGGGTTACCGGGCTATGGCAGGGCTGGTCGGCGCGATCTCGATGCGCTGCGTTATTCCAGATTGTCTGAATTTGGAAAGACTATTTCGACAGATTCAACAGAAAGCGCCAGGCAGGAACCACATCGATTTTTCCAGAGTCGACCGGTATCTGCTCTTCTTCGTTACGCGTCACGATGATGCCTTGTGGCAGTTTCAGTTCGGTCATGGCTTCTGCCAGAGCGACAGTTTCGCGTTTGCGGGTGTGCTGGTCGGCCATTGATTCACAGACTTGGATGAGACCGCGTGATGCCCCTTGTTTCCCGTAGATGAAATCAACCTCTCGCCCCGTTCTGGTTTTGTAGTAAAAGATGTCTGGTGTGACCCGGCGCAGTGCGCTGAACACAAGGTTTTCCAGAAGATGGCCTGAGTTGACCAGTATACCTGAACTGATCGATGTTACCAGCGCGTGGTCGATGCAGTAAATCTTCTTGGGGTTAGCATTGGCCCTCGACAGAGATGCATCAAAGATGCGCACGGTAAACAGAACGTAGGCGTCTTCGAACCATCCCAGGTAGTCGGATACGGCTGACTTTGGCACTTTGTGTCCGAGGGATTTCAGATAGCCCGTCAGGTTATTGATGGAATACAGAGAGCCTGTATTGTCTATCAGCCAATGTGCCAGATCCGTGACCGCCCTGGGGTGAGAGATGTCATGGCGTTCAACAAGGTCGTGGAACAGCATTGCATTGAAATATTCCTGGTGTATCTTTATCCGCAGCATCCGTTCAAGACCTGCAACTTCAGGAAAGCCACCGGTTTCCCAGAACTCCTCGAATGCCTTCTGGATGGTCAGACGTGTTTTGGTTGAGAGCGGTTCGTCGCTCTTTATCCTTTTGCAGTCGAGAAACTCCCGGAATGAAAACGGGAATATTTCCCAGGATAGTGCCCGGCCGCGCATCTGAGTTGCGATCTCTCGCGAGAGCATCTGAGCCGACGACCCGGTTATATACACCTCGCACTTTTCTGTGCGCATCAGACGGTCAACGAATGGTTCCCAGCCCGGCACAACCTGTATTTCATCAAAAAAACAGTATACCTTCTCGGCATTTTTCTTTTCCGGATAGAGCGAGAAATAGGCTTCCAGAATCATGCTCAGATTGTCGTGTCGCAGACCGTGCAGACGATCATCGAAAAAATTGAGATAGAGAATGTTTTGGCTGGAAACCCCAGCTTTCTGCAGCTTTTTCATAAGCTGGAACATGAAAGTCGATTTGCCGCTGCGACGCACTCCGATACAAACTGTGGCTTTGCCGGTTAACGGCGCAACAGCGAGTCGTCTGGGTACGCTCGTCGGCAGATCAAGTTCCTGAAAATCCAGGATCACTGCTTTAAGTATATCGATCATGACGACGCCTCCGGCTATTAATTTTACCGATTAACAAAACAACTGGTAATAAATGTTACCAGTTGTTAGCCGAAGTGGCAATAAAAATTACTGGCTAGGTTTTGGCTGATGTTCAGCAGAGCGATTGCGACCTCCGCAGTGTTGATCAGAAAAAGCTTGCTTCGGGTGAAGGGTGCGCCCAGGATGACCGCTGATTCTGAAGACGAAAAAG
>MFYY01000149.1:286-3065 GCA_001787855.1 Candidatus Riflebacteria bacterium GWC2_50_8 | reverse complement strand
GGATGAACAGAATCAGCAGGCCGATGCCGATGAGCACCATAAAAACCGGGCCAACGAGCGATGGCTCGACCATGGTTTCGCTGGTATTTTCAGGGTTTACGCGTGCGGTCAGGCCGTCACGCTGGTAGCGGGCGAGGGTTGCCATGCGCTGCGATTCAATCGCCGCTGGAGTTGGCTGGTTATCGCCGCCGCGACTCGAACGCGTAAAACTGCCTGAGATCGGCTTTCCTTCAAAAGTTCCGGTAAAATGCAGCTTGACGTCTATAGACCAGGTTTTCTTGCCGCTTTCTGAATCTTCGTCGTAGCTGGTCCGCGCTTCTGACCCGCTGATGATGATCGGCACTTCCGGCCAGCTCAGTGCCTGCCGGTTCTTGATGAACATGTTGATGCCAAAGCTTATAAACAGCAACGGAAACATCAGCAGAAAAATTTTGGTGCATCCCAGCATGCAGCCGCCATTACGTGGTGATCTGTTCCGGCTGCGCCCTGCTGGTTCGTGGTTGTTTTTAATGATCATGCTCTTATCCTTTGCTGCTGCCGCCAGTGATGCCGGCGACGTAGGCGCGCTGCGCGATTATGAAGACGATCAGCGAGGGAAGCGCGGTAACGACGCCGCCTGCCAGCAGCATGCCCCAGCTGCCAAAATGTTGTGACGTCAACGAAACCAGCGCGACCGGCAGCGTGAACATCGGCTCGTCCTGCATGATTACCAGCGGGTAAAGAAACTGATCCCAGGTGTAAATGAAACTGGTTACCGCCAGACTGGCCAGAATCGGCCGGCACAAAGGCAGGGCGATGTGCACGAACAGCTCGAAGTCGCTGCAGCCATCAGTTCTGGCGGCATCAAAAATTTCGTCTGGGAGGTCGAGCATGAACTGTCGCACCGCAAAAATTCCGAATGCATGCGCACAACCAGGAATAATCAGGCCGGCAAACGAATTGAGCATTCCCAGCGATTTGACGATTACGAACACCGGTATCATTATTACCTGGCCAGGTATCATCATCGCCAGAATCAGCATGGTGAAAAGACGGTCGCGCCCGGGAAACACCATGCGCGCAAACGCAAAGGCTGCCAGCGAATTGAGCAGCAGCGAGAGAAAGGTGTAGCCAAATGCATGAATCATGCTGTTCATGGCAAAACGCCCGACGTCGCCAACGCTTAGCAGTTGCCGGAAAGAATCTAATGACCAGTTCTGCGGCAGATAACGCGAACCCTCGCTGTGCGCCGTTGGAGTAGGTGCCAGCGCCTCAGCCGACATGAAAATGAAAGGCAGCATGGTTACAGCCAGCGTGCAGACAAGAAAGCTGAAGAACAGCGTTTCTTTGAGCAGTCGTTTGCCTGTCGTTGCCTGCATCATGCTTTCCTTTCAGCTCAGCTTGCGGCGGAAGTGTCTCTGCCAGATATTGAAAATGAAGAAAAAGACGAATAGAACGGTGATGACCGAAGAGGCATAGCCGAGCTGAAAACTGCCAAAAGCACGGTTATACGAAAACAGCAGCAGCGACATGGTTGCATCCTTTGGCCCGCCGCCGGTCAAGACATAGGGTTCGATGAAAAACTGAATGTTAGCAACGGTCGCGCCGACAGCAACTGCAAACAGGGTGCCACGAAGGCCGGGCAGGGTGACGTGGCAAAACTCGCTCCATCTGCTGCCGCCATCGATGCGCACCGCTTCATAAAGTTCTCGATTGATCAGTTCCAGCCCGGCTAGAATGATCAGCATGCTCAGCCCGTAACTGCGCCAGACCGAAAAGATTATCAGCGAAGGCAGCGCGAGATCGGGATCGCCCAGCCAGTTGTACGGGCCGAATCCCAGAGCGTTTATCGCGATGTTGATCGGGCTCTGCTGGCAATATAGCCAGCGCCAGGTCACTGCTGACGCTACCATGGTGATTACTGAAGGCAGAAATAGCCCCGACGCCAGAAGGGTTCGCCGCCATCCCCGAAAACGGTTGATCGCCAGTGCCAGTGTCAACGCGATCAGCATATTAAGCGGCACGCCGATAAGCAGGTAAATAAGCGTGTTTCTGACGCTTTTCCAGAAAACCTCATCTTGATAAAGACGCAGGTAATTACCGGCGCCGGTAAACAGCGAATTCGCCGGATCAGTTATGTTTGCTGCTCCGAGGTCGGTAAAGCTGGCAGCAAAAGCCACGCAAAGCGGCAACAGCCTGAATACCAGCATAATCGCCAGAGCAGGCAGCAGAAAGCAGGCGACCCGCCGCAGGGGCGTGCTGTTTAGCGCAGGCAGCGTCTTCTGACCGTAAAATCCGCGCAAGACGTATATCGCCACCAGCAGAAGCGGGAAAAACGTCAGTGCCAGCCAGTAAATCATGCCGGTGCGTGGTCGACCGGACAGGTCGCGCTCTCTGATTACTTCGGCCATCACGGCATTCATCTCTTTAACAAAGGTCTTCGCATCGTCGCCGCTTTCCAGGAAGGCGCTGTAACGACGGTGAAAACGGTCCCAGAAAATACTCCATTCTTTTTCTGCCGGCGGCAGGCGGGTGTCTTCGAGTTGTGCGCGAAAGACCTGCATGACCGGATCGTTGATCAATTGCGGGGTTTGCATGGCCTGACGGTTGGCCGGAATGTCGCTCGAAATCTCGTACCAGTCAGCCTGTATGTCTGGCCGGCTCAGAAAAAGAATAAATCTGCGGCCGGCTTCTTTATGGCGTGATTCCTTGAATTGAACAAGGTTTGAACCGCCGATGAACGAGGTTGCGGTCTGGTTTTTCGGCATGGTTGCCATGCCCCAGGCATTCTTGAGGCGAT
>MFYY01000149.1:0-251 GCA_001787855.1 Candidatus Riflebacteria bacterium GWC2_50_8 | reverse complement strand
ACATCCCCATATCGAATTCGGTAATGTAGTCTATACCTGAGTCGTGCGGCTTGCCGATGAAGCCTTCACGGTGCATGCTGCGTTCGAAATCGACGGCAACAGCCATTTTTTCTTCATCAAAAGCAGGAACATCTGCCTGCAAAGGCGCGAATTTGCCGCCGGCCTGCCAGTAAAACATTTCAAAAGTGAAGCCCTGCAGACTGCAGAAATAGCCAATTTTGTCGCCAGCAGCCAGTTTGGCGGCGGTAACC
>MFYY01000148.1:4500-5965 GCA_001787855.1 Candidatus Riflebacteria bacterium GWC2_50_8 | reverse complement strand
TGCCAACGACTTCTGGTAAAGCAGCCAGTTCACGTAATCTGATTACGGTCTCAGAGTTCGCACCAGAAGCATCATGCGGGTGTACCCCGACAAGTGCCGAGCAGCCAGGGTATTGCCTGGCGATCTCAATTGCCTGAATGGAAGTCTCAACGCAGGTGCCGGCATTGATTATTCGCTGCACGCCATTCGCTTTAGCCCTGTCCACCAGCTCGGAACACTCTGAATACAGCTTTTCATCCTGCAGATGAGCATGCACGTCTACCAGAAAAACATCGCTCATTATTTGACTCTTATGCCAGTTTGCGCAGGCTTGTCCGGCGATACCAGCGCCAGTCCGCCATCTTCAGTTGCGGCTGCCAGAATCATGCCGTGTGACAGAATCCCACGTATTTTCGCTGGCTTGAGATTCTTGACCATTACCACCTGACGGCCAATAATATCTTCGGGCTTGTAGAAAGCCGCGATACCGGCCACCAGAGTGCGTGTCTCGCTGCCGATGTTCACTGTCAGTTTAAGCAGCTTGTCGGCATTTTCAACCTTTTCAGCGGTTTCGATGCGCGCAATGCAAAGCTCGGTTTTCAGAAATTCATCAAAGCTGACCAGTCCATCTTCGCTAATTTCGGCCTTTGCTGCCGGTGCAGCTGTCTTTTCCTTTTTCTCGGCCGGTTCAGCTGCTTTGCCACCCTTCTTGAGATTCTGAATTCGCTCAGTTTCAAGACGCGGAAACATCGGTGTTGGCTCGGTGCATGCCGTGCCGTCAGCCAGCTGTCCCCATGTCAGATCGGGGATCTTAACGCGGTTCTCAGCGCAGCCAATCTGCTTGAAGAATTCTGGCGCGAGGTGCGGCATAAAAGGCTCAACCAGGTGCGTGCAGAATCTGATGCCTTCGCCAATTGTGTAAAACACTTCGTCGAGCACTTCAAAATTCTGTTCTTTTGCCAGTTTCCAGGGTGCACATTCATCGACATACTTGTTCAGGCGTTGCACCAGGCTCCAGATGTGTTTGAGTGCATCATGAAACAGAAAGTTTTCCATTGCATCGATATAACCAGTCTTGACCTGCTCGGCCAACTTCACTATTTCCTGACTTTGCGGCAAAGTTGCCGGCTTCTTGTGGAAAATGCCGCCGCGATTCTTGATCAGCAGGGGCAGGGTGCGCTGGCAGAGGTTGCCATAATCGTTGGCCAGGTCTGCATTGTAGCGCAGCACAAAATTGTCTTCGGTATAGGTGGCATCCATGCCAAATACCATCTCGCGGAAAAGGTAGAACCTGAAAGGATCCAGACCATATCTGGCAACCAGTTCACGAGGATTTATTATGTTTCCAACTGATTTTGACATTTTGCCCTCACCGGTAACCCACCAGCCATGGGCAAATATACACTTTGGCAGATCGAGGCCCAGTGCCATGAGCATGGTGGTCCAGTAGACAGCATGTGTGGTCAGAATGTCCTTGCCGATAAGA
>MFYY01000148.1:0-4457 GCA_001787855.1 Candidatus Riflebacteria bacterium GWC2_50_8 | reverse complement strand
AAGCGCATCAAACCAGACGTAGGTAACGTAGTCTTTGGCAAATGGCAGCTCGATACCCCATGAAAGCCGTGCTTTGGGCCGGCTTATACACAGGTCGCCAAGTGGCTGGCGCAGAAAGCCAAGCACTTCATTCTTGCGAATTTCAGGTCTGATAAAACCGGGATTATTATTGATGTGGTCGATCAATCTCTGCTGATAAGAAGACATCTTGAAGAAGTAGTTTTTCTCGGTAAGCTCCTGAACTGCGCGTTTGCAATCAGGGCATACTTTTTCGGGAACTTCTTTCTCGGTCCAGAAGCGCTCACATGGCGTACAATACCAGCCACTGTATTCGGCCTCATAGATGTCACCCTTTTCCCATAATTGGTTGAGAGCGTAGGCAACAACCTTTTTGTGACGATCTTCGGTTGTTCTGATGAAATCGTCATAGGTTATGTCAAGAAGTTGCCAGAGAGTTCTGAACTTTTCAACCAGTTTGTCGGTGTGTTCCTGTGGTGACAGGCCGCGAGCTTTGGCTGCCTGCTCTACTTTCTGGCCGTGCTCGTCGGAGCCGGTCAAAAAATGAACGTTACGGCCCATGGCACGATGGTAGCGGCTGAGTATATCGGCGGCAAGAGTCGAAAAAGCGTGCCCGATATGCAGTTCGTCATTGGCATAGTAAAGGGGAGTAGTTACGTAGAATGAATTTTTTTCTGACATGTGAACCTCTGGTTAAGGGTTAATTGCCGGCGCCATGAATGACAGCGCGGTTGCCACCGTTGTCACGAGCCTGGGCCAGCGCGGTAATCGCTGATTTCATAAGAGTTTTGGGGTCCTGAAGTGTTTCAGGATAACAGGCGATGCCTGCAGAAATTGTTACAGAATGCTTTTTGCCGTCAAAGATAAATTCAGCTTTTTCGATGTTCTCTTTTATTCTGCCGGCCAGAAATACCGCTCCGGCAACATCAGTGTTAGGAAGCAGCATGAAAAAGCGCTCCTGCATCGAAGAGGCTGTGTCAGTGTCACGTAGCGCCCTGGTTACGATCTCGCCACAGACAGTGATAACTTCGATGCCAAAGTCGGTGTTCGAGTTGTCAACCAGCTTTTTGAAGCCGTCTACTTCAATTATCACCAGGCTGAGAAGCTGAGCATACCTGAGCGCTCTCGTTGATTCTTCGACCAGAAAGCCTTTCCAGACGTTGTGCGCGGTAAGACCGGTAACATCGTCCTGAAAGAGGTTGTGGTAGAGACGATGGCGCTCGATGATCAGAGCGGCCAAAGTGCATAGATCATGAGTGTAAGGCAGGTCTTCGTTACGAAAAACTGGTGGCGAGATGCGATTGATAAAGTTCATAACTCCGAGAACATTTCCGTCATTACCCAGTATTGGAGCACACAGCAGACTTGCCACCTTCTCGTCCTTGCTGCGAAATTCGCTGAACATCTTGAAGCGCGGGTCTTTGAAACCTTTGTTGGCAATCAGCGGCAAACCATCTTTGATTACCTGACCGGCCAGCCCTTCATGCGGTTTTAGGCGAATAGAAGGGTATTCCTCGTCGGTCAGATCGTCGAGCAGGCTCTTCTCGACTCCTCTTACACAGGCAACTGTCATCTCGTGCTTTTCACGATTGATCAGAAGGATAGAGGCCCATTGCACATTCAGTGCGGTAATTGCTTCATCGAGAATTGCCTTGAGGTTGCTTTGAAAATCGAACGTGGTGTTGAGTGTCTGCGCAACCTTGAGCAACGATCTGGTTTGATCGAGCTGCTTTTCGGCCATGCCGATATGGATTTCGTTCTGTTCGACCTGCTTTTCCTGCTGAAACTGCTTCTTGCCAAGGCTTATAATTTCCTGATTCCAGGTGCTGAAAACGCGATTCAACTCGTTAGCAACTTCGCCAAGTTCATCGGTGGAGTTGTCAGTAATCGCTCCCGCCGACTTTTTCGTCTGAAAAGCCTGCAGCGCACTGGTGATCTTGTCAATAGGCGTTCTCAGTGAACCCGTCACCAGAATTGAGGTTACCAGGCCGTTAAGCAGGGCGATGAGTCCGATGAAAATGGCGGTGGCATCGCTTACCACAACATCGGCCAGCTGCACATACAGGAAAATGACAACTGGAAAAAGCGCAACCAGAAGGAAGGTTACGTATAATCTGGTCGCAATCGAAAAATTTCTGAAAAGATTCACAGTCTGTGTACCCCGTTGAATTATCAGGATTCTATTGTAAGCCCGTACCTAAGTCAATACTGTTTATATTTAAGATTGGCGCAGAAGTCTGGCGTAAACGCTTTCCATCATTGAACCAAATTTTTCGAGGGAAAAATTTTCGAGAACTTTCTGCCGCGACGATTTGCCCATGTTCTGTCTTAAAACCGGGTTCACAATAAGTTTTTCAATGGCATTTGCCAGCTGCTCTACATCTTTGGGTGGCACGATCAGCCCCTGCTCATTGTTTTGAATAATTTCTGGTATAACGCCTACTGCACAGGCAATAACCGGTTTGCCGCAGGCCATGAATTCAAGCGCTGCCCGCGAATTGGCTTCTGACCCTGTAGATGAGATCAGCCCTATATCAAGTGCCCCAAGGAGATCCGGCAGGTCTTCGCGGTAGCCCGCACAGTAGATTCTGTCGGTTACACCAAGTTCAGCTGCAAGGCTCTTTATCCAGGCGTAGGTTCTTTCGGCCTCATAACCGACAATCACCAGCCTGAAACGGGCAGGCAGCGTTCTGATTCTGGCAATCGCCTCAAGCGCGAATTCATGGCCCTTAACCGGATCGAGTCTTGCCAGAATTCCAATCAGAACTTCGTGCGCATCTGAACCGATTTCGTTACGAAACCGACTTGTCTGACGAAGCCCGGGATGATAGCGCTCGGAGTCAACTCCGCCATAAATGACACTGATCTTATCAGATTGGTAATCCAGTATGTCCTGACAAAGGCGCTTGTGCAGCATCGAGCCAACGACCAGATGATCTGTCCATGCATGATGAACGAAACGATTGATAAAATGCTTTTTGGGAGGATCATACTCAGTTCTGATTCGCGCAATTATTGCCTGTGGAAAGGCTTTTCTAGCGATCATACCAGGAAGCCAGGCGGCCTCGTTCATGTGCGGCGAAATAATATCGGGCTTGAAGCTGCGAAAAATCAGTTTCATGCGCTTGATCGCGTCGACAAAAAGCAGGGGATTGCGATGATTGAGGCGAATGCTGTCGTCGTAAGGAATGCCAGCCTGCTTTACGCGATCAAGAGCTTTGCCTGGTTCCGTCAGCACCAGCAGATCATGCCCGCGCTTCATCAGCTCCCGCGAAATAGTTACACAGTAGTTTGCCGCTGCGCTCCAGTGAAATGTGTTGAGTATTTGAATGATTTTCATCAGATTGTGTTCCTCAACCCCAGTAACCGTGCATAACTGAAAATGCTCTGAAGAAAAATACCGCTATACCGTGAGTTGGCATGTTAATTTTCCAGTGGTGGTTTCTGTGCATTATCACAGAACCGAAGATTTTTTTCAAGTAACTTGCCCGTTTTATTGATCAAAAGCAAGTTTTAGCTAATTGCTGCGGCGCATGGCATACTGATATTTTCTTTGCTCAATATTGGGGGTGGCTATTAGGTTGTGAATCTGGTAACATTTTGAAAATTTTACGACAGATTCTGTTGATTCGGTTCAGTATTTATAATCGGGGGCGTGCAACTTGCTATCTACAGTACTGATAACAAAAAACGAAGAGCACAATATTAAAGACTGTGTAGACCACCTTATCGACTGGGTTGATGAGATAATAGTATTTGACAGCCATAGCACAGATAGAACTGTCGAAATGCTCAAAGAATACGACTCTGCAAAGATCAAAGTCCATACGGTTGACTGGCAGGGCTTTGCCAAAACTAAAAATCTGGCTATCGAGGCTGCTGCCGGCGACTGGATTTTAAGCGTCGATGCCGACGAAATTATTACTCCCGAACTGAAAAATGAGATTCTCGCAAAGGTTGCTTCGCCATCTCATACAGGTTATCTCGTTCCACGCCTGCTCTTCTTCTGTGGCAAGCCGGTCAGGTATGGCGGCAGCTACCCCGACTATCAGCTGCGTCTTTTTAAAAAGGAAGCGGGCCGATTCGAAGAAACGCCCGTGCATGAGTTTGTGCGCCTCGCTGGCCGCCCGGGAAAGCTTAAGAACCACATGCTGCATTACAGCTACCGCCGAATGTTTGATTACTGGGCGCGCCTTAATAGATACACTGAACTTGATGCCGAAAAAAAATATCAGCAGGGCAAAACTTTTAGATTTTATCGGGTGCTGGTATTGCCTTTTGAAGCCTTTAAACGCCTGATCTTGCGCGCTGGCATACTGGACGGCTTTCCCGGTATTTTTTATCATATCTTCTCAGCCGTTTCCAGTCTGGTTAAATATGCGAAATTATGGGAATACTGCGAAAATAAAAAAAGATAGCCGGAACTTTTTTCAGCGCAG
>MFYY01000147.1:7636-11368 GCA_001787855.1 Candidatus Riflebacteria bacterium GWC2_50_8 | reverse complement strand
GCTGAACCAGAAGCATACCTGGTCGTATCGTGGTCAGGTTATTCCGAAAGATAACCTCGTCACCGTTGACGCCTGCATTACCAGAGTTGACGATGCCGATCATCTGCTGGTTGCCGAAGGATTTCTCAAGGTAGATGGCCGTATAATCTACAGCATGAAAGATTTCGCGCTCAGAGTTGTAATTGACGACTAAGTTTGTTATCCTGCCCAAACCACAACGAATATTATGAAATTTACCCGCGTTTTTCTTGAAGCCATCGGCTACGAGCTGCCACAGCACATTGTTACTTCGTCCTGGATCGAAGAACAACTTACTCCTCTGTACCGCAAATTGCATCTGCAGCCCGGCCAGCTTGAAGCATTGACCGGAATCCGCGAGCGCCGCTGGTGGGGGCTTAACCATATTAACGCTGTCGAAGCCGCCAAAGCGGCGAAAAAAGCGCTGGCCGAAACCGACATACCGGTAGAAGACATCGGTGCTGTGGTCTACGGCGGTGTCTGCCGCGACAATTACGAACCGGCAACCGCCTGTCACGTCGCCGCCGAACTAAAAGTGCGCGCTGAAACAGCGATCTGCGATGTCTCGAACGCCTGTCTTGGCGCTATGAATGGCATTATCGACATTGCCAACCGTATCGAACTCGGGCAAATCAAAGCCGGCATTGTTGTCGCCTGCGAAACCGCCAGAGATATTACCCAGATAATGATTCAGCGCATGCTCGACGAAGGCTCCATGGAATTCTTCAAGCAGGCGCTTGCTACCATGACTGGCGGCTCCGGCGCCTGCGGCATAGTGCTCAGCGATGGCTCATACGGCCAAAAAGGTCCACGACTCGCCGGAGGTGTAACTCTCGGAGCGCCTGAACATCACCGCATGTGCCGTTGGGGTGCCGATCAGCGCATTCCGGCCCGGGCGCCGCAGATGATGGAAACCAACGCCATCGGCATGCTCAGACACGGCGGTGATCTTATTCGCAAAGTCGGCGAAGCTTTCTGGCGCGAAGTAAACTGGACCGGCGAACAACTCGACAAAATAATCATGCATCAGGTGGCAAGTGCCAACCGCGATGCCATACTCAATAATCTCGGCCTGCCTCTTGAAAAGGATTTCTCGACTTTCCAGTTTCTTGGCAACATGGGCACAGTATCATTACCGGTAACAGCAGCCATCGCCATGGAACGCGGCATTCTGGAAAAACACCAGAAAGTCGGATTTGTCGGTATCGGGAGCGGTCTCAACAGCATGATGCTCGGATGGGAATGGTAACATGACATTCAACCACGCAGAATACCAGGATCTTTACCCTTTTAAACCTCAGTATTTCAGCCATACGTCAGGTCTGAAGCAGCACTATGTTGACGAAGGTAATGGCGAACCGCTGGTGATGGTGCATGGCAACCCAAGCTGGTCGTTTTTATACCGCGACATGATCAAGACCTTCAGTGGCGAATTCCGCTGCGTGGCGCCCGACCACATTGGTTGTGGCCTGTCTGACAAGCCCGGGCTCGACTCTTTTAACTATACATTGCGCGAGCATATTGACAATCTCGAAGAGCTCATCGAAAGTCTGCACTTCACGCAGCCGATAAATCTGGTGGTTCATGACTGGGGCGGCGCCATCGGCATGGGTTACGCTACCCGTCATCCTGAAAAAATCAGACGCATGGTAATTTTGAATACCGGTGCGTTCAGACTGCCGCAAAGCAGCCCTTTTCCATGGCCGCTCTGGATATTCAGACACACCGATTTTGGCGCCTGTCTGAACCAGACTTTTAACGCTTTTTCTTTTATCGCCAGCCACACCTGTTCGCTCAAAGGTATGAGCCGCAAGATCAGGCACGGGTTCCGGGCGCCATACGACTGCCCGGAAAATCGCGTGGCGACTACCAGATTTGTTCAGGATATCCCGCTTACACCCAATGACCCGTCATATTCTGAGCTGGTCGGCATCGAAGAGAACCTGCGCAAACTCGCCGACAAGCCGGCGCTCATCTGCTTCGGCCGCCTCGACTTTGTCTTCAACCGGCATTTTTATAACGAATGGCAGAGGCATTTTCCCAAAGCTGCCGCGCATAACTTTCATGCCGGCCACTATGTCCTGGAAGACGCCGGATCAGAGATTTTTGCACTGATGCGCGAATTGTTTGCCGCCAAAGCCTGAAAACAGGAGCCCAGAACATGGCCAGTCCGCAGAACCAGAGCTTTAATATGGCCAACTTTATCCGGCAGAAGGCTTTGGAAACGCCGCACAAACGTGCTGTCGTCGTTCCAGCCTGCAGAACCTCTTTTGGCCGGGTTGCTTACACACAGATTACTTTCAGGCAGCTTGAGGAAGAAACCAATCGCTTTTCCCGCGGCTTTAACCGTATTGGCATCGGACGTGGCACGAAAGTCGTGCTGATGATCACTCCCGGGATTGAATTTTTCATCGCCTTTTTTGCGCTGTGCAAGATCGGTGCGACGCTGGTCATGATCGATCCCGGCATCGGCATGGCGAGTCTCAAGAAATGCATCGGCGAGGCGCAACCGCAAGCCTTTGTCGGCATCACCAAGGCCCATATCGCCCGCGTGCTGATGCGCTGGTCGCCAGACACGATAAAAACCTGCGTGACTCTTGGCCCACGGCTGTTCTGGGGTGGACATAAATTTTATGACCTGCGCGACAACGACGCCTCAGCCTACGAGATCCAGATGCTGCCACGCGATGAAATGGCAGCGCTGATGTTTACTTCTGGCAGCACCGGCATTTCCAAGGGCGCGGTTTATACGCATGGCATTCTCTGCAGCCAGGTAAAGTTCATTCAGGAAACCTACGGATTCACGGCCGACGACGTCGATCTCGCGACCTTTCCATTGTTTGCGCTTTTTGATGTCTGCCTGGGTATGACCGCTATAATCCCCGACATGGACTCGACCAAGCCGGCAAAGGCTGATCCACGAAAGCTTACCGAAGCCATCAACGATAACGGCGCCACTTCAATGTTCGGTTCACCTGCGTTGATCGACACTCTGAGCCGTTGGGGCGTCGAGAATTCGGTTACGCTGAATTCGCTGCGGCTTGTTCTGTCATGTGGCGCACCCGCTCGCAATGACATTCTACAGCGCTTTCACCGCATGCTCCCGGAAAACTGCGAAATTTTCACACCTTACGGCGCGACCGAAGCTCTACCGGTAAGTTCGATCGGCAGCCGCATGATACTGGGCGAAACCGCACCGATAACCGATGCCGGCGGCGGCACCTGTGTCGGCTACCCGAACCCGAACGTGCAGGTAAGAATTATTAAAATCAGCGACGAGCCGATAACGCAGTGGAACGACGATCTCGTTGTTGAACAGGGACAGATTGGCGAAATAACGGCAAAGGGACCGATTGTGACCCGCGAATACTACTGCCGCCCTGAAAGCACGATGCTCGCCAAAATCGCCGAAGGCGACGAAATCTGGCATCGCATGGGCGATCTCGGCCGCATTGATGAACAGGGTCGCGTCTGGTTCTGCGGCCGTAAATCACACCGTGTGATCGGCGATAACGAGACCTGGTTCTCGATTCCCTGTGAGCGGGTGTTTAACCAGCATTCGCATGTTTTCAGAACAGCCCTTGCCGGAATCGGCGAAAAGGAGCATCAGGTGCCGGTCATCTGCGTCGAACTCGAAAAAAGTGTTGCCGAAGTCAACACTGAAAAACTGATCACCGAACTTGCGCAGATCGGCAGCAAGTTTCCTCATACTGC
>MFYY01000147.1:7376-7625 GCA_001787855.1 Candidatus Riflebacteria bacterium GWC2_50_8 | reverse complement strand
AAACTATCTGAATGGGCCGCAGAAAAGCTGAAAGGACGCATTTGACGGGAGGCAAGAGATGAACGAACAGAAACACGAACTCAGCGCCGGACAGGTGGCTCTGGTTACCGGCGGCAGCGGCTTTCTTGGCCGGGCTATCGTAAAACAGCTTCTTGCAAAAGGCTTAAAGGTTCGCATTCTTTGTCGCAAGGACTACCCCGATCTCACCGAGGCCGGGTGTACAATTTTTCAGGGCGAAGTTTCTGACGC
>MFYY01000147.1:2992-7330 GCA_001787855.1 Candidatus Riflebacteria bacterium GWC2_50_8 | reverse complement strand
TCAGAATACGAACGCATTAATTACCAGGGGACACTCAACGTTCTCAAGGCCTGTCAGAAGCACAAGGTCAGTCGTCTGATCTACACCAGTTCGCCAAGCGTCGTGTTTTCACATGGCAATGTCGAAGGTCTCAACGAGAGCATGCCTTACCCCGACCATTATGACGCTTACTACCCGCAAACCAAAAGCATGGCTGAAAAAAAGGTTCTAAGAAGCAACTCAGATAAACTGGCCACAGTTGCGCTCAGACCACACCTGATCTGGGGTCCCGGCGACACCAATCTTGGCCCGCGCCTGGTTTCGCGCGCCCGGGCCGGTCGTCTCAAATTCGTCGGCGATGGCAAAAACAAGGTTGACACCGTCTATATCGATAATGCTGCTGACGCCCATATACTTGCAGCCGAACGCCTGTTCGTTGGCAGCAAGATTGCCGGCAAGGCCTATTTTATTACGAATTCTGACCCGCGGCCGATTTCTGAGATTACCAACTTGATCATCGGCGCCGCTGGTTGCGCGCCAGTCACCGCGACCATTTCGCCCAAAATCGCCTGGTTTATCGGGCTGTGTTGCGAATTCATCTATAAAACCTTCAGGATCAAGGGCGAACCGCCGATCACCCGCTGGGTCGCCGGCGAACTGTCGACCGCGCACTGGTTCGACATTTCCGCCGCCCGCCGCGATCTTGGCTACGAGCCACGCGTCAGCATCGCAGAAGGCATCAAACGCCTGCGCGAGTATTATGGCAAGCAATAACAAGCTGTCGTCCGGCTCGTCAGTCGCAGCAAATGACCAGGCACCAGAGTTTCTTTTGTAATTGCCAGCGACAATGATTACGAGCACGAAAAACAAAGCATGACAATGCTGAAGGTATTTCCGAACGAAATAGTGGAATTACTATAATAAGCTGATCTGCGCAATGTATATGCACACAAATCTTTTTGATGAGGAACAGAAATGCAGCTGGATTGTTTAAAAGGCTACACCATACTTCTTAACGCCCATTATATTCCCGGGCCTCTCGCCGCCTGGTTTTTGCGCAATCTCGGCGCCCGCGTCATCAAGATTGAGCCGCCCGGAGGCGATCTGTTTCGCCATGTTCCGCCGTTTTTCACTGGTCCCGGCGGTCGCATCAGCGCATATTTCAGAGCGCTGAATGCCGGGTTTGAGAGTATTTCAGTAAATCTCAAGGAACCCGAGGGCGTCGCAGTCTTTGAGAAACTTTTGCAAGTGTCTCATGTTTATATCGACGGCAATCGCCCAGGTTTTCTGCAGAAGCTGATCGGGAAAACTGCCACAGAGATAAATCCAGAGCTGATCAGCGTGCCGATCTCGGCTTTCGGCCTCAGCGGGCCATGTCATCTGCAGGCTGGACATGACGGTAATTGCATGGCTATGGCCGGCACTCTCAGCCACAATGGCGATTCAGAACGCGGTATCTCCTCGCCAACCGGAATTCAGGCGGTCGATATCACCGCCGGACTGATCGCTGCCTGCACAGCCATGGGAATGCTGCTTGGCCGCAGAAATCCTCAATCTACAGCTCGCCCAGCTGTTTTTGACGGTTCGATGCTCGATGCCGCCGTGCTGTTAAACCAGATCTACGTGAGCAAATTCAGCGCCGACGCCAACGAGATGCAGCCCGGGCGCGAATGGCTTAACGGCGGGCGCGGCTATTACGCCACCTACCAGACCGCAGACGGGCGCGCCGTGTTTTTTGGAGCTATCGAAGACAAGCTTTTCCAGAACTTCACAGAAAAAATCGAGCGCTCCGACCTGCTTGAAATCCGCAGGCAATCAGAACAGAACCCTGCCCTGCTGCTTGATGAACTCAAAATACTCTTTGCTTCCAGATCATTGTCAGAATGGGAAGAAGCGTTGCGCGACTGCGACTGCTGTTTTACACCAGTCCGCAGCGTCGGCGAAGCCTTTGCCGAACCGCAAATTCAACATCGTGGCATGATAAGGGAGATCAATGACAGTGCATGGGGAAACATGCACCAGATATGTTATCCGGGACTTTTCGACAGCAAAAACATTGACCCGTCGAATGAGGCACCCGCCATCGGTCAGCACACAAATTCGATTCTGGCAGAAACTGGTCACACGCCTTCCCAGATACAGGATCTTCTTAAAAGCAAGGTCGTGCGAGCATCTGCTTAGCTTATTATTGCAGCGAATCAACTGACTGTCCGACGTCCAGAAGATTTGAAATCACCAATACGGCCAATAACGAAATGCACACAACAAAAGTTCACTTTAATTTCAGAAGCCGGTGATATTTGGGCTAATGCGTGACTCAGAGGAGTTGACGTGGTAAGATATATTTTATTAAAGTTTTGGATAACGGGCAATGTGGACCATCGCTTTCAACAGGCAACTCGGAAAGATCAAGATTCTCTTTTTTCATATTCTAAATGTAGTATAAACGCCTAATCACAAGGATGCGCGGATGGCAGAATATCAGATAAGCACAAATGAAGGTGGAATCACCCAGATCACCATTTCGGGAGCCGTCGCGAGCACTGATTCAGAGCTTTTTCGCGCCTTCTCACATCTGTCCAGCAGTAAATGCGCGCTGGTAAATTTTTTAGAACTCTCAGAAGCTTCAGAGGAATTGTTTACGCGTCTGGAAGACGTTTCTTCCCGAACCAAAATAAAGGTCATTGTTACGAAACCTGAGTTTGTAACAAAATGTAATAAAATTGGGCTGCAGACTTTTCCAACCACTAAAAGTGCTACTTTGTCCCATGCCGGAGATGAAACCCTTCGCCTTCTGATAGCGCAGTTGCGAGATGTTCCTATTCTCAATACCGAGGCCTACAAACTAATTCAGCATGTTGCTTCGCCAGATGCGAACTTTCCAGAATTGGAAAAAATGCTGCAAAACAATGCGGGGTTATGCAGCCAAATTCTTCGCACGGCCAATTCTTCTTATTTCATGCGCAGCTCAAAAGCGGAAACTTTACAGCAGGCCATGGTAACTCTTGGATTCGCCCCTCTGCGTCAGATATTCATATACAATTTCTATAACAGTGTCGGTAATTTTTTCGGAGTGCAGAAGGACACGGTCGAACATGGCCAGGATTGCGCGAAACTGGCCGAATACATCGCTCAATCGGCTGGAGCTTCACAGGCTGAATGTGCCAAAATCAGGCTGATCGGGCTGCTGCATGATGTCGGACGCCAGGCATTAGCATTCTTTTTCCCGCAACAATATGAAAAAGTGCAACATCTGATAAGAGTTGATAAGAACCCAAGTTATCTGGCGGAACTTGTGGTGTTTGGAACAGAACACCAAAGCATTGGCAGCATTCTTGCCAACAGCTGGAATTTTCCTGATTATCTTTCGAAAGTCATTGCCGATCACCATTATTTAAAAGCAACGGATTGGAATAAGCTGTCATTGCCAGTATTTTGCGCTAACAACTTTCTGAATCAGCGTGATGGCGAGCCATTTTCGCCATATTATCACAAGCTTGAAGGTTATTTTTTCCTGAAAAGAGCGGAATTACCCTGGAAAGATATTGACGCCGAATTTAATGAATTCCTGGCCCGGCCACAGGAATTTTAAGAATTCACAAGCAGTCTTGCTGCAATTTTGAAAATGTTTTGCAAACGATTTCTGACGCCCCCGCCAGATGATCAATAAAATCAACACATGCTCAAAGAGACGATCATGAACATGATTGTCTCTTTGAGCATGGTAGAAGTTGAAATTACTATGAAAATTGTCTTCAGCGAAAAGTTCTTCGAATCAGGTATGTTTGCCCTGTAGATTCTAGTTCGGGAAGGCATTATCGCAGCCAGACAAGTTCCTCAAATCTTTGATTTGCTTACAGTCTTTCTGTATACTTTTCCTGTTGCCCTGTTGTCTACCAGTCTACATGGCGTTACTATATATTATCACAGTAGCTGATGCACTGTCCGGTTAATCTGGAACGGATCAACGAACCAATGGTGAACCAGAACAAAAAAACTGACAAGAAAATGGTCGGTGCAGCAGCTATAGTGCTGATAACCGCTATTTTTTTACATACTGGATCGTTGCGCGCGCAGACCGGAGCATGCGCACAGAGCTGCTGACACAGACGCGGCTGGTGGCTAATTCTGTGAATTCCGAACGTCTTCAGGCACTTTCTGGCACAGAAACAGACCTGAATAGCCCCGATTATTTACGGCTTAAAAAGCAGCTTGGCGCCATGAGTGATGTCAACCCGAAATATCGTTTCATCTATCTCTTCGGGCAAAAAGCCGACGGTACGATCTTCTTTTTCGTTGACGACCAGCCGGTTGGTCACAAGGATGAATCGCCGGCAGGAATGGTCTACGAGGATGCCA